>JAZPZS010000135.1:0-11285 GCA_045544835.1 Bacteroidaceae bacterium | reverse complement strand
TTGGTTGTTTATGTTGTTGCACGAATTTTATTTATGGTTAATTTGTGGGCAATTGCCTTTAGCCCCTGTGGGCGGCGAACACGTTTCACGGGAATTTATGTTGAAAAAGAAGGATGCACTGATGTTTCTTAAATGTCCATGCCAGAACTTCACAGCCCCAGCATGGCTTGGTCATGACCATTATCTAAATTACTTTATTGGTTTATACATTATATGATTGTTTTACTTTTCTTGCAAAGTGTGGAAGTCGCAACTCTGCGCCATCTCGATGTCCACCTCTCCATTGTTGAACAGGGCAAACATCTCCTTATATACTCTCCACTCTTTGCTCACCTCTTGAGTGAGAAAGTACTGCTCCAGCACTTGTTCCTCGTCCGCAGTACTCACGCCAGTCATAAACTTGTCGAGCAGCGGGGCTATTTCCTGTTTGTCGTACAGCTTCTTCATTGTTCGTCTATATCTTATTTATGAATATTTATGGCCGATTATGAGGAGGCAGAGAACACCCCAGTCTCAGGGAAGGGACCTCCGCGCTCCGCAAAACCTGCGCAAATGAATAGAAAAACTCGCCCCTCGCCAAAAGAAAAATCTAAAAATGCATCTTTAGACGTCTAAAAATGTCGTTTTAGACGATGAAATGGGGAAAAATGGAAGGAAATAATTCTCGTTCGGACGTGCCTGATTGGGTATTTTTACACATAAGTCTCCATAAATAATGAATGTATTTGGTGTGCCCAACATCAAAAACAGCCTCAAATATTAGGATATTTGAGTTACAATTTGTTTCTTTGCAATAAATCGCGAAGATATGTAGGATAAAGCTGCAAGCAGCACTCCTCGGGGAAGCTAAAGCTTCCTTCGTCGCAACCGACGCTAATTTCGCGTCGGCGCTGTGAAAAATATTGAAGTTAAACTTCATATTTCTCGCTCGTTTCTTTTATCTTTGCAAAAAACAAGGCGTTATGAATCCGATTATTCAAAGACAGTTGGGCAATGTAAGGGCACTCTGTAAACAGTACAGGGTGAAGAGCCTCTATACCTTCGGTTCGGTAAATACACCTGAGTTTACCGACAAGAGTGACATAGACCTGCTGATTGACTTTGAAGCAGGAATCAATGCCGAAGACTATACCGACAACTATTTCTCCCTGCGCGAGAAGTTGGCGCAACTGTTCAATCGGGATATTGATCTCGTGACACGCCGCTCATTGTCGAATCCCTTCTTCATCCGCGAAGTGGAACAAACCAAAAGCTTGATTTATGGGTAAGAAGAGTGTGAAGAAATATCTGTACGATGTGCAGCAGTCCGTGGACTCCATCTTCGAATACTTAGGAGAGAAGCGCGATTTCTTTGAGTATGAGCGCAACAAACTGCTGCGCCGTGCTGTAGAGCGTGAGCTGGAAATCATTGGCGAAGCCGTGAAGCACTTGCTCGAACTGGATGAAAACATCTGCATAGACAACGCACGCAGAATTGTGGACCTACGCAACTTTGTGATACACGGCTATGACAAGGTGGATAATGTCATCATCTGGGGAATACTCAGCAAAGACCTTCCCAAACTGAAGCAACAGGTAGATGCACTGATGGCGGAGCAAACACTGTTGTAACGCCTCACTCATCTATGAAGAACCGCCGATTCACCTACATATATATACTACTGGCCGCACTGCTGCTGGCTGCATCGTACCAGCTCAACTACTGCGACAGCAGGGAAGCGGTGCAGAGCCGCATCAATGAGCAGTTCAGGGAGGCGGTGCCGCACTGGGGAGACTCGATATATGCCATACGGAACTATCCTAGTTGGGGAAGGTTTCATAGCAAGGCCTATGCACGCAAGACGAAGACTACGGTGATTACTGAGGGAGATACCGTAGTGATATCTGCACGCTATTTTCTTCCGAAAGAATATGACGAATATCAGCGGAGGTGTTCAGAGAGTGCGCTTATGTATTGCAAGTATTACACGCCTGGTATCTCCGACACACTCTTCAGCAACCTATTGAAGAGTATGGGCATTGAGGCCGAAGCTGCAACAGAACTATATGTGAAGAACCAAAAAGAGATGTTCCCCACGGAAGACTCGATGAACGTGAATGCACCCATTCGTGAGGTGCTCACCGCACGGTATGTGGAGGGATTCGCCACCGACACCGTGGGCATAGGCATCTGCGACCAGGGACTGATGGTGGGCAAGGTGGCCTTGGAGCGCAGCACCATACGGAGCGGCATGCGGTGGATAGCCTGGCGGCAGGTGCTGTTGCTGCTCTTCATGGCAGTGCTCTATATCGTCATCCTATATGTGAGGAAAGCCATGGCCTACCTGCAGGGCGTGCACCTCATAGGCAACACATGCATCGACTTCAACACCGCCACGCTGCACCACTGGAATGGCAACACCGTGACACTCACCGCCACACGAGAGGCGCTGCTGCGCATGCTCATCGAGGCCGCACCCGAATATATGCTGACGAAGGAGGACATCTGCCGCACCATCTGGCAACGCGATGTCAAAGACGGGCAGGCACTCTACAACGTAGCCGTGAGTGAACTGCGCAGTTACCTCATCGTCCCCGACGATGCCCTGACACTGACCACAGTGCACAAAGTGGGCATACAGGTCACCGTGGACCACACCAAGCTGCATCCGCACCGCTGGTGGCACTATGTGGGGAGGAGGGGATAAAAAACAAACCTATTGTAGTTCATAAAAAGTTGTGGCTATATAATAAGATTCTTCTGGACACGGAGCACACGGCTTTAACCACAGATTACACGGATTTCTCAGATTCTTCACATGATGGCAGTAGTACACCGCAAGAAGAAAATCCGTGTAATCCGCGTAATCTGTGGTCGAATAGTCTGTGGTCAGAAAAAATAGGAGTGGTCGAAAGCGAGAAGACCGCCCTCATCATGAGCCTCGTCTGTCCCGACAAGGTGTGGCTCGCCACCGGCGGCAAGGCAAACTTCAAGGAGTCGATGCTCACGCCCCTGCTCGGCTACGAGGTAGAGATATATCCCGATGCCGATGCCCTGCACGACTGGTACACCCGCGCCGTGGAAACGAACCGCACCCTCGGTACACGCCTCCACATCCCCACCTGGTACTACAACCTGATGGATCACCCTGAAGCCATCGCCCAAGGGCTCGACTAGGCGGATGTGGTGATGGGATAGCCTTTTATGGCTTTCAACAAAATGGCGACCGCCCATTTGGCAGTCGCCACTTATTCTGTATTACATTACAGCTCCCAGTTATTTCCTGAGCGTAATGGAGAACAGCAATTGACGGCCTCTCAGCATCCGCTGGCTACTGATTAGGGGAACTCCCTCCTTCTGCTTTGATGCATAATGGAGGGCGAAAAATTTGACATATATCAAAAAAATGTGGTGGCAAGGGGGTAAATTCGGAGGTGAAGTCCCTTACGTCTCGGATAAAAAGTATATTTTTGCAACAAAAATAGAGTGTTTTATCTAAAATTGCTATTGCTATGATGAGATTAACACTGAAGACATTTGTGTTGCTGCTCTGTTGCAGCCATCTGCAGCTTGCCGCTCAGGTGCAATATACCAAGGAGGTGGCAGATTCTATGTCCACGAACGGACTGGCGGAACATATCCGCCATGAGGAAATCAGGAAAGGTCTTGTAAACAATGCGCTGGAGGCACTCAGCGGACAGACGGCCGGTGTGAACGTGACGACCAACGGTACTGACCGTATGGCTATGCTCAACAGCGTGCGGGTGCGCGGTACGACCTCTATCACCGGTGGCAACGACCCGTTGGTGATTATCGACGGGGTGACCTCGGACGTGGCGACGTTGTCGACTATCTATCCTTCGGACATTGCGAGCTTCACGATTCTGAAAAATGCTTCGGAGACGGCAAGGTATGGTTCGCGAGGTGCCTCGGGTGTCATCGAAGTGAAGACCAAACGCGGCACGGGAGGCGGATTCCAGATTTCGTATAACGGAAACTATGGCGTGGAACCGATGTACAAATACCTGCCGATGCTCAGTGCGGCACAGTATAGGGCTACGGCCGAGGCGTGGGGACTGGACTATAATGACGGGGGCTTCGATACGGACTTCCATAAGGTCATCACACGCACGGGAAGCGTGCAGCAGCATCATTTGGCGTTCAGTGGCGGCACGGAGACGCAGAACTACCGTGCCTCGTTCGGACTGATGGACCACAACACCATCGTCCGTGTGAACGACTACCGCAATATGGTGGCCAAGATTGACGTGACACAGAAGGCTTTCGGCGGTAGGCTGACGGGCGACTTCGGGGTGTTCGGTTCTTCGGCCATGACACATGACATATTCGACACGCAGATGCTCTTCAACTCGGCAGCAACACAGAACCCTACCTATCCTGCAGGACAGGATGCCAACGGCAACTGGGTGAAGAACTCGACCGCAGCATGGATAAACCATCCGGGCATATTGCTTGATGAGAAGAACGACTCGAAGGATGCTACGCTAAACACGCACCTGAGGCTGACGTATGACATTGACAGCCATCTGCACCTGTCGCTCTTCGGTGCTTATTCATACTATTCCACCTCACGCGCACAGTTCTGCCCTACGTGGGTGTGGGCACAGGGAAACGTCTACAGGGGAGAGTTCAACGGCGAGGACTACCTTGCCAATGCCGCACTCAACTACGGCAATGCGTGGGGTAAGCACAAGCTGGATGCCAGCGTAAGCGGTGAGTATCACCAGCAGCTGCGCACGGGATTCTGGGTGCAGGCGAAGGGAATAACGACCAATGACTTCTCGTATCATAATATAGGTGCCACCTCGTCGCGCCCCTTCGGAGGCACAGGCAGTTCGTACGAAGACCCTTCGTTGGCTTCACTGATGGGCAGTGCGGCGTATCATTTTGACAATCGGTATAGCCTGAGCGCCACCCTGCGCACCGATGGTTCGTCAATGGTGGGAAAGGCCAATACGTGGGGAGTGTTTCCCTCGGTATCGGGAACATGGAACATCCATAAGGAGGCATTTATGAAGGATGTACCCCGAGTGACACTGCTGCGCTTGCGTGCGGGGCACGGTAGCTCGGGCAATCTGGGCGGCATCACCTCATACACCACACTCAATACGGTGAAGGAGAACGGCATCGTATCTATCAACGGTGTGCCCACCGTGACAATGGGCACGATGAAGAATACCAATCCCAACCTGAAATGGGAGACACGCACCACCTCGAACGTCGGCATCGACTTCGGGGCATGGGACAACCGCCTGATGCTGACGGCCGAGTATTACTACTCGCTGACTACCGATATGCTCTACTCCTATGACGTACCTGTACCGGCCTTCGCCTACGACAAATTGATGGCCAATATCGGCTCGATGTCGAACCAGGGCGTTGAGCTTGGCGTGTCGATGATGCCTATCCAGCAAAAGGAGACCGAACTGAACATCAACCTGAACGTGGCATACCAGCGCAACCGCCTGCTCTCGCTCAGTGGCGAATACAACGGGATGCAGATGACAGCAGCAGAGGTCACTCCCATAGGTTCGCTCTACGGAGCCGGACAGCACGGAGGCGACAACAATGTGGTGTACCAGATAGTAGGGCAGCCGCTCGGCGTATTCTACCTGCCCCACTGCAAGGGACTCGTCAAGAACGAGCAAGGCAACTATCGCTACGATATAGCCGACCTCGATGGCGATGGAGAGGTGAATCTGGGCGATGGCGGCGACCGATACGTAGCCGGACAGGCTACGCCGAAGGTAACATTGGGCTCGAACATCAGTTTCCGCTACAAGGACTGGGATATTGCCGTGCAGGTGAACGGTGCATTCGGACACAAGATATTCAACGGAACGGGACTGGCCTACACCAACATGTCGAGCTTCCCCACCTACAACGTGTTGCAGGGGGCACCAGAAAAGAATATCGTGGACCAGAATGTATCGGACTACTGGCTGGAGGATGGCGACTATGTCAACATTGAGTATATCACCGTAGGATACAATATCCCCATAAAGAGCAAGGCCATACGTTCGTTGCGCCTGACAGCCAACGTGAACAATGTGGCGACGCTCACCGCATACAGCGGACTGACCCCGATAATCAACAGCTATGTAGTGAACGGTACGCTGGGTATCGACGACAAGCGTGCCTATCCGCTCTATCGCACCTTCTCGATGGGGGTGAGTGTACAATTCTAAAACGATTACTGGTATGAAAAACTATAACAGATTATCCCTATTCCTTCTTCTTGCCACGACCTTGGTTTCGTGCCTGCAGGAGAACCCGCGCGACCAACTCTACGAAGAGGACATCTACAACAATGCTACAGACATCTATGTCAATGCTGTTGCCGTACTCTATAATTATATAGGAGGAGCGACCGACAGCGAAGGCTTGCAGGGCACTTGTCGTGGAATATACGACTATAACACCTTGACTACGGACGAGGCGATGATACCCATCCGAGGCGGCGACTGGTACGATGGTGGCCTATGGGACAATATGTATCAGCACAAATGGAGTGAGGATGACCTGCCCCTATACGATACGTGGAAGTATCTCTACAAGGTGGTGGTACTGGCCAACAAGTCGCTCCACGTCATCGACACCCATCGCGATCTGTTGACCGAAGAGCAGGCCGCATCATACACGGCCGAGGTGCGGGCCATACGCGCACTCTTCTATTATTATATAATGGATATGTATGGCCGGGTGCCCTTAGTCGTAGCACATGATACACCGCAGAAGGATGTCGTGCAGAGCGAGCGTAGTGAGGTGCTGCGCTTCATCGTCGATGAACTGCAAGACGTGTTGCCCATGTTGGCCGATGAGCCGTCGAACCGAAAAGGCAACTACTATGGTCGCGTGACGGCTCCTGTGGCCCACTTCCTGCTTGCCAAGGTCATGCTGAACGCAGAAGTCTATGCTGATGACGACTGGACCGATGGCATACGTCCCGATGGGAAGGATATCCTCTTTACTGTTGATGGCAAGGAGCTGAACGCTTGGGAAGCATGCATTGCGTATTGCGACAAACTGGCCGAGGCTGGTTATGCACTTGCTCCCGACTATCTGAGCAACTTTGCCGTACACAATGAGAACTCCATAGAGAACATCTTTACCATACCACTCGACAAGAACTTGTATGCGGCACAGTTCTGGTATCTCTTCCGTTCGCGCCACTACAACCATGGTGGAGCAGTGGGTGGTGCATCCGAGAACGGTACTTGCGCCACCATCTCTACTGTAATGGCCAATGGCTACGGCACCGATGAGGAGGACACGCGCTTTGCCTTGAACTTCTATGCCGACACGGTACGCGTTGACGGCAAGATTGTGATGCAAGACAACGGCAAACCGCTGGTATATATGCCCCTCGAACTGAAACGAAACCTTACGGGGAGCCCCTATCTGTATACTGCAGGTGCCCGTATGGCCAAATACGAAGTAGACCGCACGGCACACTCCGATGGACGCCAGCCCGACAATGATATCGTGCTCTTCCGCTATGCCGATGTGCTGCTGATGAAGGCCGAGGCCAAGGTGCGCAACGGCGAGGACGGTTCGGCCGAGCTCAATGCCATACGCGACCGAGTGAGTATGCCCCATCGCGAGGCCACGCTGGACAACATATTGGAAGAGCGTCTGCTGGAACTCGTATGGGAAGGACACCGTCGTCAAGACCTCATCCGCTACGACCGCTACCATAAGGCTTACGACCTACGCACTCCATTGCCCGAAGAGGGCAACAGGTATACTACCGTATTCCCCATACCGCGCAAAAGTATCGATCTCAATCCTAACTTGAAACAGCATAAAGGATATGCCGACAAAGAACTTTGACATTGCCCAAAAGATAACAATTGAAACCTGCCCCAAACGCAGGTTGCAGGTTGACAGCATACGCCTGTTTGCCGGCATCATTGAGCGTAAGGCATACAATAAGGGAGACATCATACTCGCCGAAGGCAGCGTGTGCCACGCCATGATGTATATAGAGAAAGGACTGGTGAGGCAATACTATTTCAAGCACGATAAGGAGATGACCGAGCACATCTCCTGCGAGCAAGGCGTGGTGATATGCATCGACAGTTACTTCAACCAACGCCCTACACAGCTCATCGTCGAAGCACTGGAAGATACTGTTATCTGGGAAATCCCATACGCAGCAATGGAAAAACTGGCCAGTGAGGTACACGACATCTCCTATCTCTATCGCCATTTCTTGCAAAACTCGCTCATCCTCTCCCAAGTGAAAGCCGATATGCTGCGCTTCGAATCGGCCAAAGACCGCTACACCAAACTGATGCAGCACTCGCCAGAGATTGTACGCCGCGCACCGCTCACCTATATAGCCTCCTATCTGCAAATGACGTTGGAAACACTGAGCCGTGCACGCGCATCCATCGTAGCGTCAGAGCAGTAGGGCCACAACAGGCATAAGGCGAGCATTTTGCACCAAGTCCCAACGACACACAAGAGGCTTCCTTTCGGGGAAGCCTCTTGTCATACATAAATTAATAAGAACTGCAAATGCTATGTACTATCTCAGCACGTCCTGGCTACTATGGCACCAATACCTATTGAATTTATCTGATGCCCACAAACACTTAGATTCTTCTTTTCTTTAGTATCCTTTTATTATTATAAACTCGGTTGACAATTCACGCATTCTCTTTCATCTTGAAAGGAATCATTCCTGACGGGCACATATAATCAATCTTATCGAAATCATACATCTCCTCGTTTACAGGAT
This sequence comes from Bacteroidaceae bacterium, assembly GCA_045544835.1. Lineage (GTDB taxonomy): Bacteria > Bacteroidota > Bacteroidia > Bacteroidales > Bacteroidaceae > UBA1189. The sequence goes on along the minus strand of JAZPZS010000135.1, from coordinate 2,538 downwards.
AACAATTTAAGGCCCAGTTGATAAAACTAACAATCTTTTTCATACCTTTTCAAATTTGTGCTCCCTGCCATTCAGAGAGCGGGTTTCACATTTTGCTTTTATACTTCGCAGCAGTCAGTGCTGTGCTGTACATTGGCATTTGTCAAGTTCTTACTAATACTGTCTTTTGTCTCTCTCTGTCCTTGTTTTCGATGCAAAGGTATAGCCATTTCTTGGAACCGCTATCATAATGAAAGCAAAATATCCCGATTTATGTCTTTTATTTGATGTATGTCAAATAATGGGTATTAGACCGTAAAATAACCTGACCGAGACAAAAAACAGATGTTATTTGCACTGTCAATGTTGCAATTGGATGTTTGATACACGATCGGGGTTGTCCTATCATCAATGAAGGTATGGGGGATAGATAATGAATTGCTCATCCATCTGTGCTTGCATTCATCACGACCTCTTCACAATGCGAGTTCTAATTATTTATTTCCTTAATGATGCTATTCAGGAAAATTGACGATCTTTGCAACAAGAAGAAAATAGCTACAAAATGAAGACCGCAACAACCATTGAAAAGCAGATAGAGATATTGCGTTCGCATGGTATCATCATCAAAGACGAGGAAAAAGCCAAAGAGATATTGCACGACATCGGATACTATCGATTGGGCTTCTACTTCTTCCCCTTTGAGGAAACGTATCCTAAAGCAACGAATCGCGACCATAAGGTAGTGTCGGGAACGCTGTTTGAGGATGCGGTGAAGTTGTACTACTTCGATTTTGATTTGCGCAACATCCTCAACCGTTACCTTACTCGCGTAGAGGTGGCTTTTCGTACATACCTCACCTATTATATGTCGTTGCAATATAAAACGGACCCTCTGTGGTTCGTCAGTCCTACAGTGGTGAGGCAGGCGTTTATACAGGATTTTGACAAGAAGGTATATAGCTCCGAGGCTTTCAGAAAGAATCAGCAAATCAGACGACATCATCTAAAATATCCGCAAGACAAATATGCGCCTGCATGGAAGACCATCGAGTTTATGACCTTTGGCAGCGTGGTCAAGCTGTATAAATCTATCGACAACATAGACGAGAAGAAATCCATTGCTCGACATTTTGGAGTGGGCAAGGTCAGTGTTTTTGAAAGTTACATCGATGCCATTTATACGTTGCGCAATAAGTGTGCGCATGGTGCCGCACTATTTGACCTGCAACTCCCGAATGGTATCAGCGGAAAAGGTCCAAAGCTTGGACTTGAAGCTGGCGATCACCAGAAACTGACAGGAGCGTTGACTGTACTGAAATATGTACTGAGACACATCTCTGAGAATAGAGAAAGGGATTTGCAGAACGCATTGGACGACCTTTATGCCCGCATCCGTAACGAGAGGAAGGAGTTGGTGGAGATTCTGCAAAAATGTTCGGGTATAAAATTTTAGTTTCCCAAAACTTGTATAATCAATTAAATGTTACTACCTTTGCCGTATGAAATCGTGTAATACACAGCCTTGGTCGCAGTGCCTTGCACGTTAAACAGTACAGTATCAAGCCCGGACCTTGTCGTTCGGGCTTGAGTTTTTCTTAGACATTGGTTATCCAACTTCCTGCACCAGCATAAACGCATTCAACTTCTCGATATCAACCTTAACGCGGTATCCTAAGGTCCACAAAGGTGTTAAGAACAGAGAACCATCTAATGAAGGACAGAAAAATAAAAAGCCCCACGAGGCGCAATTTTCATCTGCGCACTCGTGACCAATCGCTAAAGATTTCGTCGATGGTAAAAGGTCATTTTACAATAACCTTCTTACCATTCACGATATAGATACCCCTCTTGAGGTTCTCTGTATCTGTCACCTTACGGCCGCTGAGGTCGTAAATTGTCAATTGTGAATTGTCAATTGTCAATTGAAGGACGTCACTTGCGATATTGGCCGTGTAGGTCACATCATGGGCAGGCATGGTGTCGTAGGTCTCACCTACCCATCCAAAGAATACATCGCCCTCTACCGTAGGCTCGTATACATACTCGGGGATTGTATCACCATAGGCTACTTCGGCTGTGTGTACCAGTTCATCGCCTACGTAGTAGTACACCTTATAGATGTTGACGGTATATGTACCACTGATGGTCACATCACTTGCAGGCATGGTCTCAGGCACTTCGCTCCATCCGCTGAAGGTGTAGCCCTCCTTGACGGGCTCGGCAATCGGCGTGATGGCTGCTCCGTACTCGATGCTGTCGGTAGCGTATACCTCACCATCGACAATGTAGATGAGTGCGTAGGTGATCTTGTGATATTCCACATAGAGCGTGCTATCGGCACTAACCTCTGTCAACTCTTCGCCATCGAGAGAGGTTTTCCAGATGGTTTGGTGGCCTTCGACGTCATCGAATTGTGGCAGTGTACCATTGGTGTAGAGCGAGTCGATATCCGCTGATAGGTTGGTGGTGTAGGTAACCTTGTATACACGCTCACCGCCGAGCACGGGGTGGGTATCGGTATCTATCAGTTGGCCGAAAGCTTCACCCAACAGGTAG
>JAZPZS010000134.1:0-5831 GCA_045544835.1 Bacteroidaceae bacterium | reverse complement strand
TGCCGTGGTTCCATGCGAGAAGGTCATCGTAGCCGCCTCGTCCAGTGTGCTACTCATCTTATAATAAGCACTTGCCTGCCAGTTGCCGTTGATATTGGTAGGCCATGAGGTGGTAACACCCGTGGCCTTGTCGTAGGTGCGGTAATTGGCAATACTGTTGCGTACGAGCGAACCTTCTACACCGGTTTCAAACAATTGCTGGCGTTGCTTCTTGCGTTGCTGGAAATAGAACTTTGCGTTATGTCGGTGAGTATTCTTCAGACTTTCTCCTGTGCGTATAGTTATGTAGAGCGGATTGGCATCGTTTACATAAGGCACATTATAGGTCAAGGCCGGGGCTGTGTTGGTGAAGTTGTATGTCCACCTGTATTCGCGGCGCGGTGTCGTATCGGTAAGGTTCTCTATAATCCGATATTCTGCCTGACCTTGCAGCAATGCATCGGTGCGGTAAAGCGTGGTGTCCATACGTCCACGTTGATAGTCCAGCCGCTCAGTCGCAATGTTCAATGGCAGACGGAAGACAAGGTGCTGCTGACCGTTGTCGCCCTCTATCCATCGTTCAAGTTCAATGGCTGGTGTATGGCGATGTGTATGTGCCGTACTGAAGTTACTGTTGTTGATGTCAAGCGCATGGCTCAGTGAATCACGTGTGGAGGGGAGCATGCCCAATGCCTTGTCCTCGGGACTCCAGTCGGCATACGTGTCGAGTCGGTAAAGGGCATTGTCTGTATCACGGAAACTGTAATAATAGGTATATTTAGGACGGAGTATAAAGCTGCGGTCACCTTTGATGGCATGGTTGTATTCCAATTGTGCCTGTATATTACTGTTGAGTGAAGGCGTCTCCCGATATTGGTTGCGCAAGTCGTTGTCCCTGCCGCTCCCCTCTCCATAATAGAGGCGATAATGTGAGAACTGCTTGGAGCGTGTGCGATTATAGTTACCGTTCATGGTCAGGCGGATATAGTCGGACGTATTGGACGGTGTATATGAATAATACAGATTGCCTTTCAGTAGCAGTCTGTCGCGGTCGGTAAGGTTCTGAGTATACAACTTGTTGACAAGCATATCAGACAACATGCCATCGTAAGTGGGGCGGAATATACTGTCGAGCGAGGCTCCACGATAATTCTCTGATGGTTGCTGTGAGTATGTAGCCGAACGGTTTATGCTCGTAATGTCGTTGTGGAAGTACTCCATATTGGGCGTAACTCTAAGAAACCAGTAATTGCCTCTAAGGAACAGGCGAGAGTCAGAAATAAGATGAAACTGCCTGTCACGGCTCGTGTTGTTGCTGCGCTTATAGGTATTGCCATCTTGGTAGAAGTCGGTGGCAGAGGTGTAGGTTTCATCCTGTTTGTCTTCGTGATATACCTTGAGTGCACTCTGTACGCCCCAATTGTTATCCTTGTCCCACGTGAAGTCAATGCCTCCCGTCTTGATGTCGGTAATTCCTGTAGCTTGCCATGCTGGACTCCAGTCGCCATTGCTGCCTGGCTGTCGAGTATCGTTGGTGTTGTTGATATTTCCATAAACACCGATACGCATATTGTTGGTAAACATCAGCCCGAACACACGACCAAGATAATGCTCGCCCGTGCCGTATGCAACTTCGGCATTGGATATCCATCCTGCAGAGAACTCCTTTTTCAGGTTTACATCGACCACCAAGGGCTTCTCGTGCAAGTCACCGATGACATGTGCGTCTTCGAGCGCCTTTTCGTATACCTTCACCTTATCCACCATATAAGCTGGCAGATTGCTCAGTGCCACACTGGCATCGCCTCGGAAGAAGTCCTTGCCATTGACCAGCAGACTCTCCACATATCGTCCGTTCACGAGTATCTGGTTGCCTTTCAGCTCCACGCCCGGTAGCTGTTCGATGAGAGCGTCAAGCATTGAACCGTCGGCCAAACGGAAAGCGTCGGCATTATATACGATGGTATCGCCCCGATACACCATCTTTACCTTCGTCGCCTTCACCGTCACCTCACCCAACGTTATGGGCAACTCACTCATGACAATGTTTCCCAGTTGCTTGTACTTGGTCTTGTCATTGCGGAAATCAAGGTCGATGTATTGCGTCTTATAGCCCATCATGTGTATTTTGGCTATCATGGCCGAATCGCGTAGTATCTTGAATGAGAAGATACCGCTGTTCTCCATTTTGCCCGTAACGGTACAGAACTTCGAGCTGTCGGCATACATCACATCCACATACACAGGCAATCCTTGACGTGTGACGGCATCAATGGCACGACCTTCAATATGAACAATGTCAAGGTTGGTGTTTTGTGCCATCAATCTAGTCGATAACATCGTCACGACAAGAGCAAGGAATAGTTTGGTTGGTTTCATCGCATTGATTGTTTATGTTGTTACACGAATTAGCGAATTATCATAAATTATTATTACTGCTATTTCTTCTTCGGTTGCTTATTGAATCGGTACACCACGTGCAGCATGGCGTAGCGCGGCACCACGTTGTGCCATGTCTCCTGTATGCCCTGCGCGTTCACCGAGTAGCGGATGTTGGAGAGCTGGCCCAGCAGGTCGAAGCCGTCGGCTATGAAGGTGAGGTTACCCTTCAGGATGCTCTTCGATAGGCGAGCGTTCCACACCAGATCATCGGTGTTCATCGACTCGTCGGCATAGCCACGGCGGCTATACATGGTGAGATCGGTGCTGAGGTTGACTCCCCACGGCAGCTCGCTCTTCAACGTCAGGCCATAGTCATAGTCGATGGCATGGATGGTGGTGAAGTCCTCGCGGTTGCCCGTGGCGTAGCGGTAGGTGGCATTGGCTTTGAGGTAGACGGTCGACTGCTCCCACTTGTTTTCAAAGCCCAGGCTTTCACGAAGGTTCACGTTGCGCACCACACTCTTGGGGTCGGCCGTGGAGCCTACGACGCTGATGTAGTCCACGCTGTTGACATACCCTGCCGTGGTTCCATGCGAGAAGGTAGTGCGCGCTGCATCATCGAGCGCACTGCTCATACTGTAATAAGCACTTGCCTGCCAGTTTCCGTTGATATTGGTAGGCCATGAGGTGGTAACGCCCGTGGACTTGTCATAGGTGCGGTAGTGGGCGATGGCATTGCGCACAAGCGAGGCGTTGACACCTGTATTAAAGTTGCGTTGCCTGACACTATGATAGCGTTTATATGCGAATGAAGCGTTATGTCTATGGGTACTCCTCAGTCCGTCGTTGCGGTTGATGTATATCGACAGCGGATTGGCATCGTTCACGTAAGGGATGTTGTACGAGAGCGAAGGTGCCGAGTTGGAGAAGTTGTAGGTCCATTGGTATTCACGACGTGGCAAAGAGTCGCCCTGTTGGTATTGAGTTATGTTATACTGAGCACTACCCTCAAGCCTTGCTGAGAGACGGTTCACAGTGGTGTCAATGTCGCCACGATGTATGTGATTGCTTTCCGACATTATATTCAGAGGTAGACGTAACAAATAGTACTGGTAGCCGGCATCACTGTAAATCCTACGTTCCAGTTCAAGGCTTGGCACATGTTTATGGGTACGGCGTACCGAGTTATTGCTATTGATTACATCCATTGCTTGACTTAACGAATCGCGTGTAGAGGGGAGCATCCCCAACTCCTTATCTTCAGGGCTCCATTCCTCGAATCGCTCAAGGCGGTATACGTGGTTATACCCGTTGGTCGCATTATAAGAATAGGTGTACTTGGGACGGAATAGGAAAGTTTTGTTGAAGTCCAGCGCATGATTGTAGTCAAACTGCGCCGAGAGGTTCTTTTCCCATCGTTGATTATCGCCATACATATTGCGCTTGTCGTCCATACCGTTACCTGCCTCACCATAGCGAAGCGTGTAGTGCTGATAGTTTCTATTGTCATATTGGTAGCGATTGGCATTGATTATCATAGTGATGTAATCACGCGTATTCTCAAACGTAAATGAGCCATATAGATAGCCTTTCACATTGAGCTGTTCGCGTATGCTTAGGTTATCTGTAACAGCGCTATATAGCATTGCTGGGTTGACATAGCCTGGCATGTAAATGCTGTCGAGCGATGCGCCTCGGTAATTCTCAGAGGGTTTAGCAGTGAAACGTGCGCCACGGTTTGTGCCAGTGATATCATTATGGAAATACTCCAGTTCGGGGCGGAAGTCGAAAAAGTAGTACTTACCCTTTCCGTGCAAACGGTTTCTCCACATAATGTGCAGTTGGTCATCGTGTGTTTTATTGTGACTGCGTGTATAGGTGTCGCCATCGTTGAAGAAGTTGGTCGCCGATGTCACAGTCTCGGTGTGTTCGTCTTCACGGAACACTTTCAGAGAGTTCTCTACGCCCAGGCTCTTCTCTTTATTGTCCCAAAGGAACTCAATACCACCGAGTTGCATATTCGTCACTCCCGATGCTTGCCACGAGGGGTTCCAGTCACCATTTGTCCCGGGCTGCCGTGTGTCGCTGGTGTTGTTCACATTACCGAACATGGCCAATCGCATCTGGTCGGTAAAGAGCAATCCGAAGAGACGCCCCGTATAGCGGTTGGCCAGTCCGTAGGCTATCTCTGCGTTGCTTATCAATCCTGCGGAATACTCCTTCTTCAGACGCACATCCATCACGAACGATTTATTTACCATTGTCCCGACAATATGTGCATCATCGGCCTCCTTCTCATACACTTTGATGTCCTTTACCATATAAGCGGATAGATTGCCCAACGCCACGCTGGGGTCGCCACGGAAAAAGTCCTTCCCATTAACCAATAGGCTCTCCACGTAGCGCCCATTGACCAGTATCTGGCTTCCTTTCAGCTCTACACCCGGTAGCTGCTCGATAAGCGCATCAAGCATCGACCCCTCAGTAAGGCGGAACGCATCGGCATTATATACAATCGTATCGCCTCGGTACACCATTTTTATCTTTGAGGCTTTTACCGTCACCTCATCCAGTTCAATGGGCTTTTCCACCATCTCGATGTTTCCTAAATTCTTGTTCACGGCTTTACTATTGCGATAATCCAGTTCCAGCCAATATGATTCATAGCCTACCATGCTGAAACAGACTACAATGACAGAGTCCTTTGGAAACGTAGAGGAAAAAGCACCGTCTGCACCCAAAGCACTTTGGGCTATGATGGTACTGTCGCGCTGCATTGCTGTAACATTTACTGGTAATGGCTTTCGTATGATCTTGTCTATTATCTTGGCTTCCACATGCATTGCCTCGCCATCATACCCTTCGGCATATTGCTTTGATTGCGCCATTGCGCCAAGGCAAGTAGCCAACAATACCCATACTGCTACTATTCGTTTCATGGTTCACCCTCCTCATTCTTTATTTGTATAGGTAAGTTATCGCTCACCGGTGTCTTTTTCAATGCCACCTTGCCCAAGTTGCCAATACCCGACATCATCAGCATTGACTTTGTAGGATAGGTCTGATTCACGTACACAGTATCATACCCCTCTTTAGTAAATTGAAATATATAGGACTTCCCCCATTCGAGGTTAAATGAAAACCGCCCCTCATACCCTTCTAAATCCCACGAAGGGTATGTGGTGACTATCGTACTGTCGGTCGTCATAATCGTTACGTCTACCTTTGTGAGGGGATTTCGACTCTTGGCATCTATGGTCCATCCATTGGCATTTACTTTTTCTCTCTGCTGTGCCATCACCCCGGTCGTCAGCATCATTGTGCATAGCGCCACAAATAATCTGTTCTGTTTCATTACTGTGTTTTTATTAGGTTATACGTTTGCTTTTCACATGGCAAAGGAACGCATAATCCATAGCCACACCAACGAAAAAACGTGGCAAAAGCGTGGCACGAGCGTGACATTTGCG
>JAZPZS010000133.1:0-24993 GCA_045544835.1 Bacteroidaceae bacterium | reverse complement strand
AAGTGTGCCAGATACGGCAACAAGGGTGAGAAAAACGCAGAATCAGCATATTGCAGGCTACTTTTGCAGCAAACAAATTTTATCGCGTATGGAAGTAGTAACTATTGAGAAAAAAACATTTGAAGCGATGCTCACGGAGATGAGGTCGCTGACAGAGAAGGTTTACACCCTGCAACACAAGTGTAATGAGAAACGATTGGCACAATGGCTGGACGGTCAGGAGGTCTGCTTACAGCTCCGCATCAGTCCACGCACATTGCAGACCATGAGGGATAACCGTCTGATTGGGTACACCCAAATCAACCGCAAGTTTTACTATTCTCCCGAAGAGGTTGTAAGACTATTGCCATTGGTAAAGACAATGTTTCCCAAGTAAGAATTTACAAACCACTAAATCCAAAGTAGAATGATGAACAAGAAAGTATTGACATTGGATGATGAGCCTATTGCCTCCATCTACTACACTATGAAGGAGTGCAACAAGAAGATGGGCACGATAATCCGTGAACACCGCCCATTGATGGGCGGTAACCGATATTTGACAGACAAGGAGGTGTCGCAGATAATGAAGGTAAGCCGCCGTACCTTGCAGGAATATCGGAATGCCATGACCTTACCTTATATACATCTAGGAGGTAAGGTGCTTTATCGGGAACAGGATGTTCAAAAACTTTTGGCGGACAATTACAAGAAACCGATTAACCATAATACTACCTAAAACGAAAGACGGACAATCCCAAATGCGAGATTGTCCGTCTTTCGTTGGTTGCTACTCAACAACTATAACCACCGTTAGGAATATGTATATAGAATTGCCGTTCAGATGTTTTCTTCTCATACACCTTACTTACAATCCACTTGCGGAAGATGTCGGTGTAATAGGTATTCAGTCGGAACGCAATGGGAATTATCATTTCCAATGAATAAACATCTGCTGTATTTCCATTGTCCAAACAGATATACTTGCAAACTTCGTAATCGTTGAGTATATCAGCCTTTCGGATAGCCTTTATAGCACTGACAACAGCCGTACCGCTTACATTGAATGCCTCAGCAATTTCCCATACCGTCATCCATATTCCGTTACCCAATTCGTTATCTATATAGTTACCTGTCGGGGCAGTGGTAACGATTACCGCTTTACTCTCTATTTTTATGATGTTCCGTTTCATAGCAACCTCCTTCTATAAAGCATTAGCAACATACTCTTCGATATTTCCCAATCGTGTAGATAGGTTTTCCATATCCTGATTGAGTTTCTCTTTGGTGATTTTTGCGTAAATCTGTGTCGTGGTAATGTTTTTGTGTCCGAGGATAGAACTAACCGTTTCAATGGGCACGCCATTGGTCAGACAGATTTCTGTTGCCATTGTGTGGCGGCTCATGTGCCAGGTAAGGTGCTTGGTAATTCCGCATCGTTTGGCAACGGCACGAATGCCGTATAGACAAGTCATATAATGAGGTACGCTGAAAATCTTGCCGTCTTCACGGAGTCCACGATACTTTTCCAAAATCTTCTTTGGAATATCCAACAAGCGGATATTGGATTGTACTCCTGTCTTTTGTCGGTTGATGCTTATCCAAAGGTGTTCATCAAAATAGGTGCGGATGTTCTCTTCCGACAAGTTACGCATATCCGAGAAACTCAATCCTGTGAAGATGCAGAACACGAATAAATCACGATATAGTTCCTGCTTGGCATTCTTTAATTTGCCGTCCATAAGGAGACGGATTTCATCTTTTGTCAAAAAGTAACGGGTAGTTTGTTCTTTCTTAACCTCATAATCACGGAATGGATCACGGCTTAACCATTCATTACTGATAGCAATTGAAACCATTGTACGCAAAGGACAAAGATATAGCCATACAGTATTGGTGCAACAATTCTTCTCTGTTCTCAAAAAGATGTCAAAATCTGATATGAATGCAGGTGTCAATTCTTTCAACGCAATATCTCTGACATGGTAACGCTGATAGATAAACTCTTCTAAATGACGGTACACGCATTGATACTTCAATAGTGTAGCTTTGGCTTTCATTCCTGCTTCATACATCTTTTCGTAGTCTTCATTATGCTGTTTGAAGACTTGAAGCAAAGTGCGACAACGGTGTTCCAGTCCGAGAAAGGCATTCTTTACTTTTTCTGCAGTAACATAGTTATCCCTATCCATAATCTCACGGTAGTGCTTGTTGATGCTCACACGCATATTGTCAAGCATACGGTTGGCTTCGATGGCGGCTGCACTTCGTCCGGTGGCACGACCACTTTTGGTATCCCATACCTTCGGGTCAATAGTAATCTTACAACTGAACTGCGTTTGCGTTCCATCTACTGTGATTCTACCCATTACGGGTACTGTTCCGTCTTTTCTTGCTGCCTGTCTTTTCAGGTAGAAGATAGTTGAAAATGTACTCTTCATAACTGCTACTTTTTTAGGTTCAAAAATACTTTCAGTAGAGTTATGAGCCGTTACGCAAAATATGTCGGAACATCGCAAAAGAAACGGTAATAGATGAACTTTAACCGTAACCCATCATTTTTTAGGAACAATTATCAAAAATCGCTATAAAGCAATAGTTTACATTGCTGAACTTCCGTATTCTTCCATCTGTTTCATGTGGTAACGGATAGGTTACTCAGCTTTGGAATAACTTGGCATTACGTTGGTTTTTGCTGGCATTCCTCCAAAAATCAGAATTTCACAAAACCTCTGTCTGCCAATTATTTTGCCCCAAATTTCTCAATTCAACGAATTATATGTAACTTTGCATAGTAAAAATATAAAAAAGGAGTAAAACTATATGGGAAAAATCATTCTTACAGGCGATCGTCCTACGGGACGTCTACACTTGGGGCACTTCGTTGGCTCGCTGCGTCGTCGCGTAGAGTTGCAAAACTCGGGACTCTTCGACAAGATATTCATCATGATTGCCGATGCTCAGGCACTGACCGACAATGCCGACAATCCTGAAAAAATACGTCAGAACATCATCGAGGTAGCCCTCGACTACCTGGCCTGCGGCATCGACCCGGCGAAGAGCACCATCTTCATCCAATCACAGGTGGCCGAGCTGTGCGAACTGGCATTCTACTACATGAACCTCGTCACCGTGAGCCGCCTGCAGCGCAACCCGACGGTGAAGACGGAGATACAGATGCGCAACTTCGAGACGAGCATCCCCGTAGGATTCTTCACCTACCCCATCAGCCAGGCATCGGACATCACCGCCTTCCGCGCCACCACGGTGCCTGCCGGTGAGGACCAGCAGCCGATGATTGAGCAGGCCCGCGAGATCGTGCGCCGCTTCAACGGAATCTATGGCGACACCCTCGTGGAGCCCGAGATACTGCTGCCCGACAATGCAGCCTGCATGCGTCTGCCGGGCACCGACGGCAAGACCAAGATGTCGAAGTCATTGGGCAACTGCATCTACCTGTCAGATTCCTCTGAGGAGGTGCGTAAGCGCGTGATGAGCATGTATACCGACCCCGACCACATCCGCGTGGAAGACCCCGGAAAGGTGGAAGGCAACACCGTATTCACCTACCTCGACGCCTTCTGCCGCCCCGAGCACTTTGCCCAATACTGGCCCGACTACAGCAGCCTCGACGAGCTGAAGGCCCACTACATGCGCGGCGGACTGGGCGACGTGAAGGTGAAGAAGTTCCTCTACGCCATCCTCGAAGAGCTGCTCACCCCCATCCGCGAGCGCCGCAAGGAGTGGGAGAAGGATATCCCTGCCGTATTCGACATCCTGAAACGGGGTAGCGAGGCAGCCCGCGAAGTAGCTGCCGGCACACTGGCCGACGTGCGCCGCGCCATGCGCATCGACTACTTCGATGATGCCGAGCTGATTGCCGAACAATCACGCAAGTTCCAGGGTTAGTCTCTTGGTTGAGGGTTGACAGTGAGAATTTGGAATGTCCATAATCCATCAACTATCATCTCATCATAATCCCCTCAACCCTAAACCATCAACTATGCTGCATCTTATCATTGACATAGGCAACTCTTCGGCCAAAGTGGCTCTCTTTGAGGGAGAGTCTTTGGCCGAGCATCTTCGTGTAGAACATGATGAACTCCCCACCCTACTCTTCACGAAGGCCCAAGACACCCGCATAGCAAGCGCCATCGTATCATCGGTGATTCCTCTCAACAAAGAAATCAAGGAGGCGATGGAAGCTCTCCCTTTTCCTTGCATTCAGATGTCAGCTTCGTTGAAACTCCCCTTCAGAATTGCTTACAGAACCCCCGACACATTGGGACCAGATCGTCTGGCAGCAGCGGCTGGAGCATGGACTCAGAAGCCCGGATGTGACTTACTGGTCATAGATGTCGGCACAGCCATAACTTACGATTTCGTCAGCGCAGAAGGAATCTATCTCGGAGGCAACATATCGCCAGGAATCGGCATGCGCTTCAAAGCCTTAAGCCACTATACGGGGAAACTTCCCCTGGTAAGTAAAGAAGGTGACCGAGTAGACATTGGCGACACGACTGAGACCGCTATCCGTGAAGGAGTTTTGCAAGGTGTAGATTGGGAAATTGAAGGATATATCCGTTCATATACCTTAAAACACCCTAAACTTTTGGTTTTTTTAACAGGCGGCAATGCTTTTTTCTTGGGCAATCGGACAAAAAGTTGCATCTTTGCAGATAATTTGCTTGTCCCTAAAGGGCTGAACAAGATATTGACACTAAATAATGAAACATATTAGGATAATCACATCCCTGATAGCAGTATTCGTGGCTACCCTCATGATTCACGCTGAAAACGGCATGAACTCACCCTATACGCGCTACGGATTCGGCCAATTGTCCACCATGGAGCTTGGAGCAAACAAGGGTATGGGAGGCGTAGGTATCGGTTTGCACAACAGCAACCAAATCAACCTGCTTAACCCTGCCTCGTATGCAGCCGTAGACACACTCACCTTCCTGCTCGACATCGGCATGAGTCTCCACAACACCAACTTTGCCGAAGGAGGCGTTAAGATGAATGCCCGAAATACAACCTTCGACTATCTGGCCATGCAGTTTCGCCTGATGCCCAAATTAGGTATGACCATCGGCATGACTCCCTTCTCAAACATTGGATACAACTTCAGCAACAGTCAGACCATACGCGATGACGAAGATGGAGAAGTCATCACCACCAATAGATATCACGGTAGCGGGGGACTTCGTCAGGTGACGGCCGGACTTGGGTGGGCTCCTTTCAAAGGACTCGCTGTGGGTGCCAACCTGTCATATCTCTACGGAGAAATATACCATTATATATATAACCAATACACCGGCGCAGAGGTAGACACCTACACCAAACAGTACCAGGCCGACATCACGACCTATAAGGTTGACTTCGGAGCACAATACCTAACTACGTTCGGAAAGAACAAGCTGGTACTAGGAGCAACCTATCAGCTCGGGCATACCATAGATGACAACGGATATATCATCAATGCCACCTCAACAAGTGTCAACGCAAGCTACGACACACTGCAGGTTACCACATTCAGTATCCCCGCAAGTATAGGCTTAGGTTTATCCTACACCTATGACGACCGCCTCACCCTCGCTGCCGACTATAGCATGCAACAATACAGCACAGCCAACTTCTTCGGCTACAGGGGTACCGACTACCATCGTGCGTCACTTGGCTTCGAGTATATACCTGAGCGCATCACCCGCAAGCTATTCCGCCGTGCACGCTATCGCGCCGGTCTCCACTATGCCACTTCGCATTATCTTATCGGAGAACACAGAGGCCCCACAGAATACGGAGTTTCCATCGGCATAGGACTTCCCATCATGAATGGTTGGAATGCCAAAAGCATCGTCAACATATCAGGCCAAGCCGTACACGTGCGTCCCAACGTCCCAGGTATGATTACCGAGAACTACCTTCGCCTGAGCATTGGTCTATCATTCAATGAATCATGGTTTGACAAGTGGAAGGTACAATAAGTTGAGAGTTGAAGGGCCTGTAATTAAACTTCCGAGAAAAAACGGAGTCAAATAAATAAACGGAAATAAAAGAAACCAAATACAACAAAAGACAATGAGAATCAAAATCATCATCGCATTATTTGCATTGACATCTTCTGTCGCCATGGCACAGAAGGGAGTAGAAGACGGATCACGCTTCGGACACGGACAAGACAGCATTGATTGCTTGAACAACATCAGTTTGTACAACGAGTACCTGAAAACCAAGAACTATGACGACGCCTACACCTACTGGAAGAAAGTCTTTGCCGATGCTCCCGTAGCACAGCACAGTATCTACACCAACGGTGCAGTCATCCTCAAGCGATTAGCAGCCGGTACTAAGGATATGGCACTTCGCAAGGGATATGCCGATACCTTGATGCTCGTCTACGACCAGCAGTTGCAGTATCTGGACAAATTGAACCAACTCCGCCAAAGTCCTTGGACTGATTATTATGTAAAAGGAGAGAAGGCACACACCTACCTCACTTACTACCCCCGCATGGACAATAACAAGGCATACGAAATGTTCAAAGAGGTCATAGAGTTGGGTAAAGACAAGAACCAATACTACATCATCAGCGATTTCATGAAAGTATCAGCCGCCAAGTGCAAGGCCGACACTACCCACCGCGAGCAGTTCGTGCAAGACTATCTCATATCAGCCGAGTACATCGCCTCAATCGCCGAGAAGGCACAGCAGGCCAGCACTCCCAACCCCAAACTCGTGGAAGCTGTAAACACCACCAAGGAGAATGTTGACGCTTACTTCATCAACAGCGGTGCAGCCGAATGCGACCAGCTAGAAGCTATCTACGCTCCGAAAGTAGAAGAAAACAAGGACAACCTCGAATACCTCAAGAAGGTGGTAAGCGTTATGGGCATGCTTTCTTGCACCGAATCAAACACCTACTACACCGCTTCAGAGTATGCACACAACATTGCTCCTACAGCCGAAACAGCTGCTGGCTGCGCCTATCGTTACTTCAAGCGTGGTGAGGTTGACAAGTCCATCGAGTTCTTCGATCAAGCTATTGAGCTCGATACAACATCTGTAGGAAAGGCTGAATACTGCTACAAGGCTGCCGTCATCCTCAACTCCGAAAAGCAATTGAGCAAGGCAAAGAATTACACTACACGTGCCATCAGTTTCAACGGTAACAAAGGTGCCTACTATATTCTATTGGCCAACATCTACGCTGCTGCTCCCAAGTGGAACGATGACCCCAACCTCAACAACTGCAAGTATTTTGTAGTACTTGACAAACTCTACCAGGCTAAGCGCGTAGACGAATCAGTAGCTGAAGAGGCCAACAAGATGATTGCAGCCTACTCCACTCACGCCCCTGCCGTAGAGGAGCTTTTCTTCCTCGGTTACAAGAAGGGCGACCAAGTAAAAGTTGGCGGTATAATCAACGAAACAACTACAATCCGATAAAAGTGTATCGTAGACACACACATTCCTACAGCATAGCAACCGTCGCTTTGGCGGTTGCTATGCTGTTTG
Organism: Bacteroidaceae bacterium; assembly: GCA_045544835.1. GTDB lineage: Bacteria > Bacteroidota > Bacteroidia > Bacteroidales > Bacteroidaceae > UBA1189. Next base: position 17,496 of record JAZPZS010000133.1, on the reverse strand, counting down.
CATCTTCCTGTACAAAAGGTAACAAGATCTTCACCGATGCTGTCACCCATCGCGACTCTGTACCCGTAATGGTAACTCGCGACGTATCAACGTACATCAGCGACTCTGGCGTGGTGCGCTATAAGATTATCACAGACGAATGGCGAGTATATGACCGCCTGGATCCTTCAATGTGGGCATTCGAGGAAGGCATCTATTTGGAAAAATTCAACAATGAGCTCAGCATAGAGGCCACCATCGTTGCCGACACTGCCTACTACTACGACAAGAAGGAGCTGTGGGAACTGCGTGGAGATGTACATATAGAGAATGAGCAGGGTGAGATTTTCGACACCCAGCATCTGTTTTGGGACCAAAAGACGAAGAAGGTCTATTCTGACCTATACATCCGCATTCAACAACAGAAACGCATCATCACCGGCGTTGGGTTCACCTCAAATCAGGACTTCACACGATACACTATCAAACGCACCCAAGGCATATTCCCCATCAAGGAGAACAACGCTGTTCGCACCGACTCCATTGCGGCAAAGGACAGCATCAATTGACACTTCTACCTCGAAACGAGAAAAAGAAAAAGGCAGAAATCGGTATAAATACGATTAAAATAACAGAACACGCTATTTTTTTGCCCTAATCTTTATGCCATTAAAGGTTTTTTTCGTACCTTCGTGCGCTCAAACCGTTTTTGGAATAATAAGAAACTAAAAATATTACAAAATGGCAACATTACAAACAATCAGAAAACACAGCGGCTGGCTGGTAGCTATTATCGGTCTCGCCTTGTTTGCATTCATTGCAGGCGATGCCGCACAGGTATTGCAGCCCCATCAAAACTCACAGAATGTGGGCAAAATCAATGGTCAGAAAATTGATGCACAAACCTATCAGAAGTTGGTAGAGGAGTACACTCAGGCCATCAACTTCGTGCGTGGCACCACCTCGCTCACCGAAGCTGAGAACGCCCAAATTAAGGACGAGGTATGGAATACGCTCGTTAGCAGTATGCTCATCGAGGAGCAGGCAAGCAAATTGGGGCTTACGATTACCACAGCAGAGCTCCAGGCCACCATCGACGAGGGTACAGACCCGTTGTTGGCACAGTCAGCCTTCCGCAACCAGACAACAGGACAATTTGACCGCGACATCCTCATGAAGTTCCTTGCCGACTATGCCAGCATGGACGTAGAAATGATGCCTGCCGAGTATGTTGATTATTACCACCAGCTCTACAACTACTGGAAGTTCCTTGAGAGCAACATCAAGAGCAGCCTTCTCATGAAGAAGTATGAGGCACTCATCACTGCTGCTCAGCTCTCTAACCCCGTAGCAGCCGAGTACAACTTCAATGCGCGCAACACCAATGCTGAAGTAGCCTACGCTGTGGTACCCTTCAACAGCATTGCCGACTCACTCGTAAAGGTTAGCAACGCTGACATTAAGCAAATCTACAATGCAAAGAAGGAACTCTACAAGCAGCCCGCCGAGACCCGTGCTATCCGCTACATCGATGTACCTGTAGTACCTAGTCAGGCCGACCGCGACGAACTCCTCAAGGAGGTAGCTGAGTATGCAGAGCAAATGGAGACAGCCGAGGACTTGGGTGCCCTCATTCGCTTGGCAAACTCTACAGTAGCATATTCTGAGGTTCCTGTTTCAAGCAACGGACTTCCCTCTGATATCGTAGCACGTATTGACTCTGTACAGGGCAGCGAGGTATATGGTCCCTACTACAACCAGGCCGACGACTCATACAACGCCTTCCGTATCATGGCTAAGGCAGAGTACCCCGACTCAGTACAATATCGTCAGATACAGATTGCTGATGCCGATGCAACACGTGCAAAGGAGTTGGCCGACAGCATCTTCAAGGCTTTGAAGCAGGGTGCCGACTTTGCTGAGCTTGCCACAAAGTACAACCAACCTACCGAGCCTATTTGGATTGCCACCTCACACTATGAGGGTGCCGCCATCACAGGTGACAACGCCACTTACCTCAACACCCTCTTCGGCATGAAGAACAACGAGCTCAAGCAGCTTAACATTGCCGGTGGCGAACTCATCATCCAGGTTCTTGACACCAAGAATAAGATTGAGAAATATACAGCTGCAGTCATCAAGCGTCCTGCATACTTCAGCAACGAGACCTACGCAGAGGCTTACAACAAGCTCAGCGCATTTGTAGCCGACAACCAAACTCTCGAGGATCTTGAGGCCAATGCCGAAGAAGCAGGTTTCCGTCTCTATCCCGTAAACGAGCTCAGCAACGTTGCCCACACCATCGGTGGTGTACAGGGTACACGTGAGGCTCTTCGTTGGGCATTCAACGCAGAGAAAGGCGAAGTATCACAAATCTTCGAGGCAGGTGAGAACGACCACCTCATGGTAGTAGCATTAGCCGACATCCACAAGGCTGGCTACCGCCCCGCAGAGCAGTTCACCGAGATGTTCCGCATGCAGGCTGTCAATGACAAGAAGGCAGAGAAGATTCTTGCCGATGCAAAGAACGTTAAGAGCATGCAAGAGGCTCTTGCCCTCAATGGTGTGAAGACCGATACCTTGCGTCGCGTAACTTTCAGCTCACCCGCCTACGTAAGCAAGACATTCTCAAGCGAGCCCGTACTTAGCGGTGCCGTAGCCAACCTCGAGGAGGGTGCATTCAGCGCTCCTATCAAGGGTAACGGTGGTATCTATTTCTTGCAACTGATCAAGAAGAACAATGGTGTAGCAAAGTTTGATGCAGCAACCGAGCAGCAGACACTGGAGTCAGCAAGCGCTCGCAACATCAACATCAACACCATCCTCAACGAACTTTCCATCAAGGGCGACATTGAGGACACCCGCTACCTCTTCTTCTAATCACACGACAGGAGGACAAAAGACAACAGCGAGGGTATTCATCGGAATACCCTCGCTGCTATTTTGCATCCATAACGTCCAAAAGCAATCATGTAGCATCATCCTATTCCTACCCCTAAACACCTATAGCCGCCCAAACCCTATAGCCAAAAACAACTACATACTTGCATATTTTGACTCTTTACATTATTTTTGTAGCGTAAAACTATTAAAAAACGTAAAAAAACAATGAAAAGAGGACAGAAATTATGGGTAGGAATCTCCACCCTATTCTTGCTTGCAGGCGCAGCCACAGCACAAGAGAGCACAAGTATAAATCTGCGCATGGAAGCGCGTGGCGACCTTCAGAACGAGTTAATCGACGGTAATGTAGTTGCCGCAAATACAGGCTTCCGCGGCAAACAGTTCAACCTGCGCCTCAACGGCAATATCAACGATTCATGGAGCTACGCCTATCGCCAGCGCATGGGCAAGCCGAACGATGATGCGAGCTACTTCGATGCGGTAGACCATCTGAACCTCACCTATACTATCGGTGCATGGGCCTTCACGGGGGGTAAGCAGACGGTAGCAGTCGGTGGATACGAGTATGACCGCGCCCCGATAGACTTCTACTTCGGTTCTGAGTATTGGTACAACATGGCTTGCTACCAGTGGGGTATCGGTGCCACCTACACGATTGGCGACGAAGGCAAGGATGCGCTGAAGCTGCAGCTTACACAGAGTCCCTTCCGCAATCATGATTTCGACCCCTCTCCCGACAAAGTTCTCAATTATCCTGATATGTTCTCCTATAACTTGCTGTGGAGTGGCTCGCATGGTTGGATCGACATCCTCCACTCGGTGAATTTGGTAGAGTATCAGCCCGGAAAGTATGTCAACTTCATCGCCTTGGGTCATCAGTTCAATATGGGCGACTTCAAATTGCAGCTCGACTGGATGAACCGTGCCGAGATGGCCAACTTTGACTTCTATGACTTCTCCGTGATGGCCGACCTCTCATGGGCAGCCAATGACAAGATCAACGTATTCGGCAAGTTTTCGTATGACGTAAATGAGACTAACGCAGCTGACTACTGCGTAGTGCCTGGCACAGAGCTTACTCGAGTAGGTGCTGGCGTAGAGTACTTCCCCATCGAGGGCAGCCGCGACATCCGTTTGCATGGTGGTTACAGCTATGCATGGGGTACAAACGGCAACCTCGCTGGTGGTACAGTGTTTGATGCACAGTCGTTCCTCACATTGGGCGTAACTTGGAAGATGAGTATTCTGGAACGTTAACATCCTACAATACTTTTGACGTAAGGAAACAGAAGATACGTAACAGGAACAGAAGATACGTAATGAAAAGATAAACGTGAGTTCGGATTCGAGCTCACGTTTATCATTATGGTGGATTTTAGAGATATGTTTATTTCGGCAGGTTGAATGCTACAGTCATCTCGCGCATCTGCTCTTGGCTCATGCCGTCGGGCTCGAATCCCATGTTCTTTGAGGCAATATAGATGAGTGCCGATTTGTTGAGCACGTCGATCTGGTCAAATGCGGCCATCACGTCGGTGTCTACGGCAAATACACCATGCTTTTCCCACATCACTACATCATAGTCGCCGAGCTCGCGGATGGTAGCTTCGGCCAACTCATTGGAGCCGGGGAGTGTGTAAGGGATGATGCCCAGACCACGTGGGCAGAAAGCCTTAGTTTCGGGAATCATGCTCCACAAAAGATTGGTAGCCACATCCTTCTCCAAGAACTTGTTGCAGTGGGTCATTGCTACAAGTTCGATGGGATGTGTATGCACGGAGGCCTTGTAGGGCTTTCCTGTCTCAATGAACCAATTATGCACGCTCAGGTGTGAGGGGAGCTCTGATGTAGGCATCACGGGTTCGTCGGCTATGATGACATAGCTGGCGCAGTCATCGAGGATACGGATGATGGATCCATTCTGCATGGGCCAGCGTGCGAGGTCGCGCATGCGCTTGTTGGTACCCTTGCAATAGAAGTAACGCCCCTTCAGGTGAGGCAGTGTAACGCCAATCTGCTTCACCTCGCTGATAGCGGGCAATGCCTTGATTTCGTCATCTACATACTCTGTAATGTTCACTGTGATGTTGCCGCCATTGCGCTCGGCCCAACCTTTTTGCCATAGGTATCCTGCGACTTCGGCTACCTTGTTTACCTCCGCAGCCAGTGCGGGGCGATTGTCAAGTACTGATTTCATCGTATTGTATTTTTCTAGATTGATAGGTATATTTTTGTGCAAATATACACGAACCTCGCCAAACGACAAAAGAAACACGTACTTTTTTGTTCGCATTGTCCTGTCAGTTGCCATCGATGTAAAAACGCCTCGCCATAGTGCAACACCTGAGATATGCCAAAAAGGTGCACGAAAATTAGGTTTTCCAACAAAAATAGCGTTACTTTGTTCTCCATATCGGGGATAATGCCCGGCGTTATGCCCTTGATAATAATATTAAGACGTTTTTGCAGCAATGAAAATCATATTACTATCCGGTGGTTCGGGGAAAAGACTTTGGCCTCTATCTAACGGCACCCGTTCGAAACAGTACCTACAGTTTCTGCAAGCTCCAGACGGACATAAGGAGTCGATGATACAGCGTGTTGTCCGACAGATCAACGAGAATGTGCCCACGGCTTCGATAACCATTGCCACCAGCAACTCGCAACTCGACTCCATAGAGAGCCAACTGGGAAGGGACATTGCCATAGTGACGGAGCCCGAGCGCAGAGACACCTTCCCTGCCATTGCCCTATCGGCCGCGCACCTGGCATGGGAGAAGGGCTGTGGACGCGACGAGGTGGTTGTCGTCATGCCTTGCGACACCTATACGGAGAATACCTACTTCGATACCATATGCACCATGGGACATCTTGTCGAGCAAGGTGTTGCCGAACTGGTACTGATGGGCATCACCCCTGCCTGCCCCTCCACCAAGTTTGGATATATCGTGCCCAGCGACAAGGAGAGCGCCACATATAGCAGCGTGTTGCGCTTCACCGAGAAGCCCGATGAGGAGCATGCCAAGGAGCTGCTGCGCCAGCATGCTTATTGGAATGGCGGAGTATTTGCCTTCCGCCTGGGCTATATGATGGATATCGTAGGGCACCATGTGCAGGCCGACAGCTTTGCCGAGCTGCGCAAGCGCTATGGTGAACTTCCCAAGAGAAGTTTCGATTACGAAGTGGTCGAGAAGGCCACCTCCGTGGCTGTAGTGCCCTACAGCGGTCAGTGGAAGGACCTCGGCACATGGAATGCCTTCTCCGAGGAGTTGCCCGAGAGCACCATCGGCCTTGTCATCACCGGAGCCGATACCCAAGGCACTACCATCATCAACGAACTGGGACTTTCCATCGTCTGCGAAGGCATCAGCAATGCCATCATAGTGGCAGGGCACGACGGCATCCTTGTGTGCGGAAAGGAGTCTTCGGAGCATATCAAACCGCTCGTAGAGAGCTTTGACCACCGCCCGATGTTCGAAGAGCGCCGATGGGGAACCTATCAGGTGCTCGACGACACGCAGTATGCCAGCGGAGAGCACTCGCTCACCAAGAGTATCACCCTGAAGCCAGGGAAGCACATCTCCTATCAGATACACCATCACCGTTCCGAGGTGTGGACCTTCGTTGACGGTGAGGGCATCTTTGTCCTCAATGGCGAGGTGCGCAAGGTAAGAGCCGGTGACACGGTGATCATCCCCGTAGAGCACTTCCACACGATCAAGGCAATCACGGAGCTGACCTTCATAGAAGTTCAGTCAGGCCACCCGCTCATAGAGGAAGACATCGAACGCTTCGAGTGGGATTGGGGCGAAGAATAATCAACTAGGGCTACCTCCTACCCTCTCTCCCCACCGCCAAGCCATCGCTTGACCTCCTGTGGGGAAGGATAGGCGTATCGTTCCTGATGCTCCTCTTCGAACCATTCCTATTTCGTGTTTGTATACCCCTCCTTGACGAGCAGCTCCACCACCTTCTGCTTGAAATCGCCTTGGACGATAATCTCCCCCTCCTTGGCCGACCCTCCCACTCCACAACGTGTCTTGAGCAGCTTAGCCAATGCCTTGAGGTCATCCTCGGCACCCACAAAGCCACGCACGATGGTTACGGTCTTCCCTCCCCGATGGTTCTTCTCCATCTGCACACGCAGCTTCTGCTGTTGCTTGGGCAGCGTCTCTACCTCGGGTTCCTCGTCGGTGACGTAGTTATAGTCGGGGTTGGTCGAGTATACCACCTGCAGGCGGCTCTTCCAGTCGTTATCTTTGGCCATGCTATGCGTTTTTTAGTTACAACAACCTTGTATGCGAAGACAAATATAGTAAAGTTTTTCGCAGCCCCCATCACCGATCAAGAAAAAAGTGCTACTTTTGCACTCTAATCATTATCATTCGACATGAAAATCATCTGCGTAGGCATGAACTATGCCGCCCACCACAACGAGCTCAACGGCTCGTCGCCCCTTCCCGAGCATCCTGTCATCTTCATGAAGCCCGACTCGGCCATTCTCAAGAACGGCAAGCCCTTCTTCATCCCCGACTTTGCCGAGCGCTTCGACTACGAGGCCGAGCTGGTGGTGCGCATCAATAAACTGGGCAAGAACATCGCCCCTCGCTTTGCCCATCGCTACTACGATGCCGTCACCGTAGGCGTCGACATCACTGCCCGCGACCTGCAGGAACGCTTCCGCCGCGACGGCCTTCCCTGGGAGCTCTGCAAGGGGTTCGACGGCTCGGCTGTCTTGGGCGACTTCGTCCCCGTAGAGCGTTTTGCCCACATGCAGAACATCCATTTTCACCTCGACATCGACGGGCACACCGTGCAGCGCGGCCACACCGTCGACATGCTCTTCGGTGTCGATGAGCTGGTGAGCTACGTCAGCCGCTTCTTCATGCTCAAGACTGGCGACCTCCTCTTCACCGGCACCCCCGTCGGGGTAGGTCCCTTGCAGATAGGGCAACATGTCGAGGGCTTCCTCGAGGGCGAGCGCGTCATGTCGTTCCATGTGCGCTGAGCGGTAGCCCCGTCCTCATGAGGGGGCTACATGAGAGTCAATGAATCTTTCTGTCAACAGCCTCTTTAAGCCTGCGCATGGCCTCCACGATTACGCTACGCGGACTTGCCACGTTGAGTCGCATGAATCCCTCTCCCTCCTTGCCGAACATGGCTCCGTCGTTCAGTGCCAGACGGGCCTCATCCACAAAGAGTCTGTTGAGTTCCTCTTGCGAAAGCCCCAGCTTGCGGCAATCGAGAAATACGAGGTACGAGGCCTGTGGCCTTAGCATGCCTATGAGCGGTATCTCCTCCGTCAGTGTCTGCTCCACATAGTCAATGTTTCCCTTCACGTAGGCCAGCATCTGGTCGAGCCATTCCGTGCCATTCGAGTAGGCTGCCGCCACACTGCCGAAGGCAAAGGCATGCCCCAGGTTTAGTTCGCTATGCTCCAGGTATTGGTGGAATCGAATGCGCAGCGCTTCGTTGCCGATGATGCTGTAGGACGAGGTCAATCCGGCCATATTGAACGCCTTGCTTGGCGACATCAGGGTGATACAGTTCTGCTCCGCCTCGGCCGACACGCTGGCAAAGGGCACGTGGCTATAGGGCGGCAGCGTAAGGTCGGCATGTATCTCATCAGACACGACGACGACGCCCTCGCGATGGCATATCTCGGCCATCCGGCGCAGCTCTTCGACTGTCCACACCCGCCCACCGGGATTGTGTGGATGGCAAAGGAGGAAGAGTCTACACCCCTTGACATCCCTTTCGAATCGTTCGAAGTCTATGCTATACTGTCCATCGACCAAGTCGAGAGGGCTCTCGCGCACCACGCGCCCCAAGTTTTGCGGCACATGGAAATAGGGATGATACACGGGCGGCTGTATGAGTATGGCATCGCCTGGTCGGGTGAAGCAGTTGATCACCAGTGCTATGCCCGGCACGATTCCCGGCACAAAGTTGAGCCACTCGGGCGCTATCGTCCATCCATAGCGTTCCTTCTGCCACGCCACGATCGACGCTGCCCAGCGCGGCGTACGCACCGTGTATCCCAACACCTCGCACTGCAGTCGCTTGCGCAGCTCATCCAGCACAAACGGTGGTGTGGCAAAGTCCATGTCGGCCACCCATAGGGGCAGCAGGTCATCTCTCCCCCATATCGTAGGGAGGGCATCAATCTTCAGCGCATCGGTCCCCCGACGGTCAATGATTCTGTCAAAGTCATATTGCATAGTGCAGATACCTATATATAGATTGTCTTAGCAAAGATAGGACAAAAAACGTAATCCACACTCACCCACCTCATTTTTTTACTCGCCACACACCTATTTTCGCAATTAATTCGTACCTTTACGCCATCCTAAGTGCCTCATCACGCCAGGCACCCCTGATGATGAACCAACAACAAACAGACAAAGCATATGAACAAGCAACTTTCACTCAACCCCAACAAGCTCGTGGCCTACCTGCAGAAGCCCTGCAAGGCATTCACCAAGGCCGACATCATGGACTTCGTACGCGACAACGGCATCCGCATGGTCAACTTCATGTACCCAGCCGGTGACGGCCGCCTCAAAACGCTCAACTTCGTCATTAACAGCGAGGCCTACCTCGACGCCATCCTCACCTGTGGCGAGCGTGTCGATGGCAGCAGCCTGTTTCCTTTCATCGAGGCAGGCAGCAGCGACCTCTACGTGCTACCCCGCTTCAGCACCGCCTTCGTAGACCCCTTTGCCGAGATTCCCACCCTCTCGATGCTGTGCTCCTACTTCAACAAGGACGGCATGCCGCTCGAGAGCTCTCCCGAGAACACGCTGCGCAAGGCCTGCCGCGCCTTCCATGAGGCGACGGGCATGGACTTCGAGGCCATGGGCGAGCTGGAGTACTATGTGATAGCCCCTGACAGCGGCATGTTTGCCGCCACCGACCAGAAGGGCTACCACGAGTCGGCCCCTTATGCCAAGTTCAACGCGTTCCGCACCCAGTGCATGGCCTACATCGCCCAGGCAGGCGGTCAGATCAAGTACGGCCACTCCGAGGTGGGCAACTTCACCATTGACGGACGCGTCTACGAGCAGAACGAGATCGAGTTCCTCCCCGTGCCCGCCGAAGAGGCTGCCGACCAGCTCATGATAGCCAAGTGGATCATCCGCAACCTGGCCTACCAGCATGGCTACGACATCACCTTCGCCCCCAAGATCACGGCGGGCAAGGCAGGCTCGGGACTCCACATACACATGCGCATCGTCAAGGACGGACAGAATCAGATGCTCGACAGCGGCGTGCTCTCATCCACAGCCCGCAAGGCCATCGCCGGTATGATGCAGCTGGCCCCCTCCATCACCGCCTTCGGCAACACCAACCCCACCTCGTACTTCCGCCTCGTGCCTCATCAGGAGGCCCCCACCAACATCTGCTGGGGCGACCGCAACCGCTCGGTGCTCGTGCGCGTACCTCTGGGCTGGGCAGCCAAGGCCGACATGTGCCAGCTTGCCAACCCGCTGGAGGCCGCCAGCCACTACGACACCACGCAGAAGCAGACCGTCGAGATGCGCTCGCCCGACGGCTCGGCCGACATCTACCAGCTCATCGCAGGGCTCGCCGTAGCCTGCCGCCACGGGTTCGAGATTGCCGATGCCCTTGAGATTGCCGAGCGCACCTACGTGAACGTCAACATCCACCAGAAGGAGCATGCCGCCAAGCTCAGTTCGCTGGCCTGCCTGCCCGACAGCTGTGAAGCATCGGCCGACTGCCTCGAGCGCCAGCGTGCCATCTTCGAGGAGCACAACGTCTTCAGCCCCGCCATGATCGACGGCATCATCAAGCGCCTGCGCTCCTATGGCGACCGCACCCTGCGTGCCGACATCGACGGCAATCAGGAGGAGATGCTCAAGCTCGTCCACCGCTACTTTCACTGCGGATAAGCACACCATACAACAAATATCCCCGCCAACAAAACCATACGCTACTTCACCCTATGGAAAAAGCAAAAGTATACTTCACCGACTTCCGCACGAAGGCCAATGGCGACAGCCTACCCACCAAGCTCAAGAAGCTCATCAAGAGGGCAGGCATTGCCGACCTCGACCTTGAGGGCAAGTTCGTGGCCATCAAGATGCACTTCGGCGAGCTGGGAAACCTATCCTACCTGCGCCCCAACTATGCCCGTGCCGTAGTCGACGTGGTCAAGGAACTGGGCGGCAAGCCCTTCCTCACCGACTGCAACACCCTCTACCCCGGTAGCCGCAAGAATGCGCTCGAGCACCTCTACTGCGCTTGGGAGAACGGCTTCACCCCCCTCACTGTAGGCTGCCCCATCCTCATCGGCGACGGCCTGAAGGGCACCGACGAGGTGGAGGTACCCGTCGTAGGAGGCGAGTATGTAGAGCGTGCCAAGATAGGCCGTGCGGTGATGGATGCCGACGTATTCATCAGCCTCAACCACTTCAAGGGGCACGAGATGACCGGCTTCGGCGGAGCCATCAAGAACATCGGCATGGGATGCGGCTCGCGTGCCGGCAAGTGCGAGCAGCACATCAGTGGCAAGACCGAGATCGATGCCGCGCTCTGCCGCGGATGCAAGCGCTGCCTCTCCCAGTGTGCCAACGATGCGCTCCTCTTTGACGAGGACACTCGGAAGATGCATGTCGACACCGACCACTGCGTAGGCTGCGGACGCTGCATCGCCGCCTGCAACTTCGACGCCATAGCCTCGTCCGACTACCATGCTCCCCAGCTCCTCAACCGCAAGATGGCCGAGTATGCCAAGGCCGTCATCGACGGACGTCCCCACTTCCATATCTCGCTCGTGCAGGACATATCGCCCAACTGCGACTGCCATGCTGAGAACGACGCGCCCATACTCCCCAACATCGGCATGTTCGCCTCCAAGGATCCCCTGGCGCTCGACCAAGCCTGTGTCGACGCCTGCCTTGCCGCCACCCCCATGCCCGGCAGCCAGCTCTACGACCACATGCACAGCCCCGACTTCTGCGACCATCACGACCACTTCACCAACTCCACCCCCGAGTCGGAGTGGCGCTCCTGTCTGGAGCATGCGGCCAAGATAGGCATCGGCACCCGGAAGTATGAGCTATATGCCTGAGCGCAAGATCATCCATATCGACATGGACGCGTTCTACGCCTCCGTGGAGCAACGTGACAACCCCTCCCTGCGCGGGCGCCCCATCGCCGTGGGGCATGCCGGTGAGCGGGGCGTGGTGTCGGCGGCCAGCTACGAGGCCCGCCGCTATGGCGTGCGCTCCGCCATGGCCTCGCTCAAGGCCATGCGCCTCTGCCCCGAGCTCATCTTCGTGCCCGGCAGGATGGAGGTCTACAAGGAGGTGTCCGACACCATCCACACCATCTTCCGCGACTACACCGACATCATCGAGCCATTGGCCCTCGATGAAGCCTTCCTCGACGTCACCGCCAACAAGCGCGGCATCGCCCTGGCCGTCGACATCGCCCGCGACATCAAGCAGCGCGTGCGCGATGAGGTAGGTCTCGTGGCCTCGGCAGGCGTGTCGTACAACAAGTTTCTCGCCAAGATAGCCTCCGACTACCGCAAGCCCGACGGGCTCTGCACCATCCACCCCGACCAGGCCCTCGACTTCATCGCCCGCCTCCCCATCGAGAGCTTCTGGGGTGTGGGCAAGGTTACGGCACGCCGCATGCATGCCCTGGGCATACACACCGGCCGCGACCTGCGCCAATGGTCGCTCGACGGGCTCACCCGCGAGTTTGGCCGTGTGGGGCAGCTCTACCACGACTTTGCCCGCGGCATCGACCTCCGCCCCGTCGAGGCAGTGCGTGTGCGCAAGTCCATCGGCTGCGAGCGCACCCTCGAACGCGACATCTCCACCCGCGCAGCCGTCATCGTGGAACTATACCACACCGCCGAGGAGCTGCTGCGCCGCCTCGCCGCCAAAGACTTCCACGGCAATACACTGACGCTGAAGATCAAGTTTCACGACTTCACCCAGATCACCCGCAGCATCACCCAGGAACAAGAGCTGCTCACCATGAAGGTCATCCTCCCCCTTGCCAAGCGCCTGCTCGCCGAGGTGGAGTATGCCGACCGCCCCATTCGCCTCATCGGCCTCTCGGTATCGAATCCCCACGACGAAGAGCCCGATGGCCTGCCCCACCGCACCTGGGAACAGCTGTCACTGGAGTTCGAGGGGTAAAGCATCTTGTTGCAGATAAAGGGAGTTAAATACCACAATGCCCCAATCAGAGATTATTTAATCTGAAGCCAAAGGGCTGTAAAACATAGGCACGCACAGCCCTATCATCCTTGACTGCAGGTACCCACTTGGGCATCGATTTCACTATCCGCAAAGCTTCTGCATCAAAATGAGGATTAGCAGGTTTCAGCACATAAGGTTCTGCTATGGTTCCATCCGTATTCACTATAAACGACACGACTACTGTACCTTCAAGACCTTGTTCACGACAAGAATCAGGATAGTTTACATGTTGTCTATAATACGCCAATAACGCATCTTTACCTCCAGGGAACTTGGGTTTTGCATCTAAAGAAGAAGAATAGTATTGATAAATTGGTGTATTCTCTCCACTGTCAAAGTCGTCACAACACTTCAATTCTTCTTTCGACACCAGCACTCCCTTCTCGAAAATCAGTCGATACACAGGCTTGCGCATCCACTCCACATAGGCTGGGAAATCTTTTTCATCATCGCCCAATCTTATATCCTCAGGACGAGGCGCTGTATTCACAGGCTTTACATATAGCACCCCCGAAAGCGTATTCAAATGCATACGGCCATCCAAAAACTTGCAACCTGTAAACTTTTCCATGCGATCGTAGAGAGGCAATCCACACATTTCACCCTCCTTCGTGCATTTTTTACCTTTAGCATACCCCCTTATATCCGTCAGGAACAATCGATTGTTGCTCAGTTCCCAAATACAAGAGTAGGCAGAACTTGAACACGGAGCATCGCCCCACAAGAAGGTTAGCATAAGTTCCCAACTATCGAGCAAACCTTCATATATTCCAGCATATTCATATTTATCACTGATAAGTGCCAACGGATTGTACGAAGTCAGGTATTCCACGCCATCAATTACCAGTATACTGTTACTCCAACGAGTCATATCGAATATGAGTGCTTCGTGGTCTTGTTGAGTAAGACACTCTGCATCGGCCAACTTGCGATAAAGAGCTTTATCATCCTGTGCAAACATTGGTAGCGCCAATACAAGAAGCAAAAGATGGATTGCATTTCTCATAGTTGTGTATCGTTATTTAGCTATCCCTTTCGCAGAAATACGCAGCCACATTTCACGGAATACGGCCTTGCCTGCTCCATTTTCAAATTCGAGGATAAGCACCTCCTTGTCATCATCAGCAAAGCGGTATTTGATAGGCACAGTCATCCCCTCTTGACTACGGATAAAATGGTTCGTAATGGTTTCTTTATAAATGCTGTCGTTCATGATTTTGTACGTTCCTAGTTGAGTCATCCTACCGCTTGAATTACCACTGTAGACAAACATCGTAGAGAACGTTCCGTCAGCATCGATGATTTTCAATATAGGCCTTGCTTGTAGCTTCCCATCCACAGTTCCGGCTTGTTGCCACACTCCTATAAGGTCGCTCTTCACCTCTTTACGCTTCTTCGCACTCACGCTGCCAAGCCCAATGAGCAGCGCAGTCAGTACCAATAAAATTCTTTTCATAATATCGTTTTAAAGTTCAATAAGTTGCGTCTATGCTTTTACGCTGCAAATATATACATCCGCACAATAATATCCTACTATTGTGACTTACAAAAAAGTTACAATTTACCAGACTACGATGAAATCGGTATTTTTTGCATATCTGATAGCAGAAGAGCCCCATTTGCAGGTGAAAAAAGTTTATTTTTGGGGTGGCAGTGGCATAGAAAAGCCGGAGTTGAATCAAACTCTATCCTTGAAGTCTATAGTGTTTTTCCGGTAATTTCACTTCGTTTTTCCCTACGAGACAGTTTTGTCAAGATTTTTCATAGGCTTGAAAAAAATTTATCACTATGGTGACAAAAAATTATCACAGGCTTGAAAATATTTTGTCAAGCCTGTGATAATTCGTTTTTGGTAGTTAAAAACTGCAGTTTGTAAGGCTCCAAACAGTAATTTGCATAGTCCCAAACTCCAGTTTGGATAAAGAAAAACTGAAGCGGCTCTCTGCCACTGCCACCCCAAAAATAAACTTTTTTCACCTGCAGAGAAGGTATAGCAGAGATAGCACTACTTTATCTCCGGCTCTATTACAATTTCATCCAGTTCGTAGGAGATATTGTTCACGCCCTCCTGCTGAGGCAGCTGCAAGGTGTAGAGGGCTGCTTCCATACGGCGCAGGAGGTCGCGCTTGAGCGATTCGGGAGCGTAGATGAAGGCTTCGGCTACGACAACACGGCCATTCGCCTCATCCACTCGGGAGTGCGACACGAAAGGGCCTCCCATACGGTCTCCCTGGATGCGCCAGAGGCCACGGGCAATCTGTGCATACTTGCCACGCACGGTGCCATCCTCCACGTATACATAGTCGTGGTTGGTAGTCATGTAGCTTCCCTTGGGGCCACCGGGAATATTGGCTTTCATCACCGAGTCGCGCTTCTGGAGGAAGTAGTCGAGCGTGAAGGTGTTCTTGTCGGTGTAGGGGTAGGAATAGAGCACGAGGTTCATATCCTTCTTACCCACGTTCGTCGAGGCCCACAGGAAATCCTTGCCCTTCTTGAACTTGTTGAGTTCCCAAGGTACCCATATGTCGACGCCGAGTATCTCCTCGGCCAGGCGCGACACTTCGGGATTGTGGCGCTCGCGGAGGTTCTCAATCTCGCGGTTCATCTCGGCCTTGGTGAAGAAGTCGATGATGGACTGCTGGTTGTTGTTGATGTATTCGGTCAGGCTCTCCTCGTCGGGTGCCTGCAGGGTCATGATCATCTGGGGATAGGAATACACGTTGCGGGCAAACTTGAACTTGGGCTGGGTGTAGATGTTCTGAATATCCACCTTGATGACGTTGCGCATAATCTTGAACATGTTGCTGTTGAAGCCGTCGGGCTCAACGCGTGAGATGCGGAACGAGCGCTCCGACTGGGGCAGTCCGGGCACGTCGCTGTCGAGCACGTTGAACACGGCACGGCCCAAGGGACGGTCCCACTGGTCATCGTCCATGACCACTAACATCTCGTAGGGGAGGCCGCTGGCGTTGGGCATCAGCAGGCTTTTCTTCTTCTTCGAAGTGGCCTTCTTGGCGGTTGCCTTCTTCGCATTTTCCTTCTTGGCACCTTCCTTGGCTACGCCTTCCTTGTTGCCGCAGCTGGCCATGCTGAGTGCCAATGCGAGTGCGGCGATGCAGAATAATGTTTTTTTCATCTTTATATAGTTATATGTTTATTTCAATTCTTCGCAAACACCCACTCAAATACATCCTTCGGCAGTTTGTCCTTGAGGCGGCTTTTGCGGGTCTGTACTGCTTCGGGCGAACTGCCAAGACAGGCTCCTATCACCGAAAGCGGGCACCCGAGCATGGCCAGCAAGCAGCAGCGCACATCATCGTTGGTCAGGCGGCCTTCGCTGCGCAGGTTCACATTCACCTGTATGAAGCACTCGTCGAGCGCCTTTGACAGGCGCCCGCGCTCATCGGCACCCAGCATCGGCATATCTGCCTGAAGCGTGGCGCTCATCTTCTCCAACCGTTGCGGCCAACCACTGAGACGGAACTGCTCGCGGCTGAGGGCAAAGTTGTCACGATACAGGGCCACGACCTCCTCGCGTGTCAAGGGTCGCTTCTCGGGTTCCTCCTCCGACAACTCCTGGGCGGTAACGAGCTGTGCCTGATTCTTCTGCAATGCCTCGTACATATGCAGATAGTGGCGCTTGCGGCGATAGTCACGTAGCACGAAGAGGATAGCCACCAACAGTACGATGACTATGGCTGTCAGTGCCGTACGCACGACAAAGGCGCGATGCTCCTCGGCAGTAATCGGTTCGTTCATCGCCTCCATCGACACCATGCGTCCCTCCTCGAAGACTATTCTATATACAGGCTCCTCGACCCAGCGCAGATAGGTGCGCATATCTTCGGGGCTCTTGTTGGCAGAACTCCACTCTTTTGGGCGCGGAGCGAGGTTGCGCTGCTTGGCAAACACGGTGCCCGAAACAATGGGCAGGAACATGCGCCCGTCAACGAAACGGCAGTCGGTGAACTCCTCCATACGCATCCATATCGCATCTTGAGGCACGGCAAGAGTGTCGGCAAAGCGACCCTTATGCGCTTTCGAATCATGGATACGCAGCCATTCTATATACTTTATCTCCATCAAGCAAAGGCTATCATCAACGACTTGCAGGCGACACTTCCAAGAGTTACGTTGCTTATTGGCCCCATCGCCCCAGAAAGCGGTGAAGTTGAGCCCTTCCCACGAAGAGAGCAGTCCGTCATACATTTCATAATAACGTCGCTGGCCGCGGATAAGTTCGAGTGGCGAGTAGGCTGTCATGTACTCCACGCCGTCGATGACAAGGATGTCGGCATTGTGCGACATATCATCGAGCAGCGTCTCCTTGTCTTGAGCTGTAAGCCAGTCTTCGCGTGTCAGGCGGGGATAA
>JAZPZS010000132.1:0-7890 GCA_045544835.1 Bacteroidaceae bacterium | reverse complement strand
AAGGGCAACGTGGTGCTCTCGCAGGCCGATGCCGAAGCCAAGATTGAGAAGCTGGGTGGCTACGACAAGCTCTACCGCATCAAGCTCGAGGCCGACTACCTGAAGAAGCTCACCATGGACGGTGCCAAGAAATACTACCCCGACATGACGCCCGAGATTGAGGACCGCCTCATCTTCGAGCTGCACATCATGAAGACGATGGGTTTCCCGGGCTACTTCCTCATCGTGCAGGACTTTATCTGGGCAGCACGCAACCTGCTGGGCGTATCGGTAGGTCCGGGCCGTGGCTCGGCAGCGGGCTCCGCCGTGGCCTACTGCCTGGAGATCACGCGCATCGACCCCATCAAGTACGACCTGCTGTTCGAGCGTTTCCTCAACCCCGACCGTATCTCTCTCCCCGATATCGACGTAGACTTCGACGATGACGGCCGCGGCGAGGTGCTGCGCTGGGTGACCGAGAAGTATGGTGCCGAGAAGGTAGCCCATATCATCACCTATGGCACCATGGCCACGAAGATGGCCCTCAAGGACGTGGCACGTGTACAGAAGTTGCCGCTCGACCGTTCCAACTACCTCTGCAAGCTCATTCCCGACAAGTTGCCCGATAAGAAGCTCAACCTCCCCAATGCCATCGAGGCTATCCCCGAGCTGCAGGAGGCCGAGACATCGCCCGACCCCATACTGCGCGACACCATCAAGTATGCCAAGATGCTCGAAGGCAACGTGCGCGGCACTGGTGTGCATGCCTGCGGCACCATCATCTGCCGCGACGACATCACCGACTGGGTACCTGTGAGCACCGCCGATGACAAGGAGACAGGCGAAAAACTTCTCGTAACACAGTACGAGGGTAGCGTGATTGAGGACACGGGCCTCATCAAGATGGACTTCCTGGGACTGAAGACCCTCTCCATCATCAAGGAGGCCGTAGCCAACATCAAACAGAGCCTCGGCATCGATGTCGACGTTGACACCATATCCATTGACGACCCCAAGACCTACCAGCTCTATTGCGAAGGCAAAACCATCGGTACGTTCCAGTTCGAATCGCCCGGTATGCAGAAGTACCTTCGCGAGCTACAGCCCTCAACCTTCGAGGATCTCATCGCTATGAACGCGCTGTATCGTCCGGGGCCGATGGACTACATCCCCGACTTCATTGACCGTAAGCACGGCCGCAAGCCTATTGAGTACGACATTCCCTGTATGGAGAAGTACCTCAAGGACACCTACGGCATCACCGTATACCAGGAGCAGGTGATGCTCCTCTCGCGCCAGCTGGCCGACTTCACCCGTGGTGAGTCTGACGCCCTGCGTAAGGCCATGGGTAAGAAGAAGAAGGACATCGTAGACAAGATGAAGCCCAAGTTCATCGAGGGCGGACAGAAGAACGGGCACGACCCCAAGATACTCGACAAGATTTGGAGCGACTGGGAGAAGTTTGCCTCCTACGCCTTCAACAAGAGCCACGCCACCTGCTACTCCTGGGTAGCCTATCAGACCGCCTACCTCAAGGCCAACTACCCACCCCAGTACATGGCTGCCAACCTCTCGCGTAACCTCTCGCGCATCGATGAAATCACCAAGCTCATGGACGAGTGCAAGGCCATGGGTATCAACGTACTGGGCCCCGACGTGAACGAAAGTTACCTCAAGTTCTCAGTCAACGCCAAGGGCGACATCCGCTTCGGCCTCGGTGGTGTCAAGGGTGTGGGTGAAGGAGCTGTGGAGGCCATCATCAAGGAGCGCGAAGCCAATGGTCCTTACAAGAATATCTACGACTTTGTAGAGCGTGTCAACCTGCAGGCCTGCAACCGTAAGAACCTCGAGTGCCTGGCACTCTCGGGTGGTTTCGACTGTTTCCCCGACATGAAGCGCGAGGACTACTTTGCAGAGAATGCCAAGAAAGAGGGCTTCCTCGACATCCTCATCCGCTACGGCACCTTAGTACAGACCGAGCGTGCACAAGCCATGAACTCCCTCTTCGGCATGGACAGTATGACCGACACCATAGCCCAACCCAAAGTACCCGAGAACGTACAGGAGTGGTCCACCATCGAGCGCCTCAACAAGGAGCGCGACCTCGTGGGTATCTACCTCTCGGCACACCCGCTCGACGAGTACCGCATCATCCTCGAAGACGTATGCTCGGTACGCCTGGCCGACATGCAGGCGGTAATCGACAAAAAAGAGGAGCGCGACGTGAGCCTTGGCGGTGTAATCACAGCTGTACGAAGCGGATTCACCAAGAACAATAAGCCCTTCGGCATTGCCAAAATAGAGGATTTCTCCGGCACCTATGAGATAGCCCTCTTCGGCGATGATTGGATGCGATGGAGCAACTATATGATAGAGGGCTACTTCCTCTATGTTAAGGGACTCATCGTACCGCGTAAATATGCCCCCGACATCTTTGAACTCAAAGTCGCTTCAGTTGAACTTCTCCCTGACATCAAAGACAAGATTATAGAACGCATCACCATTAGCATACCTTTGGAACAGCTTGATGGGAGTATTGTAGATGAGCTTACCACCATCATCCTTGAACATCCCGGAAACACTCACGTTCATTTCAATATCTTCGATACGGAAAAACGTCTTCGCGCAGAGATGAAATCACGCAGCATAAAGACAACGGTACAAAAAGAATTGATTAATTATATAAAAAGTCACGAAGGAATAGAATACAAAATAAATTAAATTGTATCTTTGTACAATCATAAAAGAATTATCAACTTTATACATTCAATCAGTATGGCAATACAAATCACAGACAGCAATTTCGAGGAGATCCTCGCTCAAGGAAAACCCGTAGTAGTAGACTTCTGGGCCACATGGTGCGGCCCTTGCAAAAAAATCGCTCCCGATATTGAGGCACTCGCCGAGGAATACGAAGGCCGCGTAATCATAGGCAAGTGTGATGTGGATGACAACGACGACCTCACCACCAAGTTTGGCGTACGCAACATTCCTACCGTCATCTATATTAAGAACGGTGAAGTAGTGGACAAAACCGTTGGCGCAGCTACTAAGGCCGTATTCACCGAGAAGATCGAGGCACTGCTTTAATCTGTTTAGAGTTTAATGTTTAGTGTTTAGAGCGCTATCCGAGCAACACATCATGGAATCCTCTGACACTAAGCCCTAAACTCTAAACCCTAAACTACAAAATAATGAACGACGAATTCCTCATGGACGACCTCGACGATGACAAGACCGTCGAGTTTATCCGCAACTTCCTACCTGTAGAACTTAAGGAAAAGTTCAGTGACGATGACCTCTATTACATTATCGATGTTATCGCCGACTATTACTTCAGCAGTGGACTCCTTGACGCCAAACCCGATGCAGATGGATGCGTAGAGGTTGACACAGACAAAATTGTAGACTACATCGTGAAGGAAGCAAAGAAAGACAAGATCGGTGACTTCCTACCCGAAGACATCGCCATTGTAGTACAAGCGGAGATGGAGTATGGCGAAAGCATTGGTCAAGTTGACTAACCTGCTGACACCAATAGCATAAATGAGTGAGGGGCTGCACATACGTGCAACCCCTCATCTTATATCAGGCAATAGAAAGACGGGATTACCCAAGCGCCTGCTCTATATCGGCGATGAGGTCCTCCACATTCTCGATACCCACAGAGAGGCGGATGAGGTCAGGAGCTACGCCGGCCTCGCGCAACTGCTCGTCGGAGAGTTGGCGGTGAGTGTGACTGGCGGGGTGGAGCACACAGGAGCGGGCATCGGCCACGTGGGTGACGATGCAGATGAGCTTCAGACTGTCCATGAAGCGGATGGCCTCCTCGCGCGAGCCTTTGAGGCCGAAGGCGATGACACCGCACGAACCGTTAGGCAGGTATTTCTGTGCCAGGGCGTGGTAGGGATTGTCGGGCAGACCGCTATAGTTGACCCAAGCCACCTTGTCGTTCTGGCTCAGCCACTCGGCTATGCGCTGGGCATTCTCGCAATGGCGCTTCACACGGAGGTGCAGCGTCTCGAGTCCGAGGTTGAGCAGGAAGGCATTCATAGGAGCCTGTATCGAACCCAGGTCGCGCATCATCTGTGCGGTGGCCTTGGTGATGTAGGCCATCTTGCCGAAGCTCTTCGAGTAGGTGAGCCCGTGGTATGAGGCATCGGGGGTAGTCAGTCCAGGGAACTTGTCGGCATGGGCATCCCAGTCAAAGTTACCGCTGTCGACGATAGCACCACCTACTGCTGTGGCATGGCCATCCATATACTTGGTGGTAGAGTGGGTCACGATGTCGGCACCCCACTCGAAGGGGCGGCAGTTGATGGGCGTGGCGAAGGTGTTGTCCACGATGAGGGGCACACCATTGCGGTGGGCGATGCGGGCAAACTTCTCTATATCGAGCACTTCGCAGCCGGGGTTAGAAATCGTTTCGCCGAAGAGGCACTTCGTGTTGGGGCGGAAGGCCTTCTGTATCTCCTCTTCCGAGGCGTTCTGGTCGATGAAGGTCATATCGATGCCGAGCTTCTTCATCGTCACGCTGAAGAGGTTGTATGTGCCGCCATAGATGGCTGTGGAGCATACGAAGTGGTCGCCACTCTCGCAGATGTTGAACACGGCGTAGAAGTTGGCCGCCTGGCCCGACGAGGTGAGCATACCTGCCACGCCACCTTCGAGGGCTGCAATCTTGGCCGCTACGGCATCGTTCGTGGGGTTTTGGAGGCGGGTGTAGAAGTAGCCGCTGTCTTCGAGGTCGAAGAGGCGGGCCATCTGCTCGCTGTTGTCATACTTGAATGTGGTGCTCTGATAAATGGGCAGCACGCGCGGCTCGCCCTTCTTCGGTGTCCAGCCCTCTTGCACGCAGAGGGTCTCGCGACGGTATTTCTTCTCCATATTGTTCTGAATTTTGCAAATTTGCTGCAAAGTTACAAATCAAATGGTAATAATGATTAACTTTGCGCGACTTTTAATTCAATAATACAACAGAAATGTTCTATCATATACTAGCGCTCGTCACCATCTTAGTCTGGGGCACCACCTTTGCATCCACCAAGGTGCTGCTCACCCACGGACTCACTCCGCCGGAGATCATGTTCTACCGCTTCATCATAGCCTATGCGCTGACGTGGATTTTCAGCCGCAAGCTCCGTGCCGATAGCTGGACCGACGAGCTCCTCCTTGCTGTCGCAGGCTTCATGGGTGGCACCCTTTATTTCCTTGCCGAGAATACGGCCATCGACTACTCCATCACCTCCAACGTGGCCCTTGTTGTATGTGTCACTCCCGTGCTAACCGCTCTGCTCACCAGTCTCTGCTACAAGGAGCGTATCACAGGCCGACTCATCGTCGGTTCCATAGTAGCTTTGTTAGGAGTCGGTTTCGTAGTGCTCAACGGCACAGTACTCAAGATACATCCTTTGGGCGATGCGCTTGCCCTCCTGGCAGCTCTTTCGTGGGCTGTATACAGCGTAGTCATCCGCCGTTTCGACGGGAAGTATACCACGTGGTTTGTCACA
Source organism: Bacteroidaceae bacterium (assembly GCA_045544835.1). Taxonomy (GTDB): domain Bacteria; phylum Bacteroidota; class Bacteroidia; order Bacteroidales; family Bacteroidaceae; genus UBA1189. Next base: position 2,401 of record JAZPZS010000132.1, on the reverse strand, counting down.
CGAAAAGTATTCTTCTATGGTCTCATCACAATGATTCCCGTCATTGCATCCGGAATGGGCGGTGGACTTCATCTCGACAAACTCACCATTCCCATAGTGACCGGCAACATACTATTCCTTTCGGTAGTCGCATCGTTGCTTTGCTTCTACTCCTGGAACCTCGTGCTTGAGAAGCTAGGTACGATACGCGCATCAAACTATATGTATACGCAACCACTGGTATCGCTCGCTTGCTCCGTAGCCATCCTTGGTGAGCCGATAACCCATATCGCCCTCCTTGGCACAGTATTCATCCTTGCAGGTATCTACATTGCAGAGAAGCACTAGACTCCTCTACCCTACTGCACCACCCTCACCAGTTCGTCCACGATGTCCTTGGCTACCTCGGCCTTTGACTTCAGGGGGTACTCCTTGATGTCGCTGTCGCTGATGATGGTGACCTTGTTGGTGTCGTGGCGGAAGCCGGCACCGGCATCGCGCAGGGAGTTGAGCACGATGAAGTCGAGGTTCTTGCGGCGCAGCTTGTCCTGTGCGTGGGCGGTCTCGTCATTGGTCTCGAGGGCAAAGCCTACGAGGTGCTGATGGGGCTGCTTCATGCGTCCCAATGCGGCAGCGATGTCGTGCGTAGGCTTGAGGCGCAATACCAGGTCGTCGCCCTCGCGCTTTATCTTGGTGTCAGCAGTGGTCTCGGGGGTGAAGTCGGCCACGGCAGCGCAGAGTATGGCGGCGTTGGCCTCTGTGAAGGCTGCTGTGGTGGCCTCATACATCTCGGCACACGACTCCACATCGATGCGGTGTATGGCGGGGTGCGAGGTCTTCATCTGCACGGGTCCGGCAACGAGCGTCACCTCGGCACCGCGTGCTGCACACTCCTCGGCGAGGGCAAAGCCCATCTTGCCTGATGAGTAGTTGCCGATGAAGCGCACGGGGTCAATCTTCTCGTAGGTGGGACCGGCGGTAATCACTATCTTCTTGCCTGCCAGCTCGTCGCGCTGGGCAAAGTAGCGCTCCAGGTAGGCGACGATATTCTCGGGCTCCTCCATGCGTCCCTTGCCCACGAGATGGCTGGCCAGCTCGCCCTCGGCAGGCTCGATGATGTGGTTGCCGTAGCTGCGCAGGGTATTGAGATTGGCCGTGGTGGAGGGGTGGGCAAACATGTCGAGGTCCATTGCCGGAGCCACGAACACGGGAGCCTTCATCGAGAGGTAGGTGGTGATGAGCATGTTGTCGGCAATGCCGTGGGCCATCTTGCCTATCGACGAGGCGGTGGCAGGAGCCACGAGCATGGCATCGGCCCATTGTCCCAAGGCCACGTGGCTGTGCCATGAGCCGTCGCGCTGGGCAAAGAACTCACTGATGACGGGCTTGCTCGTGAGTGCCGACAGGGTGATGGGGGTGATAAACTCTTTGCCGGCAGGGGTGATGACCACCTGCACCTCGGCACCTTTCTTTATCAGCAGACGGATGAGCACTGCTGCCTTGTAGGCGGCAATGCTGCCGGTGATGCCTAATACGATTTTCTTGCCTTGTAAGCTCATAGGAAGTGAAGAGTTAAAAGTGAAGAGTGAAGAATTCTTTTTTGCTAAGGAAGAAGAGTAAGGAGCTATCTTTGGTAACTCTTCACTCTTCCCTCTTCGCTTTTAACTCTTCAGTTTAATGCGTGTGAGCACCTGCTTGGTGTTGAGCGAGAAGTCGCCCTGCATCATCCAGCTATAGTAACCGGGGTCACGGCGCAGCACCTCGACTACGGGTATGCCTTTGTACTTGCCGAAGTTGAACACCTCTACGCCCTTGTCGTCGTAGACGATGCGTCCGGCAAAGTCCACGTTGCGGGTGTGTGAAGAGAAATCCGACAGCCAGGCGATGTCGTTCTGCAGCTCATCGTAGCGGTCGAGCTGTGCCTGCAGCACCTCATAGGTGGCGCGGGTATCGGCATCGGCGCTGTGGGCCCCTTCGAGCTCCTTGCCGCAGTAGAACTTCATGGCGGCCGAGAGGGTGCGCTGCTCCATCTTGTGGAAGATTACCTGCACGTCGATAAACTTACGGCGTGTCATGTCGAGGTCTACACCTGCACGGAGAAACTCCTCGGCCAGCAGGGGCACATCGAAGCGGTTTGAGTTGAAGCCCGCGATGTCGGCACCTTCGAAGTCGTGTGCCACATCCTTGGCCACCTGCTTGAAGGTGGGGCAGTCCTTCACGTCATCGTCATAGATGCCGTGTACCTCCGATGCTTGCTCGGGGATATGCATCTCGGGGTTGATGCGCATGGTGCGCGACACTTCATTGCCGTTGGGGAACACCTTGAGGTACGAGATCTCTACGATGCGGTCGCTGGTGATATTGACTCCTGTGGTCTCGAGGTCGAAGAACACGATGGGGTTCTTGAGGTTCAGTTTCATTG
>JAZPZS010000131.1:0-18533 GCA_045544835.1 Bacteroidaceae bacterium | reverse complement strand
CCTGATATACGTCTGCATGCGTTGCCGATGTATCTAAAGGAAGAGGAAGTTGCCTCTCTTCTTGACGGAACGCTTAATTGTCAATTGTCAATTGTCAATTGTCAATTTAATATTATCGTTGATGCCATCGACACCATCGCTCCCAAGTGTGCCTTGATAGTCGAGGCTATGCGCCGGGGCATACCCATCGTGAGCAGCATGGGTGCCGGTGCCAAGAGCGATATCACCCAGATACGCTTTGCCGACCTGTGGGATACCTATCATTGTGGTCTGGCCAAGGCGGTACGTACACGTCTGAAGAAGGCAGGCATACGTAAGTCGCTTCCCGTAGTGTTCTCCACCGAGCAGGCCGACCGCCGTGCCGTCATCACCGTTGATGATGAGCGTAACAAGAAATCCACTGCAGGCACCATCAGCTATATGCCTGCCGTGTTCGGGTGTTACCTCGCCGAATATGTCATACGCCATTTATAAATTGAAAATTTAAAAATGAAAGTTATCCATCCGGTAGGCAACTCATAACTCACAACTCATAACTCAAACTCCAATGATCCAGCTTCACGATATACACAAGAGCTTCGGCTCGTTACAAGTGCTCAAGGGCATTGATTTCACCATCAATCAGGGCGAGATAGTCAGCATCGTAGGTCCCAGTGGGGCAGGTAAGACCACCCTGCTGCAAATCATCGGTACGCTCGACCATGCAGATAGCGGACGCGTATTGTTCGATGGTGTTGACGTGTCGCTATATAATGAGAAACAGCTCTCGGCTTTCCGAAACAAACATATCGGCTTTGTCTTTCAGTTCCATCAGCTCCTGCCCGAGTTTTCTGCTGTGGAGAATGTGATGATGCCGGCCCTCATTAAGGGCGACTCTATGGCTGATGCCCGACGCTGCGCAATGGAGATGCTTGATTTCTTGGGGCTTAACGACCGTGCTTCCCATAAGCCTGCCGAGCTCTCAGGAGGCGAGAAGCAGCGCGTAGCTGTAGCCCGTGCTCTCGTCAACCATCCCCAAGTGATCTTGGCCGACGAACCTTCGGGCAGTCTCGATACGCAGAATAAGGAAGAGCTCCATCGTCTCTTCTTCGACCTCCGTCGCGATTTAGGTCAAACCTTCATCATCGTCACCCACGATGAGGCGCTGGCCACTACTACCGACCGCACCATCCGCCTATGTGATGGGGCGATTGAGGTATAAACGAATGCAGGGAATTTGCTGTTTGGTTGACATTTTGCTTTGTGTTGAAATGTTTTTTTTAATCTTCGTTTGTAAAGTTCCCTTTTTTTTGTAGTTTTGCCCACCGAATGTTTGCCTAACTTTTTGGATAGGTAGAAAGTCTGAAACCATAAAAAACAATACAAATATAAAATGATGAAAAAACTACTTTTTACACTTATTGGTGTACTTGGAATGACTAATGTGTTAGCACAGGGTTTCCCTTCCATTAGTACTGATGAAAACATTACATGGTATCTTATTCAGTTCATGAACGGTGGCAATGCCTTTACAGCCTATTCCGAGGGAGAAAATATCACAACTTCTGCGGCAAAAGGAAGCGATGACCAACTGTGGAAAATCACGGGTGATGCCACTACGGGCTACACATTTACTAACAAGAAGGGCTATACGCTGTGTGTGGCTACAGGGGCAAAGAACGATGTGGTGAAGGCGGCTGTAAGCACTGTCGGTGTCAGCAAGTTTGCCATCAACGCGACCACGAACAGTAGCTACAGCGGAGGCTATGAGATACAGCCTATAGACGCTACGAGTGTATCGATGAATCTTACCGGAGGACCCGCCGAGAACCGTGGTGTAGGACTTTGGGACAAGGGTGACCAGAACAATCCCGTGAAGTTTGTCGATGCTACTGTTTTCGAGAACTTGGGTAAGATCTCCTTGATTCCCTATCCGCAGGAGATTACGGTGAGCGATGCTACGTTCGACTTCACTAAGCTCAACGCCATTGCCTATGGTAGCGATGGGATGAAGGAGCATATAGAGAACTTTGCCGCGCAATACGAGAAGTCGTCAGGCATAAAGTTAGATGTCAAGAAAGCTGCTGCGACAGCCGCAGCTGGCGAGATTTGGTTTGGCGCCGATGAGACACTGCCCCGTGATGGTTATACACTTGACGTGAAGGAGAACGGCATCGAAATCAAGACCTCAAGTTTCGGTGGCGAGCTCTATGCCTTACAGACGTTGATGCAGTTGCTGCCGCGCGAGTTCTTCGCCGATGCCATATCTAACGTATTGTGGAACATCCCCGTAGTATGCATCAAGGATAAGCCCCAGTTTGGCCATCGTGGTTTCATGATGGACGTGGCACGCCACTTCTTCGACAAGGACGAGGTGAAGAAGGTGCTCGACATCATGGCATTCTATAAGCTCAACCGCTTCCACTGGCACCTCACCGATGACCAGGGCTGGCGCATCGAGATTCCCGAATATCCCAAGCTCACCGAGGTCGGTGCCGTGCGCTCTGGCTCGTTCACCAACAATGGCGACGGCGAGAAGTTCTTCGACGATACGGAGTATGGCCGTGGCATGTACTTCACGCTTGACGACCTGCGCGAGATTGTGGCATACGCAGCCGAGCGCAACATCGACATCCTCCCCGAGATTGACCTCCCCGGCCACATGGTGGCTGCTGTGGCCTCATACCCCGAACTCAGCTGCGACCCCACGAAGAAGTACGAGGTACGTATCGACGGCGGTATATCGAAGGATGTATTGAATGTAGGTAAGGACGAGGTTATCGACTTCCTTGAGTGCGTGCTGGGTCATGTAGCCGAAGTGTTCCCCTTCCCCTACATCCACTTGGGTGGCGACGAGTGCCCCACCGACCAGTGGAAGAACAACGCCGATTGTCTCCGCCGTGTGGAGGAGGAGGGACTTGCCGGTGTGCATGAGCTGCAGTCGTGGTTGGTAGAGAAGCTCGGCCGCTTCTTGAAAGAGGAGCATGGCAAGGACATTGTCGTGTGGGACGAGGTGCTTGCACACTGGGACAACAGCAACACCGTACGCCCCGTCGTGATGGCATGGAACGGTGGCGGTGCCCCCTCGGCAACCGCAGCCGGCTATGGTCTTGAGTGCATCATGTGCCCCTACTCACACGTCTACATCGACTTCCCGCAGGTGTCTGACGCCAACGCCCTCATCGACGAGCCCTACTATGGCGGTTGGGGCGTGAATACCCTCGAACAAGTATACTCGCTCAATCCCGTGGCATACCTCAGCGGGAAAGAAGAGTTCTGCTGGGGCGCACAGGCCAACCTCTGGGCCGAGACGCTCAACGACAACGAAGAGCTCGAATACTGCCTCTTGCCCCGTATCCTCGCATTGGCAGAGGTAGGTTGGCTGCCCAACAGTCAGAAGGATTGGGTGAGCTTCTACCGTCGCCTGCAGACACACGATGAGATACTCGACCAATTGGGCTACACCTATGCCAAGCACTATATTGAACCCAAGGAATACACCCCGGCCGAACAGGCTGTGATGGAGGCCGAGGAGCTGCTGGCCAAGAGCGTACGCGGTGGCGTAGGCTATCCTGAAGCAGAGACATACGATGCCTTGCAGACTGCACTCAATGCCACTACAGGCAACGATGTGACAGCCCTCAATGCTGCCATTGCCGCCTTCAAGGAGGCTCCCGTCGTGCAGCCTCAGGCGGGCAAGACCTACCGCATCGTATCGGCATCGACCTACTTCAAGCGTCAATACGAAGGCTCGTCCATGTACCAGAAGGGCGAGGGTGTGCGTTTCCACTATACACCGCAGACTGAGCCGGAAGAGCTCTGGCAGTTTACCCCCACCGAGGGAGGCTACCTGCTCTCCAACCTCTACAGCGGTCAGCTGCTGACGATGGGCGACTACAACACGGCCATCAAGATGACCGGCAAGGGTACGCCCATCCGTGTAGACAAGGCCACCATTGCCACCAAGAACTACAGCTACATCCCCGGCGTGGTGACGCTCTCTGCCGTAGAGGGCTACAGTGCCGAGATGACAGGCGCAGTGAAGCGCCTCAGTGCCGAGCTCTCGGGCAACGTGTATGCCAAGGACGAGGCTGCCCTCTGCTACAACGGCACATGGCGCATCGAGGAGGTTACAGACTACGCCGTTTGGCTGCAGGGGCTGGTAGACAAGTGCGAACTTATCATCCTCACCGCCAAGCCCGGCGAAGCTGCCCAGCCCACCGGGGAGGCGCTCGACTTCCTGAAGAGCGAGGTCATCACCCCTGCCAAGGAAACGCTCGCCAAGGGTGATGTCAGCGAAGAACAGTACAAAGCCTACATGGCGCTCTATCTGCAGTTTCAGCAGATGGAGCGCACAGGTATCGCGCAGAGCCTCAGCGAAGACTATTATTACTACCTGCGCAATGTATGGTTCGGCAAGTATGCCGCTTACAACAGCAGCAGTCAGCTGGTAGCGCCTATGGACAAGACCGACGACGACCACTTTCTCTGGAGTATCGTGAAGCGTCCCGGTGGAGTCATATACCTCATCAACAAGGCTACCGGCACTGCGGCCTACCCTACAGCACACAGTGGCGAGACGGCCATCAAACTTGGCGAGGAATATGCCTGGACGCTTGAAGAGCGTACCCTCGATGGAAAGACCGGCATCTGCATCATCGACGCAGCCGGGAACAACAGTTGGTACACCAACCCCGCCTCCTGGCAGTATATCCTCTTGAAGAACTTTTGGGGTGCCTGCACATGGGAGTTCCAACAGACCGACATCAAGACTCCGGCCAACATCGCAGCTATAAACAAGGATGCTGATGCCGGGACACTCTACGACCTGCAAGGCCGCAGAGTAAATCATGTGACAGAGCATGGAGTGTACATCTGTGGGGATATAAAGGTGGTAAAGTAACAATTCTTTTCTTCAAGATATCATGAAAAAAATCCTGTTCACATTTGTTTTTCTTCTTCTTCTTGTCTCAGCACATGCCGGAGAGCGCAGCGTGCTGAGCGTATTGATGAAAGACGGGACAAATGTGTGCTTCTTTCTGAGCGAGCAGCCTATAGTGAAGTTTGTTGGTGACGATGTGAAAATAGTCTCAACAACCCAAGAGGCGACAATTCTTCGTACACTTGTCGATTGTTTTGAATTTTTGGATAAAATGCCCACTAGCATCGAAACTCCGAAGATAGCAGACAATGAGTTCACACGTGACAATGTGGAGATAAGGGATAATGCAGTCAGCGTCAGTGGACTTCTGGCGCAAGGGGTTGTTCGTCTATTTTCTATCAAGGGACAGTTGCTTGCCTCTGTTGTGGCTGATGACAATGGTCGTGCAGACCTCTCATTAGAGTCATTGCCAGTTGGCATATATCTTATTCACTATAATGAAGCAACAATCAAATTTATCAAACGATGAAAAAAAATATATATATGTTTGCTTTGTCGCTTTGCGTAGCGACTATGTCGGCACAGGAGCAAGCCGATACAATGTATATTTCGCTCACAAAAGGACGAGTCGCCAAGTTCAGTGTATCAGAAATCTATAGCATGGGATTCACTCCAATCGAGAGCGTAGGCTTCCCTACACCCGACAAATCAACGTCTCTGGTCTACTCCCCCGGTTGGGACGGGAACAAGACCAAGTTGGGAAAGAATGCCCACGATCTTCTCTTGAAGGCTGGTACGGAATGTACCGACACCTTGGGACGTGCTCTAATTACCGATGAGCAGTATAAAGAAATCAAGACATTTACCGATAATTTGGTCAAGGGACTTACTACTCAAAAGGCGATATACGACAAGTGTTTCAACTGGATTACAAGCAACATCAAGTACAGTTTTACCTATGATGATGGCACGTATGTCAACAATGATGCTTATCCCGTATTTACGACGAAGAGGGGAATTTGTCAGGGATTTGCCAACTTGCTGCTTGTAATGTTGCACGGACAGGGTGTGCCGGCACTCGTTACCAATGGTTACATACCTGAAGGTGGTCATGCCTGGAACTATGTCAACTGCGACGGTACATGGTATGTGAGCGATCCTACCAACGGGCGTCAGCACAAAATGAACGAGTATAATGCTTGGGCCTCAATATTCATGCCCACTTCTTTGGACGTAGCGCTGTTCAAGGATGAGAAGTTCTGGTATAACTACACCGAATCGAGACTGAACGTATGTCGCATCGAGAGCGAAAACGAGGTGGTATCCGTACCCTATAGCATCGAAGGCTTCAAGATTTCGTTGTTGAATCCTACTTATGTGTCACCCAGCGTCAGAGAGGTATATGTGGGCGACAACATCGAATCGTTTGCCGATATAGCCTCGGGGTATATCGTGGGATTAAAGGCGTATGCCCCGGGACTGGAGTATGTCCATGTAGACCCCAACAACAAGGTTTTCAAAAGCTATGAAGGTGTAGTGTACAGCAGGGAGAACAACATGATTGTGGTTATCCCTCCAGGCATGAAGATTCTTAAGATGTTGCCTTTGGAGAAGGTCGAGAAGGGATTGATTGACCATGCCGAAGCTATAGAAGAGATACATATTGCCGAGGGCACAAAGAGCATCGAGGCTTATGCTGTCTCCGACTGCCCTAACCTTAAAGTTGCCTACATACCCCAAAGTACTGAGGTTTCCAGTGCAGCTTTTTACAATGTGCATAAGAATTTCCAGATTGTAAGGTACTAAGTAAAACAATTATATATATGAAGAAGACACTCCTTTCTGCCCTGCTTGCACTCGCCACTGCGGGTGCCGTGGCACAACAGACCGAGATTTATCCTATACCCCAGCAGGTAGCATGGGGATCGGGCAAGGCGTTCGACAACACCGCAGCCTACACGCTCGTGGGAGCGGCCGAAGCCGATGCCGATGCCGTGGCACTGCTCGGCAAGCACTTCACCACCGAAGGCGGCACGGTGACACTCACCATCGGCGAGCGCGGCGATGCCGCCGTATCGGCTTACGAGAGCCTCATCCCCATACAGGCCGAGGGCTACTACCTGAGCGTATCGGACGATGGCGTGGTCATTGTCGGTAACGATGCATCGGGCACCTACTATGGCGTGCAGACCTACCTGCAGGTGGCTGCATCGCCCGAGGTACAGGCCGTCACCATTACCGACTGGCCCGATGTGGGCGACCGTGGACTCGTGGAGGGATACTACGGTAATCCCTACAGCGATGCCGACCGAAAGAGCCTCCTGGAGTTCTTTGGCCGCACCAAGATGAATGTCTACATCTATGGTCCCAAGGATGACCCCTACCACCGTGACCGCTGGCGCGAGGATTATCCTGCCGCCGAGGCCGAACGCCTCAGCGAGCTGGCTTCCGCGGCTGCCCGCCATAAGGTGCGCTTCGTATGGGCCATGCACCCGGGTGGCGACATCCAGTGGACCGATGCTGACCGCAAGGCCTCTGTCGACAAACTGGAGAAGATGTACGCCCTCGGCATACGTGCATTCTCCATCTTCTTCGACGACATCAACGGTGCCGAGCAGAGCAAGGGCGACAAGCAGGCCGAGTACCTCAACTACCTCAACGAAAACTTCGTGAACAAGCACGACGATGTGGCTCCGCTCATCCTATGCCCCACCCACTATTGCAAAAGCTATACTGGCGGTAACGACAGTTACCTCAGAGCGTTGGGAGGCGCACTCGACAAGGAGACCCACATCATGTGGACGGGCAACAGCGTGGTGGACATGATAGGCAAGGACGATATGGAGTGGGTAAACCCCCGCATCAACCGCAATGCCTACATCTGGCTCAACTATCCCGTGACCGACTACTGCCGCGACCACATCCTCATGGGACCCACCTGGGGCAACGACCTCAACATCGCTTCCATGCTCGGTGGCTTCGTGTCCAACCCCATGGAGTATGCCGAAGCCTCCAAGGTGTCACTCTACAGCATCGGTGACTACTGCTGGAACATGGAGGCCTACGATGCCGATGCCTCATGGGAGAGCGCCATCAAGTATCTCATGCCCGAGCATACAGCGGAGTTCCGCCTTTTCTGCGAGAACAACATAGACCTCGGCAACAACGTACACGGCTTGCGCCGTACCGATGAGTCGCCCGCTTTCGTGGAGGCAAAGAAGGTGTACGACCAGCTCATGGGTGAGGGCAAGACCGCCGAGGCCGTAGAGGCCATACGTGCCCATTTTACCCTCATGGCCAATGCCGCTACCACGCTCAAGGAGAGCAAACACAATCCCGCACTGACTACGGAGATTACTCCCTGGTGCGATGTGATGAACTATATGGCCCTCAAAGGCTTGGAACTGGCAGCAATGTACGATGCCCTTGCGGCAGGCCAGCCCGAGGCTTTCATCGAGAGCTATTTGCGCTACGAGGACTACGACGAGAAGCAGGAGGCTGTGCGCTCGCGCGACTTCGAAGGGTCTATCCGTGTGGCACGCCCCGCTGTGGCCAGCTACCACATCGTTCCCTTCCTCAAGAGCACGTTGGCCACGCTCGTCAGCACCTATAAGGCCAGCTACGACTACCGCACCGACGTGTTCCCCGCTCAGGAGGTTGAGAACGGTACCTACTTCATCATGCACGACGGGCAGTACCTCACCAACAAGACCGAGAACGTAGCCGGCTCGGTGCCCGAGTTCACCGCTACACGCGATGACGTGAAGCCCCAGCGTCAGGAGTGGCACATCTCGCTCGACCCCCAGACAGGACGCTACAAGATTGTCAACGCCCAGGATGACCGTTACCTCAACGAGAACGGCGTGTTCACTGTAAGCAACACCACCAATCCATACGAACCCGCATGGCACACCTATTATATCATGCGTTTGGCCAACGGCAAGTATTGCATCCAGAATGCCGGCAGTGCAGGCAATAATTTCTGGACAGTGGACGGTGGCCGCGTGAAGAAGGGTACCAGCACCACCTTGGAGCCTGACAACTTCATCTTCGACCTCGTGCCCGTCAATGGCGAAGCCCCCAAGGCTACTATCGCCAACACACGTGACGTATACTATATCATGGACGGTGACCGCTACCTTACCAACACCAACCCCGGTGGCAATGGCGGTACACCCACCTTCCAAACCGTGGCCACACCGGGCGAAGCACAAGAGTGGCGCTTCACCATTGATCCTGCGGGAAAGAACCACTACAAGCTCACCAGCGATGCCGACGGACGTTACGTCAACGAGTATGGCGTATTCGGCACCAACGCCTACTATGCAGACTGGAACACCTACCTCATTCTCACCATGGATGGCATGTGCTCCATACAAGTTACCCAATCAGCACAGAACGCATTCAAGGGTGAGCGTTGGTGGAATGTCAAGGGCGACCGCCTTGAGGTTGACGATGCCCTTACTCGCTCGACAAGCTACGTCGTCCAGATTGTGCCTAAGGGCGAGGTGACGGGTGAGGAGCCCGACCCCGGTGTGCTGAGGCTGTATACCGAGAACGGCAGCATCGACGGTGCGGGCAATACCGCCCTCCCCACCTATGTGACACCCCTGCAGTCCTTTGAGGTTGTGTTGCGTGGTGCACCGGGCTATACGGCCAAGGGTGTCACCGTACGTTACGGACGTAACCTCGACGGTGCACGATTGGACGCTGAGGGCAACGCCCAATGGCAGGAGACCTTTGTGGCTGCCGAGAACGGCAGAGCAGTGATCGATGCCGCCATGACCGATGGCGACATCAGCCTCTATGCCACTTTCGAGCGCGATGCCGACAGCGAGTGGCACCTCGTCTTCAGCGACGAGTTCAATGCTGCGGACAAGTCGCAGCCCGAAGCCTCCAAGTGGATGCGCTGCGCACGCTACAGCTCTACATGGAACCGTTGGCTCAGCGATAGCCCCGAGGTTATCTACCTCGAGGGCGGCGACCTCGTGGCACGCGCCATCCCCAACCCAGACAAGGCTAACGATCCCGTGGACATGATCACGGGCGGTATCAAGAGCATGGGCAAGTTTGGCTTCACCTACGGCTACGTGGAGGCACGCCTCCTCACCAATCCCTGGAGGGGCAACTTCCCCGCTTTCTGGATGATGCCCGAGGACCAGAGTGCCGGATGGCCCGACTGCGGTGAAATCGACATCTGGGAAGCCATCGACACCGACGGCAAGTCGTACCACACCATCCACAGCAACTGGACCTATGACCTCGGGCACAAGAACAATCCGCAGTCGAGTTTCAATACCGGCATCCCCTACGACCGCTACCATACCTACGGCCTCGCTTGGGACGAGACTACCCTCATCTGGTACGTCGATGGCAGAGAGGTAGGCCGCTACGCCAAGTCGGCCAACCAGAATCAGCTTGACCAAGGCCAGTGGCCCTTCGACAAGCACTTCCACCTCATCCTCAACCAGAGCGTGGGCAACGGTTCTTGGGCTGCCAATGCCGATATCACCCACACCTACGAGACCCGCTTCGACTGGGTGCGCGTATACCAGAAAACAGGCATGTTGAACACCAACGGCATCGTCAACGACATTCACGACGTGGAGTACGACACGCTGGCCGCTCCCGTTATCTACACTTTGCAGGGCCAACGTATCAATGGTACTGTAGAAATTCTCACTAAAGGCATCTATATTGTTGGTGGCAAGAAGATTGTGATTAAGTGAGTATAATATAAGTTTGGAATAATATAGATGTTTATTCAATCTATTCCAATTCCCATGTAGGTGTCATCCTGAGCGAATGTGAAGGATGACACCATAAAGAATTCCTTCTAGATATAACTGCGCTATCGCTACCTGTTAATAAGTGAGAGAATAACAAAATATTCTATACAATGAAAAGTTTTTTGCATGTGGCTCTTGCCACCCTAATGGCGATGTCCGTGGCTACGGCATCGGCCCAGTTGCCATCCGATGGCTACACCTACCGTCTGCAGTATGCTGCCGACGGCAAAGTGATGACCAACGCCGACATCGCCACACACGATGCAGCACTCATCCTCGCCGATATCAACGAAGCCTCGGCAGGACAGCAGTGGACCTTCTATCAGTTGGATGCCACGGCCAGCACCTATCTTGTCTATAACCATGCCTACGGACAGGCTGCCGATATGGCGCTCAACTCGGCTAATCCAGGCAAACTGCTCCAGTGGGAACCCACATGCAGCGGTAACCAGCAGTTCCTCGTGCAGACTGTAACCGGTGAGCCTGGGTTAGTGCAGTTGCTCTGCGCCTCAGACCCTACTCTGGTGTTGACGGTACAGGATGACGGCTCGCTTAAGATGATGACCGATGGCGAGGCCTCGGCCACTCATTTCCGCCTCGTGGATACAGGCGTGAAGCATACGGCCAACCTCCCGCTGCTTGGCCGCTACTATGCCATTGCCCACTACGGTAGCGACTATGTATTGAGCAATCGCGACGTGAAGGAGGACAATGCTCTCATCTATGCCGACCCCATGGAGGAGACCTCCACCGAGAGTCAGACATGGCAACTGCGCCACGGCACCGGGGATGTCAGTTGGTATCAACTCTACAACCCCTATGCTGGTAAGGCGATGGATATGGCACTGACCTCGACGGCGCAGAAGCCCTTGCTATGGAGCCCTTCGTACACCAATAAGAATCAGCAGGCCACTTTTACCCTTGTTAATTCAGCCAAGGGACTCTATCAGATTACCTGCAAGCATGAGAAGACGGGCGCTACATATTACCTCACGGTGGAGAACCGTCAGGTAGTGATGGCAACCGAGGCCACTGAGGAGAACTCCTACTTTACCCTTGCCGAGGTGATTCCTGGCGAACTGCCCTTGCCCGAATATTGGGAGGACGAGACCGTCTTCGAGGAAAACAAGGAGCCCGGCCACGCCACCTACATGCCCTACCCGAATACGGAGACCCTGCGTGCCGACGAGCGTTATGCCACACCTTGGCTCGACCCTGTAGGGGCACGATTCCTCAGTCTCAACGGAACATGGAAGCTCAACTACGTGGACGACCCCTCAAAGCGTCCGGGCGAAGAGACGTACTGGGCTGACGATGCCGACGTGTCCGCCTGGGACGACATTAACGTTCCCTCGTGTCTTGAGATGAAGGGGTATGGCGACCCCTACTATGTGAACGTGGAGTATCCCTTCGCCGACAATCCTCCCTATATCAACATGAAGAACGGCCTGCCCGAGCCGGTAGCTTCGTATCGTCGCACCTTCACCCTGCCCGAGGGATGGGATGCCATGCGCACCTTCCTCCACTTCGACGGAATCTACAGTGCAGCCTACATATGGGTCAACGGCCAATATGTGGGTTATACGCAAGGCGCCAACAACGACGCTGAGTTCGACCTCACCAAGGTAGTGCGCAAGGGCGAGAACAACATCTCCGTACAGGTGTTTCGCTGGAGCGACGGCTCGTACCTCGAGGGGCAGGATATGTGGCACATGAGCGGCATACACCGCGACGTGTACCTCTATGCCACACCGAAGGTGCATGTCACCGACCACTACATCACCGCCCAGCTCGATGCCGCCAGCGGCTACACCTCGGGCAGCATGAACGTGCAACTCACGCTCGACAACCGCGACTCGATAGCCACCACCAAGCAGGTGGCCGTACGCCTCATCGGTCCTGACGGCAAGCTCGTCAAGGAGCATGCCGAGACCATTGCCCTTGCGGCAGCGGAGCCCACGAAGACTACCGACATCGTGTTCGGTGCCCTCACCGGCCTGCAGCTGTGGACGGCCGAGACCCCCACACTCTACACCGTGGAGGTAGCGCAGAAGGATGCAGAGGGTAAGGAAGAGCATGTCTTTGCCACCAAATACGGCTTCCGCCACATCGAGATAAAGAATAGTTTGGTATATATCAACGGTGAGCGCATCCTCTTCAAGGGTGCCAACCTGCAGGATACGCACCCCATGACTGGGCGCACCGTCGACATCGCCACTATGCTCACCGACATCATCCTCTTTAAGCAGTCCAACATGAACACCTTGCGCACCAGCCACTATCCGCGCCAGGCCAAGATGAATGCCATGATGGACTACTATGGACTCTACTGCATGGATGAGGCCGACCTCGAGTGCCACAAGAATTGGGAAGATCACAAGTGGGGTGGCGGTATCACCGACAACCCCTCGTGGCGTCCACAGTATGTAGACCGCATCACACGCATGGTGCTGCGCGATCGTAACTTCCCCTCTGTCATCTTCTGGAGCCTCGGCAACGAGAGTAACGGCGGCAGCAATTTCAACTATGCCTACGATGCCGTGCGCAGTATTGATGACCGCATTATCCACTACGAGGGAGCTACCCGTGCTGGTACCGCCCCCACTGACCTTTTCTCTGTAATGTATCCCAACATCACCGAGTGCCAGAACGATGCCAATAACAACAGTCGCCAGCAGCCCTACTTCATGTGCGAGTATGCCCATGCCATGGGCAATGCCGTGGGCAACCTGCAGGAGTACTGGGACATCATCGAGAATAGCCGCTACGGTATCGGCGGTTGCATCTGGGACTGGGCCGACCAGTCAATCTACGATGCCGAAGACATCAAGAGCGGAACGCTCACCGTCGACGGGCTCCACAAGTACCGCACGGGCTACGACTACCCGGGCCCCCATCAGGGCAACTTCGTCAACAACGGCCTCATCACTGCCGACCGTGCCTGGAGCCCCGAGCTCACCGAGGTGAAGCGTGTGTACCAGTACGTCAAGTTCGTCTCGTTCGACAAGGAGACCCGAACCCTCACGCTGAAGAACGACTACGACTTCATCACCCTCGATGCCTTCGAGATCTTCTATACTGTACTGCTCGACGGTACTGCGAAACAGATTGGCTATGTGACCCTTCCCGCCACGGCACCGGGTGAGACCACCTCGGTTGTCATCCCCTACAGCGCCATCGAGGAGCAGGGCGAGCAGTGCCTCAACATTGATGTACGTCTGCTCGAGGCCACCCCGTGGGCACCGGCTGCCTATCCCGTAGCCACCGCGCAGTACGTCATCGCCGAGCGTTCCAAGGCATTTGATACCATAAACAGCATCGGGGGGAGTTTGACCCTTACCCGCGAAGGCACCGACTACGTCATCATGAACGGTGAGGGCACAGGCGTTCGCTTCTCGGGCACGGGCGACCTGCTCTCATGGCAACACAGGAACGAGGAATACCTCATTGCCGGCCCTGAATACAGCAACTACCGCTGGGTAGAGAACGATGGCCCCACTGAAGGATACAACAATTACGGCCCCGCCCACGGCATCAGCTCGAAGAACATCACCGTGAACGTAGCCGACGACGGGTGCACCGCCACCGCCACAGTCAGCGCCACAGGCCGCAACTGCGACTACACCTTCACCTATACCATCCACAGCAACGGTGTGGTGCAGCTCGATGCCGACTATACGGCCAACATCAAGAACCTGCGCCGCATCGGCTTTGACATGAGGTTCGCCGACGGCTACGAGCAGATAGAGTACTATGCCCATGGTCCATGGGAGAACTACACAGACCGCCACAGCGGTACGCCCCTCGGGCGCTACTACACCACCGTGGCCGACATGTTCGAGCCCTATCCCAAGCCCCAGAGCATGGGCAACCGTGAGGGCTTGCGCGACCTCACTCTCTACCGCACCGATGGCGACAAGCGCTCGGGTATCCGTATCGAGGCACTCGGTCAGGTAGCCTTCTCCGTACTGCACTACGATGATGTTGCGCTCAAGGATGCCGCCCACACGTGGGAGTTGGTGCGTCCCGGAGGCATATATGCCCACTTCGACTATCAGCAGCTCGGTATCGGCAACGGCAGTTGCGGGCAGGGCACCGGTACTATCGCTGCCTACCAGCTCCCCTCATCGGGCACCTACAGCCACTCATTGCGCTTCATTCCCCTTGCCGTATACGATGAGAGCACAGGCATCACTGCTCCCAAGCAGGCACACTATACCGTTCGTTACGATGCCGCCACCGCCTCTGTCGTGTGCACCGGTGATTTCGCTCCCGGCACCACTGCCACCCTCTACGCCATGGGAGGCCTGTCGCTGGGCAGTGCCGAAGCTGCTGGCGGAGCCATTGCGCTTCCCTCGGCAGGTGTATCCCATGGCTCTTACCTCGTGGTCATCCGCAGCGATGAGGATGAGTATGTCTATAAGATAGTCCTGTAAGACTGATTCATTTGATAGTTTCTTAGAATACCAAGCGTCGCAGATTCTTTTGCGGCGCTTTTCTTTTGCTTAACCATTTTTTTTGTGTAAGTTTGCGGCTACTTATAGTAATTAACAGGAAAACTCATAAACTCACAAACTTTAAAAACTCATAAATTCAAAACACTATGGCAAATAGTAAAGAAAAACTTTTCAGTGAGTTTGCACCTACCACCACCGAAGCGTGGAAGGAGAAGGCCGTGGCCGACCTCAAGGGTGCCGACTATGAGAAGAAGCTGGTATGGAAGACCAATGAGGGATTCGCCATACAGCCCTTCTACCGCCGTGAGGACATCGCCTCACTGGCTACTACCAACGCGCTGCCGGGTGAGTACCCCTTCGTGCGTGGTAACAAGAAAGACAACAACGCATGGTGCGTGCGTCAGGACATCGAGGTGACCGACTATGCCGAGGCCAACGCCAAGGCACTGCAGGCCGTGGAGCGCGGTGCCGACTCACTCGGATTCAAGATCAAGGGCAAGATGCTCTCTGCCGAAGGTATCGAGACACTGCTCAAGGGTATACGTGCATGCTGCGTAGAGCTCAACTTCATCACCTGCCAGGGCAAGTGCGTGGAGCTCGCCAATATCCTCATCGACTACTTCACCGCCAAGAGCTACGACCTCGAAGTGCTGCGCGGCTCTATCAACTATGACCCCATCAACAAGCTCATCGGCAAGGGTAAGGAGATTGGCGAATATGCCGAGACACTGAAGACCCTCGTGGAGACCATGCAGGCACTGCCCGGCTACAAGTGCGTAGCTGTAAATGCCCTCTCGATGAACAATGCCGGCTCGTACATCAGCCAGGAGTTGGGCTATGCCCTCGCCTGGGGACACGAATACCTGCATACCCTCGTGGAGGCTGGCGTGCCCGTAGAGAAGGCTGCCAAGGCCATGAAGTTCAACTTCGGTATCTCGAGCAACTACTTCATGGAGATTGCCAAGTTCCGTGCTGCACGTATGCTGTGGGCTACCATCGTGAAGCAGTATGAGCCCAAGTGCGACTGCGCATGCAAGATGACCGTACATGCCGAGACATCGACCTTCAACATGACTCTCTTCGATGCACACGTGAACATGCTGCGCACACAGACCGAGGCCATGAGTGCTGCCATCGCCGGTGTGGACAGTATCACCGTATGTCCCTTCGACAAGACCTACGAGACTCCCGATGAGTTTGCCGAGCGCATCGCCCGCAACCAGCAGCTCCTGCTCAAGGAGGAGTGCCACCTGGACAAGACCGTGGATCCCGCTGCAGGCTCATATTATATAGAGACCCTCACCGCCTCTATCGCCAAGCAGGCATGGGAGCTCTTCCTTGCCGTGGAGAACGCTGGCGGATTCCTCACCGAGGCCAAGGCTGGCAACATACAGCGTGCCGTAAACAAGAGTGGCGATGCACGCCGCGAAGCCGTATCGAAGCGTCGCGAGATACTGCTCGGCACCAACCAATACCCCAACTTCACCGAGACAGCCGGCACCAAGCGCCCTGTAGCCAAGACCTGCTGCTGCGGTGGCCACAGCGAGTGTGAGGCACAATACGAGAAGCTCGACCAGAGCCGTCAGGCATCGGCTTTCGAAGCATTGCGTCTCGAGACCGAGGAGAGCGGCCGCCGTCCCAAGGCATTCATGCTCACCATCGGCAACCTGGCCATGCGTCAGGCCCGTGCACAGTTCTCTTGCAACTTCCTCGCTTGCGCAGGTTATGAGGTGATTGACAACCTCGGCTTCGCTACCGTAGAAGAGGGCGTAGAGGCTGCCATGGCTGCCAAGGCCGATATCGTGGTGCTCTGCTCCAGCGACGACGAGTACGCCGAGTATGCCGTGCCCGCCTTCAAGGCCGTGGATGGCCGCGCCATGTTCATCGTTGCCGGCGCTCCCGCTTGCATGGACGACTTGAAAGCTGCAGGCATTGAGAACTTCATCCATGTGCGTTGCAACGTGCTGGAAACACTGAAAGAGTATAACGCTAAACTGTTGAAGTAATCATGAGAAAGACATTCAATAATATCGATATATTTGCAGGCATTCAGGCACAGAACGGCGCCGAGTGGCAAAATGCAAATGGCATCACAGCCAACTGGAAAACTCCCGAGCTGATTGATGTAAAACCCGTATATACCAAGGAAGACCTCGAAGGCATGGAGCATCTCGACTATGCCGCCGGTCTGCCTCCCTACCTCCGCGGCCCCTACTCAGTGATGTATGTGCTCCGTCCCTGGACCATCCGTCAGTATGCCGGATTCTCTACCGCTGAGGAGAGTAACGCATTCTATCGCCGCAACCTCGCCAGCGGTCAGAAGGGCCTCTCTGTAGCCTTCGACCTCCCCACACACCGCGGCTACGACCCCGACCACGAGCGCGTAGTGGGCGACGTGGGTAAGGCTGGTGTATCTATCTGCTCATTGGAGAACATGAAGGTGCTCTTCGAGGGTATCCCCTTGAACAAGATGTCCGTGTCGATGACCATGAACGGTGGCGTGCTCCCCGTGATGGCCTTCTACATCAACGCAGGTCTGGAGCAGGGCGCCAAGCTCGAAGAGATGGCAGGTACCATCCAGAACGACATCCTCAAGGAGTTCATGGTGCGCAACACCTACATCTACCCGCCCGCCTTCTCCATGAAGATTATCTCTGACATCTTCGAGTACACCTCGCAGAATATGCCCAAGTTCAACAGCATCTCCATCTCTGGCTACCACATGCAGGAGGCTGGTGCCACAGCCGACATCGAGCTGGCCTACACCCTCGCCGACGGTCTTGAGTACCTCCGTGCCGGTGTCAACGCTGGTATCGACATCGATGCCTTTGCTCCCCGTCTGTCGTTCTTCTGGGCTATCGGCATGAACCACTTCATGGAAATCGCCAAGATGCGTGCAGCCCGTATGTTGTGGGCCAAGATCGTGAAGCAGTTCAATCCCAAGAACCCCAAGTCACTAGCTCTGCGTACCCACTCACAGACTTCAGGCTGGAGCCTCACTGAGCAGGACCCCTTCAACAACGTGGGCCGTACCTGTATCGAGGCCATGGCTGCTGCATTGGGTCACACCCAGTCGCTCCACACCAACGCCCTCGACGAGGCTATCGCGCTGCCTACCGACTTCTCGGCACGTATCGCACGTAACACACAGATCTATATTCAGGAGGAGACCTACGTATGCAAGAACGTAGACCCATGGGGCGGTTCATACTACGTAGAGGCTCTCACCAACGAGATTGCTCACCGCGCATGGGAACACATCCAGGAGATTGAGAAGTTGGGCGGTATGGCCAAGGCTATCGAGACCGGACTCCCCAAGATGCGTATCGAGGAGGCTGCTGCCCGCACACAGGCCCGCATCGACTCAGGTGCACAGACCATCGTGGGTACCAACAAATACCGCCTCGAGAAGGAAGACCCCATCGA
>JAZPZS010000130.1:0-4411 GCA_045544835.1 Bacteroidaceae bacterium | reverse complement strand
GATTTCCTCATGTTTGAAGGCAGCAAGAAAGACTGGGCTGCAGAGCCAGAAGCCTACTTTCACAAAGAGCCCTTCGTAGCCATCGACCCCTTCATCGGGTGCGACTACATCGTAAGCTCCAAGCTGCACCTCACCCTCAAGATTGACTACCTTAATGGCATAGGCGGTAAGGAGCTATACCTTCCCACCGGGCCAAGAGCCTATATAGGATTTATCTTCTGTCATTAAAGAATAGAACCAAACAAATACAAAAGAAAGAAAACGGAGCCAAAAGGTCCCATTTTTTCTTTTTTTTATTAGAAATATTATCATAGATAAAAAACAATCACTATATTTGAAACATTAAACAATAGTATGCCATCATCAACACTATGAGAAGAGCCGTCACCACACTGCTATCCCTGCTGATACTGATTGGCACAGCAAATGCCCAGTCGGTAGGGCTTGTACTGA
The DNA here is from genome assembly GCA_045544835.1 of Bacteroidaceae bacterium. Taxonomy (GTDB): domain Bacteria; phylum Bacteroidota; class Bacteroidia; order Bacteroidales; family Bacteroidaceae; genus UBA1189. The sequence goes on along the minus strand of JAZPZS010000130.1, from coordinate 3,958 downwards.
GCGGAGGCGGTGCCAAGGGTATCACCCATATCGGTATCATACAGGCGCTGGAGGAGAATGGGATTCCCATAGACTATGTCACGGGCACCTCGATAGGTGCTATCGTCGGTGCGCTGTATGCCATGGGATACACCCCCGAGGAGATGCTCGACCTCATCGGTTCGAAGGAGTTTCAGCAATGCTACTCCGGAGAGATTGACAAGGACAACCTCTACTACATCAAGCAGAACGAACCAACGCCAGCCCTATATTCCATCAAGGCCAACATCGGCGACTCCATCACCGTGGTGCAGGCCCTTCCGCTCAGTCTCATCGACCCCGTGCACATGAACATCAAGATTATGGAGCTTTGTGCACAGGCCACGGCGGCATGTAAGGAGAACTTCGACAGCCTGTTCGTGCCCTTCCGCTGCGTAGCCTCCGACGTGTACAACAAGCGGGAACTTGTGTTCGGCCAGGGCGACCTGGGCAACTCGGTACGCGCCTCGATGACCTTCCCTCTCGTGTTTCGCCCCATCAAGATCAACGGCGTGCTCGCCTATGATGGCGGCATCTACAACAACTTCCCCGTCAATGTGATGGAGAGCACCTTCCAGCCCGACTTCATCATAGGCAGTGCCGTATCGAGCAACAAGGAGGAGCCCGCCTCCGACGATATCGTGGCGCAGGTGAGCAGCATGATCATGCAGACAAGCGACTACACGCTGTCTGACGAGAACGGTATACTCATGAACTTTGATCTTGAGGGCGAAGTGGGGCTGCTCGATTTCGACAAGTCGCAATACCTATTCGAGCTGGGCTATGCTACTGCCATGCAGCTCATCGACTCCATCAAGGGCAAGGTGTCGCGCACCGTACCGCTCGACAGTCTGAACCGCCGCAGAGAGGCCTACAAGCGGACGTTGCCCGAGATGGTCATCAAGAACATCAGCGTCAATGGCGTCAACGATGCCCAGCGTCGATTCATCGTCAATGAGATACGTCCTGCCGGACATCGCTACATACGTCTCCATGAATTCAAGGAAGCTTACTTCCGCCTGATGTCAGAAAACGTAATCAATGAGATACACCCTACGGCCATATATGACCCGAAGAGCAAGACCTTCGACCTGCACCTCGACGTGTCGATGAAGGATAACGTCGCCCTCTCGTTCGGTGGCGGCTTGTCGACCAACAACATCAATCAGATATATTTCGGGCTCAACTACAACCACCTGCGCCGTCACTCCACGGAGCTCCAGCTCGACGGGCAATTTGGCCGCATGTACAACAATGTACAGTTCATGGGGCGCTTCAACTCTGCCACCGACATCCCCATGTCGATCCGCGTGCTGGGATCGCACTCCACGATGAACTACTTCAAGCAGAGTTTTCTTTTCTCCGACAACATCACCCCTGCGCTGAACAAGCAGACCGAGACTTTCGGAAAGCTCAAGCTCGCCCTCCCCTTCATGACGCAGCACAAGGCTGAGTTTGGCATTGGCATCGGACAGATTACCGACAGCTACTTGCAGGGAAGCACCATCGACCTGAGCAACATAGCCTACAACACCAACCGCTATCGTCTGCTGGGCGGCTCGGTACTCTTCAAGCGCAATTCGCTCAACAGCACCCAATATGCCACCAAGGGAGCTTCGCAACAGATCCTGGCGCAGATATTTACCGGAACCAGCGCCTATACTCCCAACACCCCGCGGAGCAAGGACGAGACGATCGAAGAGGATATCTCATGGTTGCAGTTCCACTTCAAGGACCAACGCTACCTCCCCTTCTCCGAGAGGTTTACATTGGGAACATACATCGAAGGGTATTACTCCTCGCGCGACCTTGCGCAGACCTATACGGCAACGATGATGCAAGCGGGCACTTTTGCACCCACGCCCAGCACCATCTTCACGTACAACACCGATTTCCGCGCCAACCAGTACCTTGCAGCCGGGCTCAAGCCGATATATACGCTCAACTCCTACCTGCAGATACGCCTCGAGGCCTACGCCTTTCTTCCCATCTATCCCATCCTGCAAAACGATGAGGGCAAGGCCTTCTATGGCAAGCCATTCAGTACGCTGGCCAACCTCGAAGAGCTCTCTGTGGTGGGCCGCTTCTCCACATTCGTGATCAGTGCCTACCTCAACCACAGCAGCAGCAATCCCCGCAGCGTCAATGCGGGCATATCGTTAGGGTGGTACATGTTCAACAACCGATTCATCGAGCAATAAAGGCTGGAAGCCTCTCACACTCCCAAGGAAAGGCTTCTTGCTGCGACAAGAATAAAAAAGGGCATGCCATACGACACGCCCTCTCATTGATTTATACCAAAGTTTACTTTTCCTTCAGGTCGACGAGGATGTTGAGTTCGTCGAGCTGTGCCTGCTCAAGCGGTGCGGGAGCATCGATCATGACATCACGGCCCGAGTTGTTCTTCGGGAAGGCGATACAGTCGCGGATGCTGTCGAGACCGGCAAAGAGGCTCACGAAGCGGTCGAGGCCATAGGCCAAGCCACCATGAGGGGGCGCACCATACTTGAAGGCGTTGAGCAGGTAGCCAAACTGTGACTGGGCACGCTCCTCAGAGAAGCCGAGAATCTCGAAGGCCTTCTTCTGCAACTCGTTGTCGTGGATACGGATAGAGCCACCACCTACCTCTACACCATTGATGACCATGTCGTAGGCATTGGCACGTACGGCAGCAGGATTGGTGCTGAGGAGTTCGATATCTTCGGGCTTGGGTGAGGTGAACGGATGGTGCATGGCCATGAGGCGCTGCTCCTCGTCGCTCCACTCGAACATGGGGAAGTCTACCACCCAAAGGCAGGCAAACTTGTTCTTGTCGCGCAAGCCAAGCTGCTCAGCCACCTCGAGACGAAGCTCACAGAGTTGCTTGCGGGTCTTCATCACATCGTCGCCCGAGAGGATGAGGATGAGGTCACCGGGCTCGGCATTCATGGCAGCCTTCAGCTGCTGCAACACCTCCTGTGTATAGAACTTATCTACACTTGACTTCACATTGCCATCAGCCTCCACACGGGCATATACCATACCCTTGGCTCCAATCTGCGGACGCTTCACATACTCGGTGAGTGCATCGAGCTGCTTGCGGGTATAGGTGGCTGCACCCTTGGCACAGATACCGCCGATGTAAGCTGCGTTATCGAATACGCTGAAGCCATGTCCCTGCAATACATCCATGAGTTCCACGAAGCGCATGTCGAAGCGGAGGTCGGGCTTGTCGCTACCGTAGTACTTCATGGCATCGTGCCAAGTCATGCGGGGGAATGCCTCGGGCATATCGATACCGAGAATTGACTTGAAGAGGTGCTTGGACATGTCCTCGAAGAGTGAGATTACATCCTCCTGCTCCACGAACGACATCTCGCAGTCGATCTGGGTAAACTCGGGCTGACGGTCGGCACGGAGGTCCTCGTCACGGAAGCACTTCACAATCTGGAAGTAGCGGTCGAAGCCCGACACCATCAGAATCTGCTTGAAGAGCTGAGGGCTCTGGGGCAGAGCGTAGAACTGTCCGGGGTTCATGCGTGAAGGCACCACGAAGTCGCGGGCACCCTCGGGAGTAGAACCGATGAGCACCGGTGTCTCCACCTCAAGGAAACCACGCTCGTCGAGGTAGCGGCGCACCTCGAAAGCCATCTTGTGGCGTAGCTCAAGGTTACGACGAACGGCACCACGACGCAGGTCGAGGTAACGGTATTTCATACGGATATCGTCACCACCGTCGGTATTGTCCTCAATAGTAAAGGGAGGAGTCTGCGAGGCGTTGAGCACGGTCATTGCCTCTACGATAATCTCGATGTCGCCCGTCTCCATCTTGGGGTTCTTGGCCGAGCGCTCGCTCACGGTACCCGTCACCTGAACCACATATTCACGGCCCAACTTGTTGGCCTGCTCGGTGAGCGAGGCATCGTGGTTCTCATCAAACACCAACTGGGTGAGACCGTAG
>JAZPZS010000129.1:0-24672 GCA_045544835.1 Bacteroidaceae bacterium | reverse complement strand
CCCTTGGGTACGAAGTCGTCCTCGAAACCATTGACTGTGATGACATCGGCCTTCTTTTCGAGCAGCTGTGCGCACTCACGGTCGGTGATTTCACTTACCGTGGTGAAGCAGTCGACGCGATGGGCAGCCTGCTTCTCGATCGAGTGCTTCGACTGCATATTGAGCTCATCGGCCATCTGGTCGCCATTGTAGCCTTCCATATAGTCATAGAGAGGCTTCATGTTGCCGGCGATAGAACGGCCTATCGAAGTAGCGTGGGTTGTAAATATCGTAGCGATAGAGGGTATCCAATGCTTGAGGAAGAGGGCACCGAGGCCTGTCATCCACTCGTGTGCCTGGTAGATTACCTTTGGCTCATCAGCGCTCTTTGCATCCTTAGTGATGACATGGTTATAGTAGCTCTCGGCAACCTTGGCTGCTGCGTATGAGAACATGCTGGCCTCATCGTAGTCGCCGTATGCGTGCAGTGAATCCACCTTAAAGAGATTCCATGCCTCGGCATAGATATCGTTCTTTATATTATAATAAGGAGTAAAATCTACGAGTACGGCTACCGGTTCACCGGGAATCATCCACCGTCCTATACGTATATTGAGACCTTCTTCTGTTGCTTTCTTGCGCCATCCGGCCATCAAGCGTTTATCTTCTTTGAACAGCGGGTTCGCCGTTTCTTTCCAAAGGTCGGGACCTATAAACATCAATTGGGCATCTGTCTTCGTCAAAATTGTTTTTGCTCTGGTTGAGAGCACGGTATAGATGCCACCTACCTTATTGCACACCTCCCAACTAACCTCAATTATATAGTCGGGGGTTGATTTGTGTACACTCATTCAATTATCACTTTCAATTAACAACACGCAAAGACTGAGACAGTCCTCGCTAAATTTTGCGCAAAGATACAAAAAGTATTTTGAATTATAAAATGCAGTTCGCATCTAAAACAAGCAAACTCGCTTTACGAGCCAATAATTAGAAGATTTAAAGAACCTATATGGTCTCTAGCATTTATTTGGAAACTCCACATTGCAAGCATCCGCAAAGCGTCTGTTGTATTATAGCACGTCTTAATATCCCAGAACCAGCTATTGAAGCACTCAAAAAAAATAATTTATCACGCGCAATTGGGATTTTTCAGAAAATAGTTGTACCTTTACACGTGATATAGTGTGCAAAGAGAATTACAAAGTATCTACAAATTGAATATTACACATCAATTCATATAAAGAACAATTATGAACGACAAGAAACTTATGAACAAAGCGGCCGACAACATCCGTATCTTGGCTGCATCAATGGTAGAAAAAGCTAAGTCTGGTCACCCCGGTGGTGCTATGGGCGGTGCCGACTTCATCAACGTACTGTATAGCGAGTTCCTCGAGTACGACCCCAAGAACCCCTACTGGGAGGGTCGCGACCGCTTCTTCCTCGACCCCGGCCACATGGCTCCCATGCTCTATGCCCAGCTGGCATTGGCAGGTAAGTTTACCCTCGACGAGCTGGCTCAGCTGCGCCAGTGGGGCAGCCCCACACCAGGACACCCTGAGGTAGACCTCGTGCGCGGTATCGAGAACACATCAGGTCCCCTCGGCCAAGGACACACCTTCGCTGTGGGTGCTGCCATCGCTGCCAAGTTCCTCAAGGCTCGCCTGGGCGACGTGATGGGACAGACCATCTATGCATACATCTCTGACGGTGGCGTGCAGGAGGAAATCTCACAGGGCGCCGGACGTATCGCCGGTCACCTGGGACTTGACAACCTCATCATGTTCTACGACTCTAACGACATACAGCTCTCTACCACCTGCCACGAGGTGACATGTGAGGATGTGGCCAAGAAGTACGAGGCATGGAACTGGAAGGTAATCACCATCAACGGTAACGATGCCGACGAAATACGCGCTGCCATCATAGAGGCCAAGGCCGAGAAGGAGCGCCCCACACTCATCATCGGTAAGACCATCATGGGTAAGGGTGCCCTCAAGGCAGACTGCAGCAGCTACGAGAACAACTGCGCTACACACGGTGCTCCCCTCGGTGGCGATGCTTATATCAACACCATCAAGAACCTCGGTGGCGACCCCGAGAACCCATTCCAGATATTCCCCGAGGTGCAGGAGCTCTATGCTAAGCGTGCTGCCGAGCTGGAGAAGATCGTAGCCGAGAAGTATGCCGCCAAGGCTGCATGGGCTGCCGAGAACCCCGACCTCGCCGTGAAGATGGCCGAGTGGTTTGCCGGCAAGGCTCCGCAGGTTGACTGGACTGCCATCCAGCAGAAGACCAACGATGCTACACGCTCTGCTTCGGCTACCGTACTGGGTGCTCTCGCCACACAGGTGGAGAACATGATCTGCGCATCGGCCGACCTCTCAAACTCTGACAAGACCGACGGCTTCCTCAAGAAGACCCACGCACTCGTGAAGGGCGACTTCAGCGGTGCCTTCTTCCAGGCTGGTGTAGCCGAGCTCACCATGGCTTGCTGCTGCATAGGTATGGCACTGCACGGTGGTGTGATTGCCGCTTGCGGTACCTTCTTCGTATTCTCTGACTACATGAAGCCCGCCGTACGTATGGCTGCCCTCATGGAGCTGCCCGTGAAGTTCATCTGGACACACGACGCCTTCCGTGTAGGTGAGGATGGTCCTACCCACGAGCCCGTAGAGCAAGAGGCACAGATCCGCCTGATGGAGAAGCTGAAAAACCATAAGGGCCACAACTCAATGCTCGTGCTCCGCCCTGCCGACGCTCAGGAGACTACCGAGTGCTGGCGCCTGGCTATGGAGAACACCACTACACCTACCGCCCTCATCCTCTCTCGCCAGAACATCGCCGACCTGCCCGCAGGCAACGACTATGCTCAGGCCGCCAAGGGTGCCTACGTGGTAGCTGGCTCTGATGCCGATGCCGACGTGGTACTTGTAGCTTCAGGCTCTGAGGTATCGACCCTCGTAGCTGGCGCCGAGCTGCTGCGCAAAGATGGCGTGAAGTGCTCTATCGTGAGCGTACCCTCTGAGGGACTCTTCCGCAGCCAGTGCCCCGAGTATCAGGCTCAGGTATTGCCCGCAGGTGTGAAGAAGTTTGGCCTCACAGCCGGATTGCCCGTCAACCTCCAAGGTCTCGTACCTGCTAACGAAGGCAAGGTATGGGGTCTCGAGAGCTTCGGTTTCTCAGCTCCCTACAAGGTGCTCGACGAGAAGCTGGGCTTCACCGCTGAGAATGTGTATAATCAGGTGAAGAGTCTGTTGAAATAAAAGAAACTGTTCAATGAAGACAATCGGATTGGCCAGCGACCACGCAGGCTACGAACTGAAAGAATATGTGAAGCAGTGGCTCGAGGCCAAAGGCTGGGAGTACAAGGACTTCGGCACCTACAGCACTGATAGCTGCGACTATGCCGACTATGGACACCCGCTTGCAGCAGCCGTAGAGAGTGGCGAGTGCTACCCCGGCATTGCTATCTGCGGCAGCGGCGAGGGCATCAACATGACGCTCAACAAGCATCAGGGCATACGTGCCGGACTCTGCTGGATACCCGAGATAGCGCATCTCATACGCCAGCACAACGATGCCAACGTGCTCGTGATGCCCGGACGCTTCATTGACACTGCTACGGCAGCAGCCATCATGGAGGAGTTCTTCAACACTCCCTTTGAGGGCGGACGCCACCAGGCACGTATCGACAAGATTCCCGTGAAGTAACGGCATCTACTCACATTAACGACAAAAGGCATTTGAAAACATGCCTTTTTCTTTTATCAACAAGTTACGGGACACCGGTCCAAAGGATTTTGCAAGATAAGCCTACGGGATATAGCGATCACCCACAACGAGCTTGTCGCCCGTAAGATCCACCTTGAACAGGTGGGGTATACGAACATAATGCCCTACATCACGATGGCTGTGTACCGACATCAGCCATTGCCCATTAAGATCCTGAAACAACATGCCATGACCGAAGTTGGGCGGTGTAATGGGCTCAGCCTCCTGTATCCACGGACCATCCAAAGTACCACTCTCCGAGTAGGCAACCCCTTGAGTATAGACATTGTACACCCAACTGGTCCATATCATGCCCAAGCGTCCCGTTCCGGTACGGAAGAGCCATGGTCCATCTGTCACACGATTGGGTACCACCTTATCATCAATAAGTTCACGACTCCAGGGCGAATCGCTGGCACGAAAGAGCACCTTCCCCTCGCCTACAGAGCCGCTAAGGTCGGGTGTCAATTCAATCTTTTCCATCGTACCATTAAGGTTTTGCAGCCATTCGCCACAGTACACCATGTAAGGTTTGCCATCGGTGTCCACCCAGAAAGTACCGTCAAGCGTTGGCATATCGGCAGGAAGGTATGTAGGCTCATCCATCGGGAAATATGGTCCTTCGGGATTATCACTTACCAGCACGTGACTGGCACGGCGCGGGATGACATTTCCTGCTACAGTGTCAATCTTTATGGCATTGTTCGTGAAGGTAGCAAAGTAGTAATACCTCCCTTTGTATTGATGAAATTCAGCCGCCCATATTTCAGGACGTTTTCCCATCCATGAGGTGCTATCAGTAAACGCAATGTGGTAAGGCCCCTCCCATCGTGCCAGGTCACGGCTCTTCCACATACGACCACCCGTCCCAGTCATATAGTACATCCCAGTAGCCTTGTCGGCCATAATACAGGGATCACTCAATCGGATAGAGTCGATCGGAATGTCTGTACGGAAACCACGTGCCTTGCGTATCTCCTGTTTGTCATTTTTTTCTTTCGGAGTATCCATGCAGGCATTCAGTGCCAATAGAACAATGAATAGAAATGAAAGTCTTTTCATATTGCAATTATTTTTTAGGTAACAAAACAATAGTCAGAGACACTCAATCGTAAAGATAAAACATACGCTCCATCATCCTCCATTTATCATCGGCAGTATCCCCCTCTTTACACTGCTGAAATATAGCCATAAAATCCTCCCATTCCTGTTGGCGAGGCAACGTTGCCAATCGCTCCATGGCACTGTCCCAATCGAAGTCGAGGGCGGTTTCTACAATCATAAACAAACGATTGCCCAAAATATAAATCTCCATTTCGAGTATGCCCACCTCACGTATACCATTCAGGACTTCAGGCCATGCTTGATCCTTGCTATGTCTACGTATATATTCTTGAATTAGCGCATCGTCAGATTTCAAATCCATAGTTCGGCAATAGCGCTTCACGGGTACAGAATGCCGTTTTGCTTTATATCCGTTCACTGTTTTTACTATTCCAGTCATCGCTTTATATTTTTTACATGATTCCACAAAGTTACACACAAATAGCCGAAATAGGAAACCTTATTCGAAAAATCTCCATGAATGCGAGTTATATAAATAACCAAAAGCTCTACGATATATAGTTACACATTGAATGCTGTGACAAAACAAAAAATAACGTAACACAATAACGTCAATGCTGTAATCCTACTGATACTCATGGTTGCTCGTTCCTGTCATAGGGAAGCATCTCTACGCATTTATCCGAGGCTATGTCTTATATATGCATTATTCATACATATACTCATCCTGTTTTTTAACTCGTCCTAAATCTTGATGGGTGTGTCATCTACAGCGAGGGTGCAGAAGCCCAATATCCCCTATGGGATAACTAGATTACAGACTAATGATGCATCAAATAGGCCTTGAAGTCCTCGAACCCGGCGCTCATGGGCACCGACTGCTTGGTGCCGCGCATGAAGGCCTGCAACTTCTCGGGGATAGCCACCTCATCCTTGATGATACCCTCTACCGTATCGCGAAACTTGGCCGGATGAGCCGTTTCAAGGAACACGCCCTGCTCACCGTCGCGCAACATCTCGCTCAGCGCACGATAGCCACAAGCCCCGTGCGGGTCGAGCAGGTAGCCCGTACGGTGATAGGTATCGGCCAGTGTCTCGGCAATCTGCTCGTCGGTATAAGCCGCACCGCTGATGAGCTTGCATATATCGGCATGCGAGTGGCCATAGAGGTCGAGTATGCGGGCAAAGTTGCTCGGGTCGCCCACATCCATCGCATTGGCAATGGTCTGCACCGAGGCACGCGGGCAGTACTCACCCGTCAGCAGGTATTGATAGAAGATGTCGTTGCTGTTGTTGGCCGCTATGAAGCGCTTGATGGGGAGACCCATGCGGTGTGCAAAGAGTCCGGCACAGAGGTTACCGAAGTTGCCGCTGGGCACACAGATCACCAGTTCGCCCTCCTTGCCCTGACGCTTCATCTGCGCATAGGCATAGAAGTAGTAGAACGCCTGCGGGAGGAATCGGGCCACGTTGATTGAGTTGGCCGAGGTGAGGCGCATGTGGGCATTCAGCTCGGCATCCATGAAGGCGCTCTTCACCAAGCGCTGGCAGTCGTCAAACACGCCATCCACCTCAAGCGCCGTAATATTCTGTCCCAACGTGGTGAACTGACACTCCTGTATAGCGCTCACCTTACCCTTCGGGTAGAGCACATACACATGAATACCCTCCACACCGAGGAAACCGTTGGCCACTGCCGAGCCCGTGTCGCCAGAAGTGGCTACAAGGACGTTAACCTCACCCGTCTGCCGCACATTGCAGTCTTCGTTTTCGTTAACGTTATCGTTTTTGATAAAGTGTCCTAGCAGTCGTGCCATGAAGCGAGCGCCCACATCCTTGAACGCCAGTGTAGGACCATGATAGAGCTCCAGCGAATGGATATTGCCATCCACATGCACCACGGGGGCATCGAACGCCAGCGTGTCATACACGATACGCTTCAGCTCCTCGGCAGGGATATCCTCACCGAAGAAGGCATCGGCCACCCGATAGGCAATCTCCTGAAAACTCATCTCTGCAATGCCGTCGAAAAACTCCTTCGGCAGCTGCTTTATACGCTCGGGCATATACAATCCCCTGTCTGTAGCCAGGCCACGCACTACGGCTTCAGCGAGTGATGCATGCGGCGCCTGTCGGTTGGTGCTATAATATCTCATCTTTTGCTTTCCTTAATTATAAATCAAAACTAAATAACCTACCTAACTGATATGGTGTGCAAATATACGAAAAGATTTCAAACACGCATACATAATGGCGGGCAAAAAGGCCCTGTACGAAGGAATTATTGGAAATATGGTGATGATGATGTTGTTACAAGCAATTTATATCGCATTATTGCATTTTTTTCAATAATTATGTATAACTTCGCGACCGAATATATAATGAAAACATCAAACACTTAGAAAATAACCGTTATGCAAATCAAATTCTACCAAGAAAAAGAGCAGGTGCCCTTGGAAATGCACAAGGTGCGCGTGGTGCAGAAGCTCTTCCTCCGCCCCATCGAGGAGCGTCTGCAATGTATCAAGGAAGCCGGCAACAACACCTTCCTCCTCCAGAACCGCGACATCTATCTCGATATGCTCACCGACTCGGGCGTCAACGCCATGAGCGACCTGCAGCTGGCCGCATCGATGCGTGCCGACGACTCATATGCTGGGTCTGAGACCTTTACCCGTGTGAAAGAGGCTGTCAAGGAGGTATTTGGCACAGAAAACGTATTGCCGGCCCATCAGGGACGCGCCTGCGAGAACATCCTCGCCTCGGCATTGGTGAAGCCCGAACAGACGGCACTGATGAACTTCCACTTCACCACGACCAAGGCCCACATCACCCGCATGGGAGGCACCGTGGAGGAATTGGTGGCTGAGAAGGGACTCAAGCCTCAATCGAACGACCCCTTCAAGGGCGACTTCGACCTCAAGAAGCTGCGCGCCACAATCAAGGAGAAGGGTGCCGAGAACATCGCCTTCGTACGCGTAGAGGCTGGCACAAACCTCATCGGAGGACAGCCCGTATCGCTCGAAAATATGCTTGCCGTGACCGACATCTGCCACGACAACAACATCATCAGCGTGCTCGACGCATCGCTGCTCCAGGATAACGTCTACTTCATGAAGACCCGCGAGGCACGCTGCAAATATATGGATCTCAAGACCATCTATCACCTGCTGGCCGACCACTTCGACATCATCTACTTCTCGGCCCGCAAGCTCGGCTTCGCCAAGGGTGGTATCATCACCAGCAAGGATGAGCGATTCACCAAGATGATGGTCGAGTACATACCTCTCTACGAAGGTTTCTTGACCTATGGAGGTATGGACGTACGCACCATGGAGTCTTTGGCACAGGGTCTCTACGAAAGCCTCGACATGGAGTACATCAGCCAGGGACCAGAGTTCATCAACTACCTTGCCAAGGAGCTCGACGACTACGGCGTGCCCGTCATCCTCCCTGCCGGCGGACTGGGCTGCCACCTCAACGCCGGTGCCTTCGTGCCCGACATGCCACACGACCAATACCCTGCTGCTGCCGTTGCCGCAGCACTCTACATCGTCAGCGGCATCCGTGGTATGGAGCGTGGCACACTCTCAGAGCAGCGCAACCCCGACGGCACAGAACCCTATGCAGAACTTGAGCTCATGCGTCTCGCTGTACCCCGCCGTGTATACACCCTATCACAGCTGAAGTATGTGGCCGACCGCGTGAAATGGCTCTGGGACAACCGCGAACTCATCGGCGGTCTCGAATGGGTCGAGGAGCCCTCTGTGCTGCGCTTCTTCACAGGCCGATTGAAAGAAATAGGCTTCTGGCAAGAGCAACTGGTCGAAAAATTCCGTCAGGACTTCGGCGAATCGCTGTAATAGAGGCCAAGCTTGATGCCATAAGAACAATGGAGGAGTATTCCCACTGCGGGATGCTCCTCTTTCTCTTTTACGCCACACAATGAACAAGACAAGCAATCATTACGTTAGTCTATATCGCAGAAGAAATTGCGCTTTTCACCCAAGAACCTGCTATATTTTTATAAACAACTAATATTATAGGATTATGACTAAAACAAACAAGAGCGGTAATACGATTGCCATTATTACCATGTTTTTCATCTTTGCGATGATTGCTTTCGTCACCAATATGGCTGCTCCGTTCGGTACCATCTGGGGGTACAAATACGAATGGGCAGGCATGATGGGCAATATGATGAACTTTGCCGCTTACCTCTTCATGGGTATCCCTGCGGGCAAGATGCTCACAACCGTCGGATACAAGAGAACCTCGCTCATCGCTCTAGCCATAGGACTGGCAGGTCTGTTCGTGCAGTACCTGAGCAGCATTGTCGGTGCCGACATCGCCGTGTTCAGCGTAGGCGGACAAATCGTAGCCCTCAATCTTCTCATCTATCTGCTCGGTGCCTTCATCTGCGGATTCTGCGTATGCATGCTCAATACTGTAGTGAACCCCATGCTCAACCTCCTCGGTGGCGGGGGCAACAAGGGTAACCAGCTGGTACAGACGGGCGGCTCGCTCAACTCGCTGACCGGCACGCTGACTCCCCTGCTCGTCGGGGTTCTGGTAGGCACGGTAACCGTGAAGACCAGTATGGCCGATGTCACACCATTGCTGTTCATAGGCATGGCAGTGTTTGCCCTGGCCTTCATCATCATCTCTTTCGTCAGAGTGCCCGAACCGGCATTGGGACGCGGCAAGAATGTGAAGTATGAGCACAGTGCATGGCATTTCCGCCATTTTGTGCTGGGCGCCATCGCCATCTTCTTCTACGTAGGACTTGAGATTGGCATCCCCAACGAAATGCTCTTCTACATCAACTCACTCGGTTTCGAGGGCTCGGCCACCATAGCCGGATTCCTGGCAGCCACCTACTGGTTTCTCATGCTCATCGGTCGCTCGCTGAGCTCGCTCATCAGCGGCAAAGTGTCTACCCGAACCCAACTGACCGTAGTGGCGTCCGTAGCAATCCTACTACTGCTCATCGCCATCTTCTTGCCCGAGGGTATGGAGATGACGGTCAAAGGCGGGCAAGTGCCATTGAAATGTGCCTTCATCGCAGCCTGTGGTATCTGCACTTCTGTGATGTGGGGTGCCATCTTCAACCTCTGTGTTGAGGGTCTGGGCAAATACACCGAGCAAGCCTCAGGCATCTTCATGATGCTCGTTGTGGGCGGTGGCATCATGCCGCTCATCCAGCACAACGTACTCGCCCTCAACATCGGCTACATACCCAGCTACTGGCTCATCATCATTATGCTCGCCTACATCCTCTACTATGCACTGGCAGGAAGCAGGAACATCAACAAGAACATCCCAGTGGAATAACCGCTTCATGGTCGGAACACCTTTGTGGTAATAACAAAAGGGTGTGTCAGTTCATTCTGGCACACCCCTATTTTTCCTTCTTCCTTACCCTTATCCTTGGATGTTTAGTGCCAAATAGCCTATATATCCAATGTATACCAAAAGGAATATGGCTCCCTCTACCCTATCCAACATCCTCTTCTTGAATGTGAAGGAGGCCATCCACAATAACAGCACAGCAACCAGCACCATGACCATATCGACGGTAGAGATGGTTTGAATCTCGAATGGAGAGATGGCAGCACTGACACCTATAATCAGTGATAGATTGAAGATGTTCGATCCGATGACATTGCCCAAGGCCAACTGGTTCTTACCCTTCATGGCAGCAACGACACAGGTAGCCAATTCGGGCAACGACGTTCCTACAGCCATGAGTGTGATAGAAATGAAAGCCTCAGATACATGGAAGCGCTCGGCAATGCTCACTGTATGGTCTACAAACATCTGTCCACCAAAAACCAAGCCAGCCAGTCCCAATACGATAAACACAAACGCCTTGCCCATAGGCATCGGCTTAACGTCGTCCTCTTCTTCTTCTTCTTCTCCACCCTTCTTGGCAGATTTGAAGGAATCAATCATAAATATCGCAAATATTAGCAATAAATAGAGTGCATCGACACGCGAAATACCCGGAGTACCCATTTCACGGAATAGGCCAAAGCAATTGTACAGCATGACTATCAGGAATAATGACACGCCGATAGCAAATGGGATATCCTTGCGGATATTGCTTCGGGTATACTTGATGGGCGAGATCAATGCCGTCATACCTAAGATGAGAAAAATATTACAGATATTCGATCCTGTAACGTTGCCCAGGGCCATGTCTCCGTGACCGCCAACAGCCGAAATAACACTTGACACCAGCTCGGGCATCGAGGTACCAATGCCCACAATCGTCATACCTATGATAAATTCACTGATGCCATACTTGCGAGCTATACCTGAGGCTCCATCGACCAACCAATCCGAGCCTACCAGTATAAGCACCAGGCCTAGCACTATCAATACAATATCAAGAAACATATAAAAACTATAGTTAATAATCAATATCCATCATCTAATCTCCTTGCCGAACGGCATCAAAGCCAACAGGGCAAGTTTGAAATGCTGCAGACCAAATGGGATTCCCACCACCGTAATGCAAAAGAACAGGCCAATCACAGCATGGCCCAGAGCCATCTCAACGCCTCCAAACACAATCCAAAGTATGTTCAGAAACATCGACCAACAGCCCATCTCTCCATTCCTGTCTCGTACCTCACGACCAAACGGATACAGCGAAAGGCCAGCCATCTTGAATAGTTGCAAGCCAACAGGAATACCTACAATAGAAATGCAATACACAATGCCCAAGAAGAAATAGGCAGCAGACATCAACAATCCGCCAAAAACAATCCAAATAATATTTCCTAGCAATGACATAGCTATATGATTTGTCCTTAAAAAATAAAAGAGAAAGCAACTTTCTCTTTTACATTCACTGAAGACATTTAATACTTCTTGTGATTCCGCCGCGACTCGAACGCGGGACCTACTGCTTAGAAGGCAGTTGCTCTATCCAGCTGAGCTACGGAACCGACCTTGAAATGTCGTTTTATAAAAACGGTGCAAAATTACAGCGTTTTATTGGGTTTTCCAAGAAAAATGGAATTTATTTTCCACAAGCACACCGATAACCCCACCTCAAGCTAACCTAAAGCACAAACCTACTTAGACTTTGTTACAATAAAGTCTGCGCTGTACGATTGCGACTCACCATACACCGTACCCAGCGCAGTGTCCGCCGAGAAATCATAGTGTGCCTTGAAGGTTACAGCATATCTTCCCGGGACCTCAGGCGCCTTGAAAGTCCACATCGGCAACGCAGTCTGCTTGGTAGGCGCCACGACAGGGATTTCAGCCTCCTGTGATTCATCACCGGCAATCAAATTCCACTCATAATCGGCATTATAGATATAGGCACCCACAAATGCCACCTGCATAAACACTGTTACAGAATCACCCGCCTCACATTGTGTCAGCGTAGGAATATCGTTCTGCCTGTCCAACAGAAGTGTCGAACGCGGTGCTTTAGTAAATTTCAGATTGCCATATTCGGGCAACTCGCCTACAATAGGTTTGCTCTCACAGGACACAAGGCCAAGCAGTAGCGCTACAGCCATACCGATGCTTAATAGAACAGTTCTTTTCATAATCATACGTAATTCAATGCAAATATAAGGAAAATAACATTTAGTTCCTTGCATTGCAGTGTTAATTATTCGAAGTTAAAAGTTCACAAACACCTCGTCCATAGGCTTGCGTGTCTTCTCAGGCACCTCATTGGTAGCCGGATAGCCTATGGGAATGAGGACGGCGGGTTCGTAGGGGTCGGCAATGCCGAAGAGATTGCGGCAGAGCTCTACATCGAAGTTGCATACCCAGCAGGTACCCAAACCTACCTCGGCTGCTGCCAGGCAGAGATGCTCTACGGCAATGCTGATGTCGATGTCGGCATGGTCTTTGGGCTCGGAGCGACGGCGTTTCCACGACTCCTCATGATTGGAGCAGGCGATGATGTACATAGGTGCTTCATTGAACCACTCGCGATGATAGCACTGGCGTATCTTGTCGCAGTCTTCGGGCTTGGTCAACACGAAGAACTTCCACGGCTGTAGGTTGACGGCCGAAGGGGCGAGGCGCACGCACTCCATTACATATTGCAACTTTTCGGGTTCGATGGTGCGCTGCTCATAGGTGCGCACTGAATAACGGGCTTTTACTAAATCTAAGAAATTCATCTTTGTATTATATATGGGTTATGGGTTAAAGGTTATGGGATATGGGACACTAAACTCTAAACTCTAAACATTAAACACTAAACATAAAAATTTACTCAAACCGCATTGCCTTGGTGGGATAGATGCGCGATATCAGATGTGAGGGTACAATAAGTATCAGCACCGAAAGCACAAACATCACCACATTGACAGCAAGTATAAAGAGCCAATTGAACTCGATGGGCACACGGTCGAGGTAGTAGTTGGTAGGATCGAGCGGGATAAGGCCTGTAAACTTCTGCACCGCACAGAGACCCAGCCCCACGATATTGCCCCACAGCATGCCCTTGCCGATGATGAGCATGGCCAGATAAAGGAATGCCTTGCGCACCGAAGCATTGGATGCGCCGATAGCCTTGAGTATACCGATAAACTGGGTGCGCTCTATGATGAGTATGAGCAAGCCGGAAATCATCGTAAAACCTGCCACTCCTATCATGAGAGCCAGGATAAGCCACACGTTCATGTCCAGCACATCGAGCCAGGCAAAGAGGCCGGGATTGATATCGGTGACCGACTGCACCAGATACTGATTGCCATATTTGTCTTCGGTGCGGTCGAGCAAGGTACCCAGCTCCCAGTTCATATCTTCCACTTTGCTGAAATCGGTGAGCGCTACCTCTACACCAGTCACCTGTTCTGATTCCCAGCGGTTTAGTGCCTGCACGGCTTTCAGGTCGGCAATCACAAACAGGCGGTCATACTCGTTGAAGCCCGTTTCGTAGATTCCAGCCACCGTATAGCGGCGGGCACGCATAGTGCCTTGCAAGAAGTAGGAGTCTACCTTATCACCTACGCCAAGTTGCAGTTTGTCGGCAATGGCACGAGAAAGCAGGATATTGCCCGATGCCACACTATCGGAGAACTGCGGCACTATGCCCTCCTTCAGGTATTGTGCATAGAACGAGAGGTCGTAGTCCTCTCCCACTCCCTTGAGGATGTAGCCTATAAAGTCATCGTCTGTACGAAGCACGCCCGGCTTTACAGCATAGCGCTGCACATGCTCCACCCCCTTCATCGACGCCAGCATCTGCATCAGAGAGGTATCGGCAGCTACGGGTAATGCTTCGAAATCCTGCGCACTCTCGTAGTTACTGATGTGGATATGCGAACTGAACCCAACGGCCTTCTCGCGCACTTCATGCTTGAAACCAAACGATACGGCTATCGTCACGAGCATCACCGCCAAACCCAAAGCCACACCAATCTGTGCAATAAGCACAGCGGGGCGCGATACACTACGACTACCTTGTTCGCTCTTATAAAGACGACGGGCGATGAACGATTCCATGATTAGTGGTGAGAGGTGGGCGGTAAGTGGTGAGCGGACAATTAAATCGTTCGGCCCGGATATGTCTCCAATGCCTTTTGCAACACTACGAGCGCACGTTGCAGGTCGTCTTTCTTCAGCACATAAGCAATACGCACTTCGTCGCGTCCTGCTCCGGGAGTTGTGTAGAATCCGCTGGCAGGAGCCATCATCACGGTTTCTCCTTCGTAGTTGAACTCACTGAGGCACCATGCGCAGAACTTCTCACTGTCATCGACCGGCAAGCGGGCCACCGTATAGAAAGCGCCCATGGGAATGGGACTATACACGCCCGGAATGCGGTTGAGCCCGTCAATCAGGCACTTACGACGCTCTACATATTCATCATACGTATCGCGTGTGTATTCTTCTGGCTCATCGAGCGAAGCCTCGGCAGCTATCTGACCAATCAGTGGAGGACTCAAGCGGGCCTGACAGAACTTCATCACTGCCTGGCGCAACTGCTTATTCTTCGTGATGAGGGCACCGATACGTATACCGCACTCCGAGTAGCGTTTCGATACCGAGTCGATGAGCACCACATTATCCTCGATACCCTCGAGATGGCAGGCCGAGATATAGGGTGAGCCTGTATAGATGAATTCACGATACACCTCGTCGGAGAAGAGATAGAGGTCGTATTTCTTCACCAAGTCACGTATCTGGTTCATCTCACGACGTGTATAGAGATATCCCGTAGGGTTATTGGGGTTACAAATCATGATGGCCTTGGTGCGCTCGTTGATAAGTTCTTCGAATCGCTCTACCTTAGGCAAACAGAAACCCTCCTCAATCGTTGTTGGGATAGTACGGATTACCGCACCTGCCGAGATGGCAAATGCCTGATAGTTGGCATAGAAGGGGTCGGGCATGATAATCTCATCACCTGGGTTCAGACAGGCAAGGAACGAAAAAAGCACCGCCTCGGAACCACCCGTAGTGATAATGATGTCATCGGCCGTGAGATTGATATCGTACTTCTTGTAGTAGTTTACCAACTTCTCGCGATAGCTACGATAGCCTTGCGAAGGGCTATACTCCAACACTTTGCGATCGATGTTGCGTATGGCATCAATGGCCGCTTGCGGTGTCGGCAGGTCAGGCTGACCTATATTGAGATGGTATACATGTATTCCTCGTGCTTTGGCATCATCGGCCAAAGGCACCAGTTTACGTATAGGCGAAGCAGGCATCAATGTGCCGCGCTGTGATATTTGTGGCATATATAATATATGGATATAAATAAACCGCAAAATTAGTACAAGCCGAACGAAATGCCAAATTTATTTAAGCATTTCTGAGGTGTAGCCTAACTTCTGCTTATAATATAGGCTATAGTAACATCGGTGAATCAAGAATCACTTATTGCCCAAATACCTGGTCAGCGACGGCAAGGCAGCGGGGTCGTGCGTAGTGAAAGTAACATTGTCAACAACGAGACCATCAACATTTTTTACCCCATTGAGCGTGTCGGCCACGCAATCGACATGGATGTTACGCATCACGATGTTGGAGATGGGCAAACGTTCATCGCCACGCAACTCATAGATGGCCTTGGCCGAATCGCACTCTACATTGCTTAGGTAGATGTTGGAGATGCGGGTGAGGGTATCCTTGTAGGTAGGTACCAGATTGCGCCATTGATAGAGCACATCGGTGTCGATTTCGGCCACTCGCAAGGTACCTCCCGTAAAGATGCTGTCCATGTAGATGTTTTCAACAAAGGCTCCACGACGGTGGTTGGTCTTGACAAAGAAAAGGCGGTGCACAGTGCCAGGGGCTACACAATGGTGCATGTAAATGTTACGTACGCCGCCTGCAAGCTCACTGCCGATACCCAGTAGGGTGTGACCTGCATTGATGGTGCAATTGCGCACTACGATGTTCTCGCACGGGGTATTGAGTCGCCAAGCATCGTGGTTACGGCCCGACTTGATGACTACAGCATCATCTCCCTGATCGAACACACAGTTCTCAACGAGGAAGTTGCGAGCCATCTCGAGATCGACACCATCGTTGTTGTGTCCATGAGCTTTAACCTTAAGGTTACGCACAACACCGCCATCGCATAGGTAGAGGTGAATGGTCCAGAAGGGGCTGTTCTCAATCTCGAAGCCGTCGAGCAGGACATGCTTGCAACGGTTGAAATGTATGAGGTGGGGACGGAAGTTATTGTCGCCAACTGCCATTTGGCGATCCTCGACGGGTGCATCGTTCGACATCTGGTGATAGAGGCTAGCCAATGCATCCATGTGGGCCTTGGGACGGCTAAACCACCTGCGCCACAGGGTCATGTGAGGGTAGAGTTTACCTGTTCCCGTGATAGCGATATTATCGCATTCGTAGGCATACACGAGGGGCGAATAGTTATAGCACTCCATGCCTTCCCATGAGGTGGGCACGGCGGGCAGGTAGTCGGCTGGAACATCGGTGAAGCGCACCACTGCTCCCTCGGCGAGATGAAGGTTGACATTACTTTTCAGGTGTATGGGGCCTGTGAGCCATTGCCCAGCAGGTATCACCACGCGACCGCCTCCAGCCTTGTGGCAAGCTTCGATGGCTAGCGCTATAGCCGATGTGCATACTGAGGTGTCTGAAGCTCCGTAATCGGCGATGGAGAAGTCCCTTTCGGGGAATACAGGTACACTAATCGGTTCCATGGCAAAAGGTGCTTCTACCTGAATTGTTTCGTATTGAACCTTGGAGCCACAAGCTACAAGTAGAGCGCCAGCCAAGAGGGTTAAGACACTTTTCTTAAAAGTAAAATTCTTCATCATTGTCATATAGGTTATTCATGTTTCATAAATTCGACGACATATAAGGACTTACCTCAACAC
This sequence comes from Bacteroidaceae bacterium, assembly GCA_045544835.1. GTDB lineage: Bacteria > Bacteroidota > Bacteroidia > Bacteroidales > Bacteroidaceae > UBA1189. Next base: position 7,507 of record JAZPZS010000129.1, on the reverse strand, counting down.
AATGCGGCGGTTAGGAACATCGTAGTGAAGATCGTCAGAATCGATAAAGGATGTGATAGCTCCATTCTCAGACAACTCATCGAGCGTACCGGTCTGTAATCCCGAGTGAGTGAGAAGCCATATCCTGTCAGCGGTTTGAAAGGCAATCTCGAGATCGTGAGTGGATAGCAACACCAGTTTGTCCTTCTCATGGGCCAAACGGCGCAGGAGCTGCATCATGGCAATCTTACTCGGATAGTCGAGGAATGCAGTGGGTTCATCCAAAAGGATGATGGGGGTCTGCTGTGACAATGCCTTGGCAATCATGGTCTTCTGTCGCTCACCATCGCTCAGTTGATAGATTTTGCGGTCGCGTAGCGCATCGAGTCCGACCAACGATATTGCCTCGTCCACCACTGCATGGTCAGCTGCACTGAGGGTACCCCAGTAGTTGGTGTAGGGTGCACGGCCTAGACCTACGACCTCCTCAACGGTGAGATCGGCAGAGACAGCCTTCTCAGTGAGCACCACACCGATACGCTCAGAAAGTTGCTTCGGAGTGTATTCGCCTATTGCCCTATCCTCTATCAACACCTCACCATGCAACGGAGGCAAGAATGCGGACATGGTCCGCATGAGGGTGGACTTACCCACACCATTCGGTCCGATGAGGCAGGTGAGCTGTCCACACGCAAGCGAAGCGTTGAGAGTCTCGGACACAATTGTACGATTTACATCGTCATCGTAACCGATATGGAGGTTGTGCAGTTTGAGCATCGTAGCAGTGTATTTTGTGCAAAGATGCTACTTTTTTGTGAATTTATCGCAAGAAAAATAAGAAAAAGAGTGCATGCCCGACAGAATTCGGCTTGTCGATACACTCTTGCCGATAGCTCCGTCGAGAAAAAATCAAATTTATTTGTTTTTTCGCTCGCCTTGCACTAATTTTGCCATAGACAACAACCGCAATAATCAATGATACTATGACAAAAAGTTTCGTAACCATTGCCGACCTCAGCAAAGAAAAGATTATGAGTTTGCTTGAGGCCGCCAGCAGATTTGAAGCAATGCCCAACCGCAAGACATTGGACGGGCGGGTCATCGCTACTCTCTTCTTTGAGCCATCAACACGCACCCGTTTATCATTCGAAACTGCCGTAAACCGACTGGGCGGACGGGTCATCGGGTTCAGCGATGCCGCTACCTCCAGTTCGTCGAAGGGCGAGACGCTCAAGGACACCATCATGATGGTAGGCAACTACGCTGATCTCATCGTGATGCGCCACCACCTCGAAGGAGCCGCCCGATATGCCAGTGAGGTATCGCCCGTACCCATCATCAATGCTGGCGACGGTGCCAACCAGCACCCCTCACAGACGATGCTCGACCTATACTCCATCTACAAGACACAGGGTACTCTAGAGAACCTCAACATCTATCTCGTGGGTGACCTCAAGTATGGCCGCACGGTACACTCGCTGCTGATGGCTATGCGCCACTTCAACCCCCAATTTCACTTTATTGCTCCCAAAGAGTTGGCTATGCCCAATGAATATAAGCTCTACTGCAAGGAACACGGCATCAAGTATGTGGAGCACACCGACTTCACCGAGGAGACCATTGCCGACGCCGACATCCTATACATGACCCGCGTACAGCGCGAGCGTTTCACAGACCTCATGGAATATGAGCGCGTGAAGGACGTGTATATCCTGCGCAAGAGCATGCTCGAAGGGACAAAGGATAACCTGCGCATACTGCATCCCCTACCCCGCGTAAACGAAATTGCCTACGATGTGGACGAAAGCCCCAAGGCATACTATTTCCAACAAGCAAAAAATGGATTGTACGTGCGCGAAGCACTCATCTGCGATTGCCTAGGAATAGAGGTGTAAAGGATAATGGACTAATTGGACTAATAAAAACATGAAGTTATGAAAAACAATAAGACCGAACTGCTCGTGGCTGCCCTTGAGAACGGCACCGTGATCGACCATATACCTTCGGAACTCGTATTCACCATCGCATCGCTGCTCGAACTGGAGAAATTGGGTTCAAGCGTCACCATCGGGTACAACCTGCACAGCAAAAAACTGGGCAAGAAGGGTATCATTAAGGTAGCAGACAAGTACTTCTCTGACGAGGAAATAAGCCGCCTATCCATCGTGGCCCCCAACGTGATACTCAACATCATTCGCGACTTCGACGTGGTGGAGAAGAAGGAAGTTATCATCCCCGATGAGCTGCACGGCATAGTGCGTTGCGGCAACCCGAAATGTATCACCAACAACGAGCCCATGCCCACCCATTTCCATGTGGTAAACAAGGAAGAGGGTACACTCAAATGCCACTATTGCGAAAAGGAGCAGAACAAAAGTGAGGTAAAACTTGTATAGGATAAGGAGTCAGGGGCCAAGCCCTGAACTCCCCACAACTCTCCCGAACCAATGAAGGTAAACTGGAAACCTGGTACGATGATCTACCCTCTACCGGCCGTAATGGTTACGTGCGGATCATGTGAGGAGGAGTATAACATCATTACTATAGCATGGACGGGCACTATCTGCACCAACCCACCCATGTGCTATATCTCCGTACGCCCTGAGCGCCACTCAGCCGACATTATCAAGCGCAACATGGAGTTTGTCATCAACCTCACCGATGCCTCAACAGCCTATGCTACAGATTGGTGTGGAGTACGCTCGGGACGCGACTACAATAAGTTCCAAGAGATGGGTCTCACCCCAGGCAAGGCCTCCATCGTATCAGCCCCCATCATCGAGGAGTCGCCCCTGTGCATTGAGTGTCGCGTGAAGGAGATTGTGTCGCTAGGCTCACACGAGATGTACATTGCCGACGTGGTGAACGTGATAGCCGACGACAAATACATTGATCCGGCTACGGGAAAATTTGAGTTGGCCGATAGCGCCCCATTGGTATACCTTCATGGAGGATACTACCATTTGGGCGACAAAATTGGAAAGTTCGGCTGGTCAGTAGAGAAGAAACGGAAGAAATAACGTACCTATATATTTTTACATTTATCAAAGAGTGTGATTGTGATGAAACGTAGCCTATCGTTACTCTTATTGGTGCTTATCAGCGCATCGACCTTCGCGCAGAAAAGGGCTCCCATCCATGTCAATTTCGGTGTGAAGACAGGATTCAGTTCCACCATCTATGAAATACAGGAACTCATCGTAGCCCACCAACCCATCAACGAATACATGGTGCATTCCGAAATCAGTTCGTTCTATACAGGTTTCGCACGTTTCAACATCAAGCGCCATTACTTGCAGACGGAGATAAGTTATAACATCAGCAACTACACCCTCTCGTTCGACTCAGACCAATGGCTCCTAGGCAGCCCCACAGCAGATCAGTCGGCTATCAGTACTCGCATCATAGGGCTTGAGATACCATTCTACTATGGCTATCACTTCATGCAGGAGAGTTCCTATGGAATGTCGTTTTTCATTGGCCCCAAAGCGAAACTTATCCTCACCGACTACAGCCGACACAAGTTCGACAAGATGCCCTATACCAACATCGAGGAATCTATCTACCCAGTCAACTTCAGTTTGATGGTAGGCATAGGCATTAGTATTAGCCCTGTCTTTTTTGATTTCTCCTTCGAATACGGACTTCACAACATCTCACGCGGATTCACAGCCACCGATACAGACGGCCTAGTCACAACAGACGCCCTCATATTTAACCGCAGAAAGAACGTGCTCAGCTTCTCTATCGGATTCATGTTCTGATGACCACATAAGGAAGAGGCGGACCTCAACGAAGTCCGCCTCTTACTATTATGGAAGAATTTGAGATAATCAATTGATCAATCCACGGTTACGGAGCAGAGCCTCGGGGTTGGGCTCGGCACCACGGAAACGCTTGTAGAGTGTCATAGGCTCTTCGCTGCCACCCATCTCGAGGATGTTCTTGCGGAAGCTGCGACCGGTAGTCTCGTCAAAGATACCCTTCTCCTTGAATGCCTCGAAGCCGTCGGCATCGAGCACCTCGGCCCACAGGTAGCTGTAGTAACCTACCGCATAGCCACCGCTGAACACGTGGTTGAAGTAGGGACCGCGATAGCGGAAGGCAATCTGCGGGATAAGACCAATCTTGTCGGCTACAGACTTCTCAAAGGCATTTGCCTCAAAGTCGGTGTAGTCGGTAAGCATGTGATATTCCATATCGAGCAGGGCAGCACCTACGAGCTCAACGGTCTCGAAGCCCGAATTGAACGATGAGGTAGCCTGCATCTTGGCGATGAGCTCATCGGTGATGGGCTCGCCGGTCTCGTAGTGGAGGGCATACATCTTCATCACCTCAGGCTCTATAGCCCAGTGCTCCATAATCTGTGAGGGCAGCTCCACGAAGTCGCGGGCTACGCTGGTACCGCTCACCGAGGGATACTTGGTCTGTGTGAGGAATCCGTGGAGGGCATGACCGAGCTCGTGGAAGAGCGTGCGGGTCTCGTCGATGGTCAAGAGAGAGGGAGTGTCGCCTGTGGGACGGGTGAAGTTGCCCACGTTGACAATCATCGGACGCTGGTTCTCACCGTCGATGTTCGATGCATCCACGATATTGTTCATCCATGCACCGGCACGCTTGGTAGCACGGGGGAAGTAGTCGGTGTAGAAGAGTGCGAGGTGTGAGCCGTCGGCATCGAGTACTTCGAAGGTCTCCACTTCGGGATGGTACACATCCAATCCCTCGATGGGTTGGAACTTCATGCCGAAGAGCTTCTCCGATACCATGAAGGCACCCTTGCGCACATTGTCGAGTGAGAAGTAAGGGCGCAGCTCGCTCTCGCTGAGCGCATACTTGGCCTCGCGCAGCTTTTCGGTGTAGTACCACCAGTCCCATGCCTCGAGCTTCTCGCCCTTGCCCTCGGCATCCATCATCTTCTGCAGCTCGGCAGCTTCGGCCTTGGCCTTGGGCAGCGCGGCATTCCAGATAGTCATAAGGAGGTTGTAAGCAGCTTCGGGAGTCTTGGCCATCTTGTCCTCGAGCTGATACTGAGCAAAGGTCTCGTAGCCAAAGAGCTGAGCCTTCTGCTGACGCAACTTGAGGATGCGAGCGATGACAGCCTTGTTGTCGTTCTCGTTGTTGTTGTCGCCACGGTTGATGTAGCCGAGGTACATCTGCTTGCGCAGCTCACGGTTGTCGGCATACTGCAGGAAGGGAATCCAGCTGGGCTTGTGCAGGGTGAAGAGCCATCCCTCCTTGCCTGCTGCCTGAGCAGCTTCGCGTGCAGCGTTGATGGAGCTTTGGGGCAGACCTGCGAGGTCCTTCTCATCAGTGATGACGAGCTCGAAGGCGTTGGTCTCGGCCAAGGCATTCTCGCCAAACTCGATGCTGGCCAGCGATAGCTGCTTGTCAATCTCCATGAGCTGGGCCTTCTTCTCGGCATCGAGCAGAGCACCACCCTTCACAAACATGCGATAATATTTGTCGAGCACCATCTCCTGCTCACGGGTAAGACCCAGCGAAGCCTTGGTGTCGTAGAGCGCCTTCACACGAGAGAAGAGCGCCTCGTTCATCGTCATATAGGCGCTGTGCTCGGTGAGGATGGGCGACAGCTTCTTTTCTGTCTCGCGCATCACATCATCAGCATCGGTCTCGTTGAGGTTGTAGAACACGCCACTCACCTTGGCCAACTTCTTGCCACTGCGCTCAAGTGCAGCGATGGTGTTGTCAAAGGTGGGAGCCTCTGTCTGGGCTACGATAGCGTCGATCTCGGCACGCTGCTCGGCAAGGCCCTCCATGAAGGCCGCTTCGTAGTCGGTCGATTCATACTTGGCAAACTCGGGAGCGCCAAAGGGCAGAGCCGAATCGGCCAGCACGGGATTGTCGTGCTTTGCATTACATGCAGTCAAGGCAACTATGGCCATAGCAATAAATGTTTTTTTCATTGTTTGGTAATTTATTTAAGAATCTAAGGAATCTTCATCAGAATTCGCTGGTGAAGTGGAAACGGATATTCTTGAAGTCAATCTGCGCCATCTGCAGTACGTAGCCACTGTCGGCAAGGAAGACGTCGCGTCCCTCGATGTCCTTGGCCATGAACTGGTACTTGCGCTTCTTGAATGCCTCCAGCTCGGCCTCGTCATCGCTCTCTATCCAGCAGGCTTTGTAGAGGCTCACTGGCTCCCAGCGACACTTGGCACTGTACTCGTTCTCCAGGCGGTATTGGATAACCTCGAACTGCAGTTGGCCCACGGTACCGATGATCTTGCGGCCGTTGAACTGGTTCACGAAGAGCTGTGCCACACCCTCACCCATGAGCTGGTCGATACCCTTGGCCAATTGCTTGGTCTTCATGGGGTCGGCATTCTCAATGTATTTGAACATCTCGGGCGAGAACGAGGGCAATCCCTTGAAATGGAGCAGTTCGCCTTCGGTGAGCGTGTCGCCAATCTTGAAGTTGCCGGTATCGGGCAATCCGATGATGTCGCCCGGGTAGGCCACGTCGATGGTGCTCTTGCGCTGAGCCATGAACTGGGTGGGCGAAGAGAAACGCATTGTCTTGCCCGAGCGGATATGCAGGTAGGGCGCATTGCGCACAAACTTACCTGAGCACACCTTACAGAAGGCCACGCACGAGCGGTGGTTGGGGTCGATGTTGGCGGTGATCTTGAAGATGAAGCCGGTGAACTTGTCCTCGGCGGGCACCACCTCGCGCTCTACGGCAGGTGTGGGGCGCGGACTCGGGGCTATCTCCACAAAGCAGTCGAGCAATTCCTTCACACCGAAGTTGTTGAGTGCCGAACCAAAGAACACGGGTGCCACAGTCGCCGAGAGGTAATCCTCCACATTGAACTCGGGGTAAACGCCCTCGATGAGTTCGAGGTCGGCACGCAGCTTTTCGGCCTGTGCCTCACCGATATTCTCCTCCAGCTCGCTGCTGTTGATATCAATCTCCTTCTTCTCGGTCACAGTTTGCTTGCTCGGTGTATAGAGGTCGAACTTCTTCTCGTACCTATTATATACTCCCTTGAAGCGAGCTCCCTGCTCGATAGGCCAGCTCAGGGGGAGCACACTGATCTTCAGTTCATCCTCCAGCTCGTCGAGCAGTTCGAAGGGGTCGCGTCCCTCGCGGTCCATCTTGTTGACGTAGATGATCACGGGTGTGTTGCGCATGCGGCACACCTCCATGAGCTTGCGGGTCTGTGTCTCCACACCCTTGGCGCTGTCCACCACGATGATAACGCTGTCTACGGCCGTGAGTGTGCGGAAGGTATCTTCGGCAAAGTCCTGGTGACCGGGCGTATCGAGGATATTTACCTTGTAGTCTTTGTAGTCAAACTCCATCACCGATGTGGTCACCGATATACCGCGCTGCTTCTCTATCTCCATCCAGTCCGATGTGGCGGTCTTCTTGATTTTGTTTGACTTCACGGCACCAGCCACCTGAATCTGTCCGCCAAAGAGCAGCAGTTTCTCGGTGAGTGTGGTCTTACCAGCGTCGGGGTGCGATATGATCGCAAACGTACGTCTTCTTTCTATTTCGTTCATA
>JAZPZS010000128.1:0-9455 GCA_045544835.1 Bacteroidaceae bacterium | reverse complement strand
TATGTAGATGTAAGGAAGCACAAACTTATATCCCTGCTGACAAATGACATGGAATTTGACCCTTCGGGAATAATAGAAATATACCGCAGGCGCTGGGAGATAGAACTGTTGTTCAAGCAGATTAAGCAGAACTTCCCTCTGAGATACTTCTATGGAGAGAGCGCCAATGCCATTAAAATCCAAATCTGGGTCACTCTCATAGCCAATCTGCTTCTTATGGTCATGCAGAAGCAGTTGCAACGGCCTTGGAGTTTCTCTGGATTAGCGACCATGGTCAGAATCACGTTAATGGATTATGTTGATTTCTATAGCCTGTTCAATTTCCCCGAGAAGGATTGGGAAGATATACTAGCCAAAACTGGACAAAGGTTCATGGAGCAGCTATTATTGTTTGGATAGAGGGGCTTGGATATGAAAAAAGGAACTCGGCTATCGACAGAACGATAGCCGAGCGCATATCTGTGGAACGATACGAGTTTTATCGGACAGCAATATTTTTCTTTAAAATAGTAACGCCCCGAAGAATCGGGGCGTTATTGTATGGGATAGTATTATAAAGACATCTATGTTTATTTTATGATGCCGATGGTCTCGAGAGTCTGCCCCTCGCTAGGCCACTGCTTGATAAGGCGCTCGGCCTCGCTCTTGGTGATGGCGATAGTGGTACCATGACGAGGAGTGAAGATATCGGTATTGTCCGAGTTGCACACGAAGGTGAAGTTGCTCAGGTCGGTGCTCTTGCAATACTCGTAGTGGCCGTTCATGTAGCAGTCGTACATCAGGATCCACTCGTCAGAGTCGATGAGCTTGAACACACCAGAGCCCTCAACAGCCTTGTTGCTCTGCTGCAAATATTTGTGCTCGGGAGTCCACTCGCCACGAAGAGTCTTGGCTGTAGCCTTCTGGATGCCGTTGCCCTGACCCTCGGTCTTGAAGAACATATGATACAGGCTGTCGTGGTATACGATGTCGGCATCGATAGTGTTGGCATGGTGGTCGTAGAGTACCTCGGGCATGCTGATTTCGGTGAAGTCCTCATTAGCGTATGAGCAGTAGGTGATGTAGTGTGCACCTACCTCGCCGATGGCATAGTAAAGCATGTACTTGCCGGCTTCGGGATCGTAGATGGTCTGCGGAGCCCATACCTGAGTGAGGCTGTCGCGGTCGAAGCGCTCGGGCCATGTGGTGGGGAAGTCGATGGCAGAGTGGGTCCAGTTGATCAGGTCATTGGAGCGCAGCAGCACGAGACCGTCGTTCGAAGACCAGCCTTGTGAGGAGCGCATGTCGGTCACCACCATATAGAAATATCCGTCTTCGCCGCGAAGGATGTGCGGGTCGCGCACAGCTTTTTTGTTGGCGATGGTATCCGAACTGATGATGGGTTTTCCGTCATTGAGCGGAGTGTAGTTGTAGCCATCGGCACTGAGGGCAAAGCATATCTGTTCTTGCCAGGGGGCATTGCCGTTGAAGTAGGCGAAGAGGTAGCCTACGTAAGGTTCATTACAGTCTTTCCCCTTGCAGTTGCTCATGAAACAGGCTGTGATCATGGTGGCCAAAAGGCACGAAATGAAAGATTTGTTTTTCATAAGTTCTTTATTGATTGTGTGTTGTAAATGCTTATCCGATGCGGCTGATCTTGCTCAGTTCCTCCTCGTCGATAATCTTTATCTTCCTGCCGTCGATGGCTATCAGCTTCTCTGACGCAAAGTTCGACAGGGTGCGTATGGCGTTCGAAGTGGTCATATTCGATAGGTTGGCAAGGTCCTCACGTGAGAGGAAGATGCTGATGGTGGCCCCATCCTCTTCCAGTCCGTAGGTTTCCTTGAGGAACAGAAGCGACTCGGCCAGACGTCCGCGTATATGCTTCTGCGTGAGGTTCACCGTACGCTCGTCCGAGATGCCGAGGTCTACAGCAAGCTGCTTGATGAAGAACATTGCCAGTCGGTTGTTTGACTCCACCAGCTTGACGATAACCTCCATGGGAATCATGCAGATGGCCGAGGCCTCAAAAGCCGCAGCAGCCGTCACAAAATTCTCCTCAGCAAAGTAGGCACGATAGCCAAAATACTCTACCGGCTTGATGACGCGCATGATTTGGCACCTACCGCCCACACCGTCACGATAAATCTTCACCTTTCCTTCGAGCAGGCACATCAGATGGTTGGGTTTCTCGCCCTCCGTGTAGATCTTCTGATTCTTCTTATACCGACGCACCTCCATGTGGTTGGCCACGAGCTCACGCTGCTCGTCGGTCAGCAGTTGCCACATGTCAGCAATAGCCGCTATAATCTCAGCCTGCTTGATCTCTTTTCTCGCCATGTCAATCTAATACCTAATACCTAATACCTTTAATTAAAGGTTAAAAACTAAAAATTAAAACAAACAGAGGTCTTAACTTTTAATCTTTAACCTTTAATTCATTAATCTATCATGTCAAACCCGCAGTAGGGCACCAGCACCTTGGGGATGCGAATACCTTCGGGGGTCTGGTTGTTCTCGAGAATTGCCGCAAGGATTCTCGGGAGAGCCAGTGCCGAGCCGTTCAGCGTATGGCACAGCTCTATCTTCTTGTCCTCAGCGCGGCGATAGCGGCACTTCAGACGGTTTGCCTGATAAGCGTCGAAGTTCGATACGGATGAAACCTCCAGCCAACGCTCCTGAGCAGCCGAGTATACCTCGAAGTCGAAGCAGAGAGCTGCCGTGAAGCTCATGTCGCCACCGCAGAGGCGCAGTATACGATAGGGGAGCTCGAGCTTCTTCACGAGGTTCTCCACGTGGTCGAGCATCTCCTTGTGCGACTCCTTGGAGTGCTCGGGAGTATCAATACGTACGATTTCAATCTTTGAGAACTCGTGCAGACGGTTCAGTCCGCGCACATCCTTGCCATACGAGCCGGCCTCGCGACGGAAGCACTGTGTGTAGGCAGTATTCTTGATAGGAAGCTCCTTCTCATCGAGGATTACATCACGGTAGATGTTTGTCACAGGCACCTCAGCAGTAGGGATGAGGTAGAGGTCATCGGCTGTGCAGTGATACATCTGGCCCTCCTTGTCGGGCAGCTGTCCTGTGCCGTAACCCGATGCCTGGTTCACCACCGTAGGCGGCATTATCTCCTCGTAGCCGGCATTGCGTGCCTCGTCGAGGAAGAAGTTGATAAGGGCACGCTGCAGACGGGCACCCTTGCCACGGTATACGGGGAATCCGGCACCGCTAATCTTCACGCCAAGGTCAAAGTCGATGAGGTTATACTTCTTTGCCAACTCCCAGTGAGGAAGGGGATTGGGACCAAGGTCGGGCACCTCGTTGCCCGTCTTCTCCACCACGTTATCCTCGGCATGAGCACCCTCGGGTACCTCATCGTAGGGGATATTGGGGATAGTGTAGAGCAGGTTCTGTGTATCCTCGGCAGCGGTCTTCATCTCCTCTTCGAGGGCAGCGTTGGTAGCCTTCAGGGCAGCCACCTCGGCCTTCACAGCCTCAGCCTCCTCGCGCTTGCCCTCCTTCATGAGGGCACCGATGCGTGCAGCCAGCTGCTTGGCCTCCGCCAAGTTCTTGTCGAGAGTCGTTTGAGCAGCGCGACGCTTCTTGTCGAGCGCAATCACTTGGGCTATCGTTTCCTCGGCATTGCCGAAATGTTTCTTCTCAAGGCCTTTGATTACTCGTTCGGTCTGTTCGGTAATGAGTTTAATCGTAAGCATTTCTATACCTTATTTATAGTGTACACGTTTTGAGGTGCAAAGGTAGTAAAAACACACAAATAAAACAAACTTAGAAGCTGTTTAAGTTATTTATGTCGCACAGCAACTACCACCCTCCTCCACAGATGGTTTTGTACTTGATGTTTCGTGACCGATGAAATCGACATTTTTTGCATCCACCACCGCTTATCCTCTCCCCCTCCCTATGGCGAAAGTTCATAAATCGGTTGGCATTGGCGCAGTGAAGCGAGAGCAATGATAAACTTGTTTAATTATTGCCGAGCAAGCAAGCCATCTTAAAGCAAAGCTTTATAATGGCACGAGATAGTTAGGACACCTGCGATAGCAGGACATTTTCAATATCGAATTCACGCATGAAAAAGTTTTGTCAAGATTTTTCATGCCCTTGAAAAAAATTGTCACCAAGGTGATAAAAAATTGTCAACAAAACGATAAAATTTTGTCAAGCCTTTGACAATCTTTTTTCACAGGCTCGAAACGTCAGTTTGGAAGGCTAAAAACTCCAGTTTGGACAAGGAAAAACTGGAATTTGGACAAAGAAAAATTCGCTATACCCCAAATTCGTCTGGATTTGGGGTATGCGCAAGAATGATTGTGCCCCTTAGGCCATAAGCCTTTGACCCACGTTGGCACGATGTCGTGCCAATGCCAACCGATTTATGAACTTTCGCCATATAGAGAACATATAAAAATCGCCCTTTTCATCGTGAATTTCCCTTTTGAACAGCGATTATGCACGCAGCAAATCCATCACATGCATCACCGTCAACGTTTCATACACGTAATCTTTGGAGTCAATTTATAAAAAGGTTTTCATTATCGTTTTCGTCATCGTACACGCACAGCGTGTTAACATTATCGTTAAAAGATTGCTGTCAATCGACAACAATCTTTTTCCCATCCTTGATATAGATGCCACGGGCAGGATTCACCACGGGGCGGCCTTGGAGGTTGTAGTAGGGGGTGGATAATATTAACTCTTGACGTATAGGAATGATATGGGTATCGTCCTTTTTATATAAATACACACCATTGTGAGAGCAACTTTGCAGTTCGAAACTCCGGTTGTGTTTTCCAAAGATATTGCCGTAAATTCCCATGGTAAGTGAACCTATGCCTTCTACCCAAGTGTCTTTTATACTGATATCAATATCCTCTCCTTCGTATCCTTCCCACCAATACATCGTTTGGTATTTACGGGATTTCCCATCAGCAAGAATCGTATCACCTATTTGGAACACATAAGCATATAGACCTACCTGACTATCTACAATCAAGGCATCGAATTGGCCTGATAGTCCGAAGTCGAACAACAATTTTCCATTCTGATAATATTTGTTGCCATTTTGACGGCAATAGCCCACATCAAGTTTCTTTTCACCGCCCTCCCATCGTGGAGTTTCCTGCTTGTAGAGTTTCTTGTACCTGATATCACCGACAATGGTGTCACCATCAACCCACATACGTACATCAGAGGTGTAGGGAACATCTTCATGAGTAACGGTAACTCTGACGTCCCACTCCTTCCCATCAACGGCCAAATAGTTTTCGTTAACAGCAAGTGGGCTACGCATATCGTGTGGCGTACCCCACAACAACTCTCCATTACGATAGAAATTGACGGGTCTATGTATTGGTGTATAGGCATTAACAGCTATCCACATGTAGTTTGGGAAGAAGAATGGGGCATCATTATATCCTATCCCATACATTAGTCCATAAGCCACTTGTATTTCGTCTCCATTGTGTAGAGTACAAGTGTCAATCCTCGGAATCGCACGATACACCTCCTCTTCCCAATCATTTGTTCCTAAATAAATCGTATCTCCTTCCTTTCGGCTTGGTGATGAGAAGTCATAAAGGAATGCCCAACTATCATTACTCACGCTTGCATTGCTGAGGTAGACATATCCATTGTCTGCTTCATCAATAACACCCACCAACCGAGGTGTGAATGCCTTGCATCGTGGGTACATGGTGGTGATATCACGGTCATACTGTTCCCATAGCGTCACATAAGACTTGCCATCGATGATGGTGTCATTTCCTGTCCACATCTCATAATAAATGGTATCTCTCGGAATCGCATGATCCATTTCTGCAAAGTTGACGACTATTGCATTAGTGCAATGGATGCTGTTGGCGGGGAAGAACTTATCCGCTGCATTTAAGCCCTTAAATGCAAATAATAATAGAAGAATAAAAAGAATTAATCTGTTATTTCTCATATGACAAACTTATCTAATGATTAATCTTGCACCTTGTTCAAGCAAGCGTCAGAATTGGATAATGAACGAATATTGTCCTTTAAGCGATAATCTGATGATTGCACAATGGAGGTTGCTGTCAATGTTCCAACGACACGTGTATCTCCATAGAAGAATCCTGCATAGGCACCAGGTATACTGGGAAAATCAGTACTTAAGGCAGTAGATGTACTTCCAAAAACACCAGCACCATTATTTGTTGTATTCAATCTACCATATACACCATAATTATAGCCGCCTGTAGACGAATTGGCACTACCATAAACACCAACAGCTTTGGTATTACCTCCTCCACTACCTCCAACAGAACCGTTTATTCCATAGTTTGTGACATCTACAGTATTAAATACCGTTGAACTTATTCCGTAACTATTGTTAGATGTCAAACGTGAATAATGGTTCACGCCAAAATTGCAAGCAAATGTTGTAGGTGTCAGAGAATATATAGCATAAGTAGAATTGCCAGTTCCATTTATTGCCAACAAAGAACGCATTGTGTCAGTGGTTTCTATACCTATTCCAGTTTTTCAATTTTCGTCTACCATCAACTGTGCATTAGCAACGCCAAAGCATGATGCTATCATAAGCATCGAAAGAAGTGTCTTTTTCATGATTCTGTGTGTTATTTAGATGGATGTTTGTATTAGACTACTATCACGCGCCACTTCTGTCTTCTGCTCCTTTCGTTTGTCGTGGCGGAGGTTAACAAACTTGTCCTTAGTTCTCTACTATAGATGCTACTTCACTTCACATCTGATGCTGCAAAGATACGAAGAACTTTGAAATTGCAATGGGTGTGGGATAGTTTTTTTAGGGGTGGATCTTTATATGACGTGGGATGTACGCGAGGCGCACAAGATAGGGCGCGGTATCGAGCTGCACCTCCAGCCGCTCCAGCTGGCGCATGTGGCCAAAAGAAGGACAAAGGAAATGCCCCAATGGGAAATGGATATGCACAGTCCATTGAAACTGAATACAGTAGCGGAGAATCATAGCCGCCAAAAAAGCAATGAGGCCCAATCCGTAGGGATTGAGCCTCAGTACACTTATGCTTATAGCAAAATTATGCCTCTGCTGCGGGGATTACAGAAACGTAGCTCTTGTCGTTACGTCCTCTCTTGAACTGTACAGTACCGTCAACAAGTGCGTAGAGTGTGTGGTCAGAACCCATACCCATGTTCTCACCGGGATGGTGTACTGTACCTCTCTGACGTACGATGATGTTACCGGCCTTGCATACCTGACCGCCGAAAATCTTTACACCGAGACGCTTACTAGCTGACTCGCGACCGTTCTTAGAACTACCAACTCCTTTTTTATGTGCCATGATCTAAATGTGTTAAAAGGGTTATGCGATAACTTCTTTAATTACAATCTCAGAGAACTGCTGACGGTGACCGTTCAACTTGCGGTGACCTTTTCTTCTCTTCTTGTGGAATACGAGAACCTTCTCGCCCTTAACGAGCTCGCTCTTCACTTCGGCTACAACCTTAGCACCCTCTACTGTGGGAGCACCTACGGTGATAGCACCATCCTTCTCTACCAAAAGAACCTTCTCGAATTCAACCGTTGCACCATTCTCAACGTTTTGAATGTGGTGAACAAACAATTTCTTGCCAGCTTCGGCCTTGAACTGCTGTCCGTTAATTTCTACAATTGCGTACATTAAAATAAAACTTTAAAAGTTTTCCGGGAGGTGTGCTGCAACCGCTGCAACCGCTTCTTCGAACCCCTTGCGGACTAATCGGGCACAAAATTACTGCTTTTATTTGAGATGGCAAAGTTTTTACGCAATTCTTTTTTAATGATTATGCTACACGATATCCCATGCCCCTTCCTTTGCTAAGAAGTGCTATGATAATTTGCCATATTCGTAAAGTTTTGTACTTTTGTAGTCTAAACACACAAAGTTAGGAGTATTATGAAAAAAATTATCCTCATTTTTGGTGCAGCACTTATGCTCTGCGCCTGCGCTAATAAAAAAGAAAAGGCCGTATCGGCTGTTGATGTACCTAAGCAAGAAATTCGTAAAGCAC
Source organism: Bacteroidaceae bacterium (assembly GCA_045544835.1). Classification (GTDB taxonomy): domain Bacteria; phylum Bacteroidota; class Bacteroidia; order Bacteroidales; family Bacteroidaceae; genus UBA1189. The sequence continues at coordinate 1,433 of JAZPZS010000128.1, read as the reverse complement.
GCGGATTCCGTACCGACATTCCCCTCGATTCTATCCGACTGAGTGACCCTTGTATCCTTGCCGACAAGGCTACGGGCATGTATTACATGACAGGTACGGGTGGTCGTTTATGGAAAAGTTCCGACCTGGCTCGTTGGGAGGGCCCGTACCATGTGGCGATGACCGATAGCAGTTCCTGGATGGGACCTCATCCGCAGATATGGGCTGCTGAGCTACACCAACACAACGGAAAATACTATTACTTTGCCACGTTTACCAACAATGCAATTAAGATTGACACTGTGGCAGGTAACGTTATTCCCCGTAGGGCCAGCCATGTTCTGGTGAGTGATACTCCAGAAGGACCTTACTTGCCGATGGCCGACGACACCTATCTGCCTGCTCACATGCCTACTCTTGATGGCACCTTCTGGATTGATACCGATGGAAAACCTTATATGGTATATTGCGGGGAATGGCTGCAGAACCTCAACGGTACGATGGAGAAGATTGAGCTGAAGGCCGACCTCAGCGGTTCGATTGGTGAAGGCAAGGTGCTCTTCAGAGCCAGCGACTCGCCCTGGAGCCGTGAAAAGGTTGATGGCAAGGATGTGCCCAATCGTGTGACTGACGGGCCTTGGCTTTTCCGCACTGGTACTGGGCGCCTGGGCATGATATGGACAAGCTGGATATATAATGTATATACGCAGGGTGTTGCCTACTCGACAAGTGGCACCCTTGATGGCCCGTGGGTGCAAGAGCCCGATCCTATTACGCCGCCCAACTTTGGTCATGGCATGCTGTTCCAAGACCTCAGTGGACAATGGCTGATGTCGGTTCATAGTCATCGCGACGTGGGACATTATATCCGCATTCCACATCTGTTTAAGGTGGACCTCTCGGGAGACAAACTGGTAGTGGGAGAACGTTACATCCCTTGATCTAAGATGCAAAAAGATAGCCCTTCGCTCTGAAGGGCTATCTTCATATATGATTGCCTATTACTATTCGTTTTCTGTGATAATGTCTGTAGGCTGTATGTCATCTGTCGGCTCTTGAGGTTGCTGCTCCTCGGCAAAGTTTACGTTGAAGTAGCTCTCCAGCTCCTGCTCGGCCGTATGGGCGCTGTTGTCGATGTCGCGGATGACGACGCCGTTCTCCAGCAGGGCGATGCGGTTACACACGTCGGTCGTGTGGTTCAGGTTGTGGCTCGATACGAGGATGGTGGCACCCGTCTCGCGGTTATACTCGGCCAGCACGTGCTTGATGACCGACTGCGACGAGGGGTCGAGGAAGTTGAACGGCTCGTCCAATATGAGCAGTGAGGGGCGGTGCAGCATGGCGCCGATGATGCCGATCTTCTGTTGATTGCCACGCGAGAAGTTGCGAATAAGTTTCTTCTGATCCAATACCTCGCCGTTCATGAAGCGAATAAATGGAACAAGGCGTTCATG
>JAZPZS010000127.1:0-47295 GCA_045544835.1 Bacteroidaceae bacterium | reverse complement strand
TTCAAGGAACATCAGTACATCACCGCCCGCAATCTGGCCACGCTGTGGAAGTGTAGCCGTCCTACGGCGTACCGCCGCATCGACGAGCTGGTAGCCAAGGGTAGGCTCCGAAAGGCCGCGATAGCCAGGGGGCTATATGAGTGGGCAGAATAGGCATGTAAAAACTTTTATCATGCCATGCCATTTGCCAAAGTTAAGCGTTATAGTCTATCAATAAACATCTTACGATAGATTTATTTGCCAAAATTGTTGCCAAATAGCCGATGGGAGTAGGTGCGAAACGGGGAAAAGGTTCGTTTTGTCACCACATCGGGTGATTATTGTCGGAAGAGATACACTTTTTTTTCGTACCTTCGCCATCTGATACAGTAGATAGTCATACGATAAAAAAGAAAAAAAAGAAAGATACGATTGGTTATGGTACACATTGCAGGAATGATGAGACGAGCCATGCAGGCCAGCCTATGCGCACTGCTACTGCTGGCAGGGCAGGCACAGGCACAGGAGAGGAACCTGAAGCTACACTTCGACTTCACCTCCGTGGAGGGCACCACGGTGAGGGACAACGTCGCGGGGCTAGCAGCCAAGACCGTGGGGAACGCTGCGGTCAAAAGCATCGGGAAGTACAGGGTGCTTGAGCTGGGAGAGTCGAACGGATACCTCGACATGACCCAGGAGGCTGGCAAGGTGGCCAAGGCGCTGGGCGACTTCACCGTGTCGGTATACTACCGCGTCAACGTGGATGCCTCGCTCTCCGGTGCAGGGCATTTCCTGTGGTGCTTCTCGCAGTCGGCAGCTAACACACAGACAGCCTCGCCCTATATGGCCTACCGCCTCAACGCGCAGCGCATGGCCACCTCGACCGGTGGATGGGGTGGCGAGAGCGGGCTCGAAGTGGGCAGCGAGTCGGAGAAGGGGCGTTGGATACACATGCTCTACCGACAGGCCGGGAAGCGGGGCGAGCTCTTCATCGACGGCACCTGCGTGAAGACCAACGCGGCGATGCCCGTGCCCAAGGAGACCTTCACCGCCACACCGGCATACTGCTGGATAGGACGCCCGCCCTTCTCGGCGGACAGCTACCTGAAGCAGACCCTCGTAACGGACTTCCGCCTCTACGACGCGGCCCTCAGCGATGAGTCCATAGCACAGTTGGCAGCCGTGACGGCCGACCTGGAACAGGAGTTCCTCTATGGTGGTGGGGGCGACAACACCGCCCTGCTGAAGGCCGTAGACGAGGCGACGAAGCTGCTGAGCAACACCAAGGAGTATCCCCAAGGAGCCGTGCTGATGCTACAGGACGCCATCACCATTGCCCGCAACGTGGCGATGAACGACTGCAACCAGACCACCTACGACACGCACGAGAAGAGCCTGCGCACGACGATGGCCAGCTATCGCGCTGCCAAGGGCGTCACCTTCGACGTGAGTGGCATCACCGACGTATATGACACCGAGCGCGGCTTCCGCCACCCGGGCGGGCTGCATACGCAGGCCGACTTTGACCGCATCAAGCGTCAGCTCGCCGAGAAGCATCCGCTGGTGACTGAGGCATACAACCGACTCAAGAGTGCCGAGTATTCGCAGTCTACCATACAGACCTATCCCGTGGAGACCATCGTTCGCGATGGCACGGGACAGAACTACATCAACGCAGCCCGTGGCGCCACCATGGCCTACCAGAATGCCTTGCGCTGGAAGATCGAGGGCACCGAGGCCAATGCCAAGGCGGCCGTGCGCATCCTCATGGCGTGGGCCAAGACCTGCAAACTGGTGAGCGGCGACAGCAACTGGGCGCTTGCCGCAGGACTCTACGGCTATGAGTTTGCCCAAGCTGCCGAGCTCATGCGCGACTATGAGGGGTGGAAACGCGAGGACTTCGACACCTTCAAGCGGTGGATGCTCACCGTGTGGTATCCGGGCAACATCAACTTCCTCCGTGGACGCAACGGCACGTGGGAGAACTGGGTAGGCAACCAAGGCGGCATACGCCCCGGACACTACTGGAGCAACTGGCCGCTGTGCAATGCCCTGGCTGTCATCTCCATCGGTATCCTGTGCGACGACGTGTTCATCTACAACCAAGGCATGTCGTTCATGAAGTACGACCAGGTGGGCACGTTCGTAGACCCCCGCACAGCCAACCCCATCCTGAGCGACGGCTGCACCGAGTTTATCGGCAACCTCATCGTCACCACCACCGAGTCGCCCCTCGAGACCGGCGCCTACGGCAAGCTGGGACAGATGCAGGAGAGCGGACGCGACGGCGGACATGCCGCCATGGCACTCGGACTGGCCGTGGACATCTGCAAGGTGGCCTGGAACCAGGGCGACGACCTCTTCTCCTATATGGACAACCGCATGGCAGCCGGCATCGAGTTTGTGGCGGCCTGTACACAGAACGTGCAGGGACTGCCCTGGACCAACTATAAATATGTAGACTGCCGCACCGCCTGGCACAACGGATGGCTCATGACAGGCCCTGCCGAACCTGCCGAGGTACGCAACTACTGGGGTACGGTCATCGGTCACTACGAAGGGGTCAAGGGCGTGGAGATGCCCTTTGCCAAGCAGGCCTACAACGCGATGATTGCCAATGGCCCCGACGTGGGCGGTACGGGCGGCAGCAGCGGCCCCTACGACCACCTGGGCTACTCCGTCCTCACCAATACCTACGACGAGCAGCTCTGCCCCGAAGAGAAGCGCCCCACCCTGCTCACCCCCAAGATGCGGTACGACGGCAAGGAGATACTGCACAACGAGTTGGGCGGACTGAAAAACACCTATATCGTAGCCTCCACCGAGTGCGTGCCTGCAGGCAAGCAGGTGACACTGATGCCCCAGCTCCCCGAGGGCGAGGAGGACAACGGGCAGTGGCTATGGAACACGGGTGCCACCACACGTGACATCACCGTCGACACCGACCGCAGCTACCTGTACCGTGTCACCTACACCAACACACGCGGCATCCAGAGCGAGCAGGTGTTCTCCATCGCTGTAGAGGGCGACTGCACTCCCAGCCCCACCAACTACAGCATCTATGCCAACGGCACCTACGCAGGCGACACCGTAGCTACCCTCTTCTATGGCGACGAGCTCACCCTGAACGCAGGCGATGCAGCAGGATGGAATCCCCGCACCGTGTGGGACAACGGCACCGTAGGCGCATCGGCATCGTACGGAAACATCGCCTCAGAGCGCACCATACAGGCCTATGTCACCAATCAGGGCGGACGACGCGAGAGGGTCAACTTCCACATCCGACTCCGCTACTCACAGCCCAACATCATCTGCAACGGCACGACCCTCGAAGACACCACCCACATCATCGCGCAGGCAGGCGACCGCATCATCCTGCAGCCCTACGTGCCCGCAGCCGCAGGAGAGGTCAGCTACCAATGGAGCGACGGAAGCACCAGCCCCACGCTCACCATCGAGAGCCTCGCCGCATCGGGCATCTACACCGTGACCATCACCATAGGCGACAGGGTGGAGAGGTACACCTACGAGGTGCTCACCCCCAGCACCACCGCAGAGCCCATCGCACCAGGTATATATATGGTACGCCACCACGCTACCGACACCTACCTCACCTGCCATGGCAAGGGCACTACCGCCACCTTCACCTCCGGCGACTCCCTCGCCCCTGCCGACAACCAGCGATGGATCATCGCCACCAAGGGCAAGGGCTACTCTCTCACAGTCCTGTCAGACAGCCTGGCACTGAGCAGTACAGGCAAGATGACATCGACAGCCGTCATCCCACTCTACCTCCCCAATGCCGCTGGCGTCAACCGCTATGCCCTACACTCGGGCACCGGCGCATCGGCTAAATATTGGGATGCAGATGCTGAGGGCAACGTGCTGATAGAGGGCAAGAACGCCATCGACAGCTACCCCTTCGAGCTGCTCCTGATAGAAGCCACCACAGACATCGCGCCAACGACAGGTGTCCCGCACGGCGAGTCTACCTACTACGACCTGATGGGCCGAAAGGTGGAGCATCCGACACTGGGTATCTATATCAAGGAGGGCATGAAAGTGGTTTTCAGGAAGGAATAGTGCGAACAGACTATGCAAACAGACATTTGTCTGGAGTACTGCACTCCTAATACCTAATTCATAATTACAGTAGACTCCTAAAAAACAACCACAGATTACTCAGATTAAACAGATTTATAATCAGCGAACGAACATTTGTCTGAAACGAAGTTCGACGCCCGCAGGGGCTAAAGTCAACTCCTGAACTCCTGACTCCTGAACTCCTGAACTCCTAATTCATAATAATACCATGAAAAGACTCCTATACATCCTGCTCAGCTTTGCAGCATCGGCCATCCTGCGGGGCGCACAGCTGCATACGGCACACTGGCACCTGCTCGACACGGGCAGCGGACTCAGCAGCAACCAAGTGCGCGGCATCACACAGGCCAGCAACGGACTGATGGTGATCAAGACAGCCGAACAGATCAACGTGTATAACGGAGTCACCGTGCAGCACTACCCCTATGAGCGGACACACCGCTACGCATGGCCCTACGATGGGGTGTCGAAGGAGTATCACGACCCCCAAGGACGCGTATGGGTGAAGGCACGCGAGCACCTCGCCCTGCTCGACCTGCACACGGGACAGTACGTGAGCGACATCGCCGCGCAGCTTGCCCTCATGGGCATGAATCGCCCCATCAAGGACCTGTATGTGGACGACCAGCAATGCTTCTGGTTTGTCAGCACGGACAATGACATCGTCACCTACGACACGGCAGCAGGGGAGACACGCACCCTCCTGCAGGGCAGCACCGATAAGATGCAACGCTACGGCAAGCTGCTCGAGATGACCCGCTACAAGAACTTCTGCTGGCTGCTCTTCGACAGCGCCACACTCGTGTGCATCGACTACGTGTCGGGCGAGGTGGTGGCCGAGGAGAGCTACCTCGGAGGAAGGTCGCCCATGGGCCATGCACAGCAGTCGGAGGTGCGCGTCAAGCTACACCCCGACGCGGAGGGCAACCTGTGGGTGGCCATCGGACAGTGCATATACCACTACGAACGCTTGGGACGCACATGGAAAGAGGTGTGGAGCATCAACGGAAAGGACAACTTCTTCACCTGCATGGACATTGACCACCACGGAAACGTATGGGCAGGCACCTCGAAGAGCGGTATCGTGACCATCGACCACACCACCCACGAGGCGACGCTGACACCAGAGTTCAACATCCCCGGCTACGGCACCATAGACAACGACACACAGGACATCTACTGCGACGACGCGGGAGGCGTATGGGTGGGCACCCTCTTCATGGGACTGTGCTATCACCACCCGATGATGAACCGCTTCGGGTATGCCAGCACCACAAGCTCGACCCAGCAGATTACCAATGAGAACGTGCGCTGCTTCCTGCCCTGCCCCGACGGCACGGTGCTCGTGGGAGGCGGACAGGGACTGTTCCGTTTCGATCCCCAGACGGGAGGCATGACCCGCCTGTTCGAGGTGGCCGAGAACGACATCGTCATCTCGCTCTACCGCGACAGCCAAGGACGCACATGGGCAGGTACCTTCCTCAACAGCTACTACCTCATCGAGGACGACGGCATCCGAGGCAGCCGCCTGAGCACACAGCCCAACGCCAACGTGGGGCGCACGATGTGCGAGGATGGCGAGGGAAGGCTGTGGATAAGCACCAATGCAGGCATAGCCCTCTATGACGGACAGACACTCTCCATCAAACACCTGCTCGCCGACAAGCACCCCGAGCTGAACCAGCACAAGTCCATACAGACGCTCTACCCCGACAGCGACGGACGCGGATTCACCGCCCTGGGACTCACAGGCATATTCCACTATGACACCCATGACGACAAGGTGAGCATCCCCGCATGGGCCGAGGAACTGGGCATACAGCATGACAATGCCTACTGCATGCTGCGCGACGGGCGCGGCATCCTGTGGATAGGCACCGCGCAGGGCCTCATCCTATATGACACGAAGCGGATGAGGGAGCTGGAGCGCCTCAACACCGACAAGGGACTCAACAACAACAACGTCTTCTCCATCGCATCCACCCCGGAGGGCGACATCTGGGTGGGTACGGACAATGGCGTGAGCCGCATCGTAGTGTCGGAGGAGGCCGACACCTACCGCTTCCACGTCCAGTCGTACGACCAGAACGATGGAGTGCAACCTGGCAAGTTCTACGAGAATTCCATCTGCTGCACCACCGACGGCAGAGTGCTCTTCGGAGGGGTCAACGGACTCAACTACATCGACGCCACCACGATGGACGACATCGCTCTGCCCCAGCGCCAGCCCGTATTCACCTCGCTGCAGCTCTTCGGGCAGGAGATTGCCACTGGCAAGGAACACAATGGGCGCATCGTACTGCCCGGAAACATCTGCTACACTCGCGAACTCACCTTCCGTCACAACCAGAACAACATCAGCCTCAGCTTCTCGCCGCTCAGCTACTCGGGCAACAAACACCTGCACTACCGCTACAAGCTGCACGGCAACGACAAGGACTGGAGCGAGGGCACAGCGAACGGACTGGGACAAATCACCTACACCGACCTGAGGCCGGGGAATTATACCCTCGAGGTGTGCTGCCGCACCGCCACAGGCGAATGGAGCAGCCAGAGCGCCACGATAGGCATTAAGGTGGAGCCGCCCTTCTGGAGCACCTGGTGGGCACAGCTGCTCTACCTGCTGCTGCTCTCGGCACTGGGCTACTATGCCTACCGCATAGGACAGCACCGCCGGAGAGCCACGCTGCTGCAGGAGGCCAAGGCACAGCGCCAGCAGCAGCAGGAGGAGCTCAATCAGATGAAATTCCGCTTCTTCACCAACGTGAGCCACGAGTTCCGCACACCGCTCACGCTCATCATCACCCCGCTCGAAGCCATGCTGCACCGCAACACCGATACCCAATTGCAAGAACAGCTGAAACCGATATACACCAATGCCCAGCGGCTGCTGCAACTGGTGAACCAGCTGCTCGACTTCCGCCGCCTCGAGATGGGAGGCGAGCACCTGACGCTGAAGACCGGCGAGCTCGTGCGCTTCGTCGGCGACCTGTGCCGCAACTTCAAGGACACCGCCGAGGAGAAGCAGATAGCGCTCACCTTTGACAGCCAGATAGAGCACCTGTACATTGCCTTCGACAGCGACAAGGTGTACAAGATCATCGCCAACCTGCTCAGCAACGCCTTCAAGTACACCCCCGCAGGGGGCAGGGTGAACGTACTCATCGCCACCGACGAGGAGGGACGGCACGCCCGCATCACCGTGAGCGACACAGGCCAGGGCATCAACCCCGAGGAGCTGCACCACATCTGGAAGCGGTTCTATCAGGCCGAGGCGCAGGAGAAGTCGCCCTCGCTCAAGGGCAGCGGTATAGGACTCCACATGGTGAAGGAGTACACCGAGATGCACCAGGGAAGCATCGACGTGCAGAGCCAGCCCGGACGGGGCACCACCTTCACCGTCAGCCTGCCCACCACGCTGCACCCCACGCAGGAGCACGTCGAGGAGGCTACGGTCGAGGCGCAAGAACCCGTAGCCAGCGAGGAGACGGGCAAGCATAGCATCCTCGTGGTGGACGACAACGACGAGTTCCGCCACTTCATGACCAGCCAGCTCAAGGCCGAGGGCTACACCGTGATGGAGGCTGCCGACGGCATCGAAGCCGAGGCTATGGCCACTGCCCACAACCCCTCCATCGTGGTCACCGACCTCATGATGCCCCGCCGCGACGGCATAGAGCTCACCCAGATGCTCAAGGCCAACATCGCCATCAGCCACATCCCCGTGGTGCTGCTCACCGCCAAGGCAGGCGACGAGGCCAAGATCGACGCCTTCCGCGCAGGAGCCGATGACTACATCGCCAAGCCCTTCAACTACGAGCTGTTGCTGCTGCGCATACAGCAGCTCATCGAGCGCCAGCAACAGCGCCAGCAGCAGTTCAGGACGAGTGTCGACATCACGCCCAGCGAGATAGCCGTCACCTCGCTCGACGAGGAGCTCATCCGCCGTGCCGTGGAGGTTATCGAGAAGCACATCTCCGATGGCGAGTTCGGCATCGAGCAACTGGCTGCCGAGGTAGCCATGAGCAAGTCCCACCTCAACCGCAAGATACAGGGCATCGTGGGCATGACCCCACTGCAGTTCATACGCAGCATACGCCTCAAACGTGCCGCCCAGCTCCTGCGCGACAGCCAGTACAACATCAGCGAGATAGCCTACATGGCAGGCTTCAACACGCTCAAGTACTTCAACAAGCACTTCAAGGATGAGTTCAACATGACCCCCACGCAGTACCGCGACGAACATGGTGCAAAATAACCCATTATAAGGCGTTTTTTGTCTCATAGGCTTTCGCTTTTATTCTCTATTTTTGCAAGGTGAATAACACCCGAGAGCAAAGAAAACAGAATCTAAGTAATAACCCCAAAAAACAACAGTCTATGAGAAAGCAAATCGCTACGCTACTCCGACGCGGAATGGCCCTGTGCCTTACCACCGCGCTCACAGCAGGTGCCATGGCCCAGTCATGGGTCGATGTGACCGACACCTACATCGTGAATCCCCGCTACGAGAATGGTACGACGGGATGGACCGACGGTACTGCTACACCAACCGTCGATGCCACCTATCAGAATGCCGAGTTCTTCAAGAAGCAAAATTCGGCCTTGCAAACCATCAATGGCCTGCAGGCAGGTAAGTACAGGCTTACCGTACAGGCCCTCTTCCGCCCAGGAGGCAACAGCCAGGGCGAAATCGACAAGCACAAAAATGGCACCGAAGTAATAGAAGCCTATGTTGTCGCAGGCGACAGCGCCGTGAAGGTCAAGTCGCTCTACAGCGAGCCCAACAATGCTACGGTAGGACAAAAGAATGGATACCCCAACAGCATGGAGGGCGTCAATGCCTACTTCACCACATACCCCGAGAGCTACATGAACGAGGTGTACTTCACCATCACCGACCAAACGACCATCCAAATCGGTATCGACGTGCGTACCGGCAGTGGAGACCGCTGGGCATGCTGGGACAACTTCCGCCTCTACGTTGAGGGTAACATCTTCGATGCCTTTGCCGTAAAGGCGAATAAGATGCAGCTCCTCACCGACTCGCTCAAGAGCCTCGGAGTAGCCGCCTACACCGAAATGCAGGCCATCGTGGACCAATACAGCGGATACAATGCCGACACCCCCGCAGCCGACATACAGGCCGCTGAGGCTGTCATCACGGAGAAGATGACCTATCTCATCACCCTGATAGACCAAGCCTCCAAGCTCAGAGAGGCCATCAATATCGCCTCAGAGGTTGACAATAAATATGGCGCTTCACTGCCTACAGCCGTACGCGAGGTGCTCACCGAGGGCATCGCCACAGCCGAGGGCGTGATGCAGCTCGCCACACTGGCCGAGTTTACCACCGCTGCCGACCAGGCTGTCACCGACATGCAGAACGCCACCAAGAAGATTACCGACTTCGTAGCGCTCTCCTACCCGCTCAACAAGGCTAAGGAACTGGCCGACCGCATCGGCGGACTCGCAGACACCGAAGCCTACACCGCCGTGGTGGCCTCGCTCGCCAATGCCGACCTCAACTACGACGAGATGGCACTCAACGTGGCACAACTCAATGCCGTAATGCGCGAGAAGATGACCGTGGCTTTCCTCGCCAGTGCTACCGACGAGAACCCCATCGACATGACCTCGTTCATCGTCAATCCCAACATCTACCAAAACGGTCCAAAAACTGCTAACCCCGGTGGATGGATTTGCGTACGCGACGGACGTGACGGCAATGCCCGCACTACCAGCGAGTATGGCGAGTCAGACCTCTACACCTACCACTGGACAGGCAGCCTCATCACAGGTTCGCACTACCATCAGAAGATAGGCGGCAACGAAGAGGGTGCCGTGAAGCTCCCTGCCGGCCTCTACAACCTGAAGGCCACGACCTTCTGCAACAATGGTCCCGTCAATAGCCACCTGTGGGCTACACCCGACAGCGTAAACTTCAAGACCGTAGACTTCTCGGGCAACACCGAAGCCGAGTATGAGGCACTGCGCGAGCAGATGGAGACCAACACCCTTATCGAGGGCATCGAGGTGGGTCCCGACGGCACGCTCTACATCGGTATGCATGCCACAGCAGGCAGCGGAAACGGACGTTACTTCCGTGCCGACAACTTCCGTCTCTACTATGTAAACGCCGACGTCATCAAGGCATACCAGGACCGCCTGGCCTCACGTCTCGAGACCGCACAACCGCTCCATGAGAAGCTGACCGAGTATGGTATCGACGATGCCGACTACCTGGGTATAGCACTCGACGAGGAGGAGGGCTACAAGGTATTCATCGAAGAGGGTACAGTGGAAGAGTTGCAACAAGCCATCAACGACATGGATGTACTGATTGCTGCCGCTGAGCAGATCATCGCCAACTACGATGCCATCAGCCCCCTGATTGAGGGATGCACCGCCATTGCTACCCAACTCGAAGAGGGACTCATCTTTGCACAGCCTGGCGTCATCGGCACCTTCAAGGATGCGCTCGAGACTGCAGCTGCCAATGCCGAGAACCTGACCTGGGACAACTACCTGACCGAGAAACTCGTGACAGACACCGAGGCACTGGCAGCCGAGTCAGCCAAGATCAATGCCTCCATCGCCCTCTGCTTCACCATGGGCAAGGCCAAGCTGCTTGCCGACCGCATCGGTGGCCTCAGCGCCGACCCCGCCTACACAGCCGTAGCCGAGGCACTCGTCAACGACAACCTGGAGAAGATTGACGCCGAGCTCAACACCGCAGTGCTCAACGCACTCATCGCCGAAGCACTGGCCACAGCACAGATCAGCGACATCGCCACCAACCCGCTCGACATGACCTCATTCATCGTCAACCCCAACATCTACCAGGATCACCTCGAAGCCGAGCAGCCCAGTTCCCTCGTACTCCCCGGATGGGAGACCACAACCAACGCCGACAAGCCCGAGCGCACAGGAAGAACTAGCGGCGACACCTGGATGTACTGCTACAGTTGGTCGGGACATGAGGGCCACAACATCGCCTCAGCTACCGACTACCGTCAGACCATCGGTAACCTCGGCGACGAAGAGGGTAAAGTAGCACTCCCCAAGGGATACTATCAGGCTACAGCTGCCACCTACGCCTCGGCAGGTGCCGGCAACCTGCGCCTCTACACCATGAGCCGCAATGCCGAGAAGCAGACACTGACCGATGTCAGCGGCAACGACAGCATCGTATACACCTACTCTGACACGCTGTATGTAGACAGCACCTTCAACGCCGACCTCGACGTATGGAACACCGCACAGCGCGAGTTGGGTACCACCACCGAGACCGACGTGATACTCATCGAGAACGGCCATATGGTAATAGGTATCCGCGGTACGGGTGTCGTGGGAGGCAACGGACGCTTCTGGCATGCCGACAACTTCCGCCTCTTCTACTACGGCACAACCAAGCCCGAGGATGTAGAGCCCGAACCTGAGCCCGAACCCGACGGCATACAGACAGCCGAGAAGGAGCATACCCCCGCAGGCATCTACGACCTCATGGGACGCCAGTACACCGACAAGAGCCAGCTCGCACGCGGCATCTACCTTGTCAATGGCAAAAAAGTCATCATCAGATAACCCTATTTATTCACCATCAGCATACCTTGCGGCCAGTACGCGAGGTATGCTGATTCTTCTCCAACATAAAAAATCATGCGAAGAGTCATCAGTAAGGTACGCCTGGCACTCTATGCCACAGCAGTGCTCATGGTCACATCCATCACTGGATGCAAGGACGGCTACGAATGGGCCGAAGAGAAGCCCTCATGGCTAGGCGAAAGCATATACGACGAGTTGCAGCGCCGTGGCGAATTCAGCATCTTCCTGCAGATGGTCACCGACTTGGGACGCGACGAGTTTCTCAAAAAGACTGGCAGCGTGACCGTATTTGCTGCTACCGATGACGCCTATCGCACCTACTTTGCCAAGCGTGGCATCGATGCAGACAACCTCACTCCCGCACAGAAGAAGTATCTGGTCAATAGTGCCATGCTTGAGAATGCCTATGTGCTGGATCTCCTCACCAACCTCTCCGTCACCGACGGCATAGCCAAGGGACAGGTGATGCGCCGCACCAACACCCAATGGGCCGTATACGACTCGATCACCACGGTGCCGACGGCATCGCTCCCTCCATCCACACCCCTCCACGACTGGTGGAAGCGGCTGAGGACTATGGACCAACCTGCATACAACATCATCGCCCAGGGCACCCAGCCCATGGTACACTTCCTTTGGCGTCAGATGATGACCAAAGGCATCACTCCTACCGACTTTTCTTACCTCTTCGGTGGCAAGACCTTCAACGAAGAGGACGTATATATCAACAACGTGAAAGTGCGCGAGGGCAACATCACCTGTCAGAACGGCTACATCCACATCATGGACGATGTGCCCACCCCACTGCCCTCCATGGCCGTCTACATGGCCGAGAACGGACATACCGACCTCTTTGCCCGCCTCATCGACCGCTTCAGCATACCCCTCTCGGCAACCGATGTAGCCAAGCAGTATGCCTACCTCTATGACTACTATCAGGGGCAGGGCCTCTACTCTCCGCTCTGGGGAGGCGACTCCATATTCTATAAAGGTTACCTGTGGCGCGACGCCCTGGGCAACGGCATCACCTCCGTAGGCAACGAGAAGGCCACAGGATGGCTCAAGCTCGACCCCGGACGCCTCGACTATGTGGAGAGCGGCATCGACGAGGGAGTTGACATGGGAGCCATCTTCGCCCCCACTGACGAGGCACTCCTGGCTTGGTGGGAGGGCGATGACGGACAGTTCCTTCGCCAACGTTATCCCAGCGACACGCCATTCGACAGCGTGCCCGACAATGTGCTGGCCGAGTTTCTCAACAATCACATCCAACCCTCATTCCTCAACAGCATCCCCAGCCGCTTCGGCAACGTGCGCGACGACGCCAAAGACCCCATAGGACTCACCACCGATGCCATCGTTCCGGACGCCACAGCCACCTGCTGCAACGGAGCGCTCTACGTCATGAACGAGGTATACGCCCCCTCATCGTTCCGTTCCGTGATAGCCCCCACGCTGGTAGAGGACAACATGAAGATCATGGACTGGGCCATACGCAACCTCGAGTTCAAGCCCTACCTGCTCTCCATGGTGAGCTACTACAACTACATCATCCTCACCGACGAAGCCCTGCGCCGATACATCGACCCCGTGACCTACAACACCGATGACCCGCGCTGGTTTGAGTTTGTATATAACGATGTGCAGCAGACCGTGGATGCCTACACCTATAGCTACGACAAGACCGCTGAAGGCGATGCAGCCTTCACCAAAAAGAATATGCGCCCACTCACCGCTTCGGAGGGTGTAGCCCATGCCGCCGTACGCAACCGCCTCACCGACCTGCTCAACTTCACCATCATCCCACGCGACATCTACGGCACCAACATCGTCGGGCCGCAGACACCCTACCTCATCACCAAGGACAACGGAGTCATGGAGATTGTCGACAAGGGTAGCGACCTGCAGATACGCGACCAGGTGTCAGGGGAGTATGTCACCATCGAGGAGCGTGTGGAGAAGGACAACGGCTACTACCTCGTGGCCGACCACATGGTGCAACCGACCATGCTGTCGCTACAGATGCTACTCGAAGGGCACGAAGAGTACAGCGAGTTCTACGAGCTCCTGCTCGGTAATCCCGAGTGGACACCCGCTGAGCGCAACCTCTATGCCATCATGAAGCGTTCGAGCAGCAAGACCTACTCCATGAACCGGGACAACACCACTGTGAAGACATTCAACTCATACCAGTACACCATATATGTGCCCGACAACGATGCCATGACCAAGGCCTACGAGCACGGACTGCCCCGCTGGAGCGACATCAATGCCCTGACGGAGAAATATGCCGGGCGCGACGACATCGACATTGCACAGCTAAAACACGACTACACCATGCGCCTGCTCAACTTCATCAAATATCACTTGCAGGACCGCAGTATATACATCGGAGGCGACATCGCCAACGGCACCTATGAGACAGCCGCCTATGTGCTCGAAGGCACTCAAGAAGGATTGAGCTATAGTCTGCAGGTGAGCAGTACCCCCAATGACATCACCGTCACCGGAAACTATATCCCCTCATGGACGGCACCAGCCACCGTGAAATCCACTGCCGCGCCAACCGACTACAACCAATCGGTACGTGAATACACCTTCGACGGAGAAAGCTACTCCAACCTCATCAGCACATCGAGTTACGCCGTAGTACACCGCATCAGCGAACCCCTGCTCTACGACGAAGAATGCCTATGCATTGAGAAGGAATAAAGACCACACATGCCTCATAAAAGACAATCACACCCACGAATTATGAAAAACAGAACCATACATCAGCTGCTCACTCTACTATGCTGCATGCTGCCCCTAACGATGCAGGCACAAAGCAGCACCACCATCAGCGGTACCGTATCCGATGACTTCGGACCCGTATTCGGAGCCCACGTGGTAGAGGTCGATGAGGGACAACGTATCATAGAATCGGCCGTGACCGACATGAACGGAAACTTTGCGCTGAAGGTACGCGACACGCGACACAAGGTAAGAATCAGCTACGTAGGCTGCAAGACACAGTTCCTATCCATCGGAGAGAAACGTCAGTTCGAGATATTCCTGAAAAGCGATACGCAGATAGAAGAGGTAGTAGTGACAGCAACAACCCGCGTCGCTACCGGTGGACTCGACATTCCCGAACGCGAGCAATCATTCTCCCAGCAGACCATGAGCATGAGTAAGCTCGAAGGTCTCTCGTTCACCTCCGTCGACGAAGCACTGCAGGGACAGATTGCCGGACTCGACATCGTAAACAACAGCGGTAACCTGGGAAGCGGAACCAGCATGCGCCTGCGCGGTGTTTCGTCCATCTTCTCCAGCTCGGAGCCACTCATCGTCGTGGACGGCAACATCTTCGAAACGGATGCCAACAACGACATCGACTATAGCAGCATCACCGAGGACCGATTTGCCGAACTGCTGAGCATCAACGTGGAGGACATCGCCAGCATCACCGTGCTGAAGGATGCTGCTGCCACGGCTATCTGGGGTAGCCAGGGTAGTAATGGTGTCATCAGCATCGTCACCAAACGAGGGTCAAGCGGTAAGCCTCGTGTCAGCTATTCGCTACGCTTGCGCGGAACCTACCAACCAGAAGGATACGCCATGCTCAATGGCGACCAATACACCATGTTGCTGAAAGAGGAGTTTTTCAATGCCTCCCAGAACCCGGAACGGTTGGAAGAACTCAGCTACAACCAGAACTTCCCCCAATACGAGCAATACAACAATAACACCAACTGGCAGGATGCCGTGAAGCAGTTCGGCATGTTCCAAAGCCATCACCTGTCGATCGCGGGTGGAGGTGAGAAGGCCAACTACCGTATCTCGGCAGGATACGACCATCAGGAGGGAAGCATCATCGCCCAACAGCTCGACCGTTTCTCTACCCGCATGGCACTCGACTATTTCGTGAGCGACCGCATCAGAATCAGCAGCTCGTTTGCCCTCACCTATACAGACAACAAGCAAAACAGCGACGGACTGCTGGGCATAGCCATCGTGAAGATGCCCAATATGGCCATCTACGATGAGGACGCCTTGGGGAATAGTCTGGGCACCTATTTCCGCATGGACGAATTTACCGAAGCCTATGCAGGAGACAGAGACGAGCTATCGGCACAACGCTCCCTGGTGAACCCCGTGGCATCGGCATGGCTAGCACAAAAAGGGAACCGCTCTTACAACGTGGCTCCAACTTTTGACATCAACTACAAACTATTGGGAGTGGATGAGGAGCGCACACAGCTCAACTATACGGGTAGTGTGGCACTGTCGATACTCAATGGGTATAACGACAGCTATTACCCCTTCGAACTGAAAAGTGTGAAATGGACCGAGACACAAGGAGCAGTGAACTCCGCGTCATCGAGCTTCAACAAGAGTTTCGGATTCACCACCACGCACCGTCTGACCTTCATCCCTGCATTGGCCAACAAGGACCATTCGATACGTACCATGCTGCAAGGACAAATGGTGACAGGAAACTCCAACAGCCAGTCGCTGAGCAGCTATATGCTCCCTGGAGCAAACATCACAATGGCAGCCACAGGCGGCCACTTGAGCAACACAAGCACCGGTTCGGGACAATGGCGCAGCGCCAACTGGGTGTTGCAGGCACACTACTCATACAAATCGAAATACTCGCTCGATTGGTCGATGCGTGCCGATGGCAGCACACGCTTCGGTCCTTCGCACCGCTGGGGATACTTCTATGCCGCTTCAGGGCGTTGGAACATCATCGACGAGGCGTTCATGGACGGAGCACGCGATTGGATGTCGATGCTCTCGGTACGCGCAGGATGGGGTATCACGGGTACACAGCCCGGAGCCAACGACCTGCACTACTCGATATACCAGTCGGACGGCAAGTACATCAACACGCCTGGCATGCGCCCCGCCAATATACGCCTCACCGACCTTCGTTGGGAGAAGCAGAACTCGTGGAATACAGGTATCGACCTCGGACTGATGGATAACCTGTTGACTGCATCGGTGAACCTGTATGCACAATATAAGAGTGACCTGCAGACCAAGAACCCTGCGATACCGACAACCAGCGGATTCGCCACACTGAACTACGAGAACAACGGTAAGATGAAGAACCAAGGGTACGAAATCAACCTCAACGTCAACCGCTTCAAACTGGCAGGAAAGTTGCAGGCATCGACCTACCTCAACTTTGCCAACAACCGCAATACCATCACCGAGATGGACGAGATACGCCTCAATGCCATCAACGGCACAGGTGTGAAACTCCCGACCAATGGTAACTATGTGACACGCGTACAGCTCAACAACCCCTTTGGAGCCATCTACGGACTACGCTACAAGGGAGTGTTTGCCTACAGCTACGACCACTACGACAAGGCGATTGCTGAGAGGGCAACGTGTCCCGTGGCACGCGACAAGGAAGGAAACGTCATCCTCGGCGCCAACAACAAGCCCATGCAGCTGTACTATGACTACCATAACACGAAGTATGCCTTCACGGGGGGCGATGCCATCTATGAGGACATCAACCACGACGGTAACATCAACGAATTGGACCTCGTGTATCTGGGTTCGTCACTACCGAAGCTGACGGGCGGATTCGGATTCAACCTTTACTACGGTGCATGGACCCTGAAGGCGATGTTCAACTACCGCTACGGCAACAAGGTGGTGAACAGGGCACGTATGCTGGCCGAGAACATGTATGGCACCAACAACCAGACAACGACTGTCAACTACCGCTGGCGCAAGGAAGGCGACGGAGCTGATGGTGCGCACATCGTACCGAGAGCGCTCTATGCCAAAGGGTACAATTGGATGGGATCGGACCGCTATGTGGAGGATGCATCGTTCATCCGCCTCAATAACCTGCAGGTGGCCTACGAAGTGGATAGAGACTTCAGCAAGCGACTGGGGATGAGCCGTATAGCATTATTCGCCAGTGCCGATAACCTGTTCCTGCTCACCCGATATAGCGGAGTGGACCCAGAAGTAGGCTATGGAGGTATGGGTGTGACCACCGATAATGCTGCCACGCCAAGAGCGAAGTCGTTTACCTTAGGTGTCACCATAAACTTTTGATGCATTATGAAAAAGAAAATGATAGCGGCATTAGCCACCACACTAATATTAACCTCGTGCAATGACTTCCTGGCAGACTTCCTCACACTGAAGCCGCTCAATGCCGTCAGCGTGGAGAACTACTGGGAGAAGAAGAGCGAGGTGGAAAGCTGCATCGCCTCGTGCTACTATGCCATGCAGGAGGCCAACTTCGCCAAGCGCGTTATTGCGTGGGGCGAGATGAGAGCCGACAACATCACCGACAACGCGGCACTGCAAAACAACGAGAACGACTACAACTACTACGTCAACAACATCACCTCACAAAACACGTGGTGCTCATGGGCAGCCGTGTACAACGTCATCAACCTGTGCAACACGGTACTGTACTACGCACCTGGAGCTCAAGAGAAAGACGGCAACTTCACCGAGGAGGAACTGCTGAGCTACAATGCCGAAGTACGCAGCATCAGGGCGCTGTGCTACTTCTACCTCATACGCACCTTTAAGAAGGTGCCGCTCGTGACCATGGCCACAATCGGCGACGATGAGGACTTCAAGGTGGCCGCTTCGAGCGAAGAGGAGGTGTTGGCGCAGATCATCGAGGATCTGGAGTGGGCCAAAGAGGATATCTGGGGGGAGCGTTTTTTCGACACTCCTGCCGAACGCAAGGGACGGTTCAACAAGCTCAGCGTGAAGGCCATGTTGGCCGATGTGTATCTATGGGCAGGCGACTATGCACGGTGTGCCGAATATGCAGCCGAAGTGATAGCAGCCAAGCAGGCCGAGTATGCCCTGCAGCAACAGCAGATGGCACAAGGCGAAAATGAGTTGTACTATGCCAACGGAACCTTGAACCTATATGAAGGGTATCCGCTCATTGACGGCACCACCCTGCACTATGCCAACCAACAGCTCTTCGTCACTGGCAATAGCTTCGAGAGTCTCTTGGAACTACAGTACGACTTCGACATCAGGGACAACAGCGGCGTCACCGCATTGTATGGTTCCACCCGCACACTCACGGGGGGCATGCTCTCGGCTGCAAACTACATCATCGACAGACAAGAGGGTGCACTGTTTGAGGACACCAACGACGGACGCCTCATCGACTGTGTCAACTATGACGGGTTCACCACCTCGAACAGCTATTCCATACTGAAGTACAGAGCTGCCAAAGATGACAATGAGCAAATACAAATGAGCGGAAAGGCCGCCAACTGGATCGTCTACCGCCTCACTGACGTGATGCTCATGCGAGCCGAAGCACTCGCCTACCTGGGCGGCGAGGACAACTTGCAGGAGGCATTCCAACTCGTCAAGGCCGTGAACGAACGCGCCTGTGGAGGTACAAGCAAGCTACTGACCATGCCCGACGACATGAAGCGACTGGTGCTTGACGAGCGGCAACGCGAACTGATGTTTGAAGGCAAGCGATGGTATGACCTCATGCGCATGGTGCGACATGCCGACGAACCGACCAAGATGATGTCGACCCTACGCAACACCTATCTGCTGCGTAAGTACCAAACGGGAGGAAGGGATGCCGTCACTCGACTGGCCAGCATTGACAATCTGTATCTCCCCTTCTACCAGCCGGAGATAGATGTCAACCCCCTATTGGAGGCCGACCAAAACCCTGCCTATCAGTATTGACAAATCACAAAAGCCCCATATATGAAAGCCAAAAATAGAACATGGATAGTGGCCGTGGCCATGGCCTTAACAATGACAGGATGCTATGACGATGGCGTCGAAGGCGACAGCTTCTACGTGAGCCAGCAACAGACCATAGGAGACTTCCTGGACGCAGACGAGCAGTACGATGCCTTCAACCGAATACTGGCCCGTGCAGGCATCAAAGGCCTGATGACGACCTACGGACAATACACCTGCCTGGCACCGACCAACGAAGCCATAGAGCAATACATCACAGAACACCATCCTGGCATGGAACTCGAGGCGCTACCCGACAGCACGGTCATCGCCATAGCCAAAAGCCATATCATAGGAGAAGCATTGCTCACACACGACATGCACACCGGATACCTGCCCCGGGCCAATATGTATGAGAGAAAGATACAGGTGGCCATCACGCAGGAGTATGACCCTGCACGAGGCGACTCGACCACAGTGTATCGTCTCAACACGAAGTCGCGAATCATCGCAGCCAACGACACTGTGACCAATGGTGTGGTGCACACCATCGACCATGTGCTGGAACAGTCGAGCTATGTGCTGCCCGACTACATGCAGTCGCGGTGCGAGGCATTGGGGTTCACTCTGTTCATGGCAGCACTGCAAAAGACGCAGCTCACCGAACTCATGCTGGAAGAGAAAGACGAGAGCGAGGCAATGACGCAAAAACTGGCTCAATATGCAGCCAAGTACACCGGAACGGGAGACAAGGTACCCGCATCGAGACGACTGGGCTACACCGTGTTCGTCGAGAAGGACGAGGTATACGCTACAATCATCGACCCTCTGGATGCCAATAAGCCCATCTACACTGGAGACCTCGAGAGCGATATCGTATCGCTGGCCAACTATGCCAAGGTGATGATGGACAAGGTGTACCCCAACGACGCTGGGCTCTATGATAACAACCCCGCACACCGCAAGAATCCGCTAAACAGATATATAGCCTATCACATTCTCGACAGAAACGTAGGATACAACAATTTGGTGAATGCAACCCGCGACTGGAGCGTCAACGAGGGGGGTGACTACACCGAATACTATGAGACCTTAGAGGGAAACCTGCTGCGTCTGCAGGCCGTATCGAGCAAAGGCAACGCTGTGTATCTCAACCGTTTCATCCGCTCCAACAATGCTATTGAAGGAGTGGAGGTCAAGAGTTCGGAAGGGGAGTCCACCATCAACGGCAACTTCCAATTCGTGAACGGCATACTGAAGTTCGATGCAGAGGTGGTAAGCATGTTCAAGAACACTCGCATCCGTATCGACACGGGATCGCTGCTCAAGGAACTGACCAACAATGACATCCGCCTCGACAAGGACGACGAGATGCTGTGGTGGTATTTCCCCACAGGCTACTTCGATGGATTGGATTACGATGACAACAGCGAATGTAAGTACAACCGTTGGCCTGCAGGCAAGAGCGCTGGCAATGGTACTCACAAGGATTTGGCAGCACATCAGACCGACAACCTTAACTTTGATGGAGAGTACGACGTGACCATACGCTTCCCAGCTGTCCCCGCAGGACAGTATGAAATACGCTTGGGCTACTGCTGCAATGCCTTGATGAGTATCTCGCAAATCTACTTCGGCTACGACAAGCAACTGATGATGCCCGTAGGCATCCCCCTCGACATGAACCTCACGGGCATGGACCCCAAGGTGGGCATGATACAGGACATTAACCTCTTCGATGACATCACCTCAGACGCATCGGCCAACGTGGGAGGACTGGTTACCATCACCGAGAACGACAGAGCCATGCGCAACCTCGGATACATGAAGGGACCCGCTGCCATGTATCGCGTAGAGAATGACCGTGTGACCCAAAAGACGAAGATGACCAACGACTGGTGGTACATGAGACGCATCATCACCACACAGCAGCTTGATGGCAGACCCTTCTACCTGAGATTCCGAAAGGTGGATGAGCGCACAGGACGACTGCTCAACCTCGACTTTATCGAGGTGTGCCCACGCAGCATATACAACGGAGCAGTACCGGAAGACAGATTTTAGGAGAAGCGCTCACGAATGTGTGACCAAGAAAAAGAGTAGAATATGAAGAACAAGTATTTGATATGGAGCGTGATGGTAGCCGCCGCCACACTGTCGTGTACCGACAGCTGGGAGGAGCATTACGCTGAGCCTGCCCAGCCAGCGAAAACGCTGTGGCAACAGATATCCGATAACGACGAACTCGACGACTTTGCCCGCCTATTGCAGTCGAGAGGTTACGACAAGCTGCTAGACAGCAACCAGCGGTTCACCGTATGGGCTCCCAAAGGAAGAATCGACACCTCACTCATCGCGGGTGGTACGATGTCGGACGAGGAAATCACGACACAGGTCATCGAGAACCACATAGCCCGCTCGCTCATCTCGGTGTCGGCAGCTAAGAAAGACTCGATAAAGACACTCAACGGTAAGCTGATGCGCCTCGTCGCGGACGGCACTCACGTGGCCTTCAATGGCGTGCGCATCGAAAATCCCAATATGGAATGTACCAACGGCCTGCTCCACATCGTAGAGCGGCAAGTCAGATTCAACAACAATATCTGGACCTATCTGCGTCAAGACAACGACCTGCAACAACTGTGCGATTACCTGTACGGATTCAACCGTCAAGAGTTTGATCCCAACGCCAGCACGCTGAGCGGTGTCGTAGGCGGCGAAAAGGTGTATAGCGACTCGGTGTTCGTCACCACCAATGAACTGTGGACGAAGATGGGACGACTCAATGCAGAGAACACATCGTACGTGATGACGGCTCCTACCAACCAAGCATGGGAGGAAACGGTGGAGGAATTCAAGGCCTTCTACCGCTACCCCGAAGGCATCCATGAGCACATGGGCGACTCGGTAGCCAAACGACGCATCACGGAGTATCTGGTGCGCCGAACCGACAGTGAGGAACCACTGCCCTACGAGCCACGCATCACCGACTCGGTGGACTGCAGCAACGGAACACTGCTGAAAGCCGAAGCGCTGAACATCAATCCCTACGAGACATTCGTGCAGGACATCGTCATCGAAGCCGAAGCCGAGGCATACATGACCAAGGAGCCCAGCAACTGCGAAGCAACAAGCGTGTTTGTAGTGACAGGGAAGAACGAGTTGAGCAAAAACCGATACATGAAATTGGTGGCTACATCGCCCTTATTAAAACCAACGGTGACTTACGTGTTGCCCGACGTGTTGTCGTGCAAGTATGACATCGGCGTGGTGTTTGTACCTATGAACCTAACCAAGAACGGGTACTCATCCATCATCGACCCGAAGGACGGAAGGGTCGATGTGGAGCTGCACGACGATTACCTCGGCGAGGTCTACAAGAGCACAGGCCTCAACATTGACGGCACAGTAATCGATACGGTGTGGGTGCGCGAAGGACATCAGTTCGAGTACTGCGACTACTACCCGAGCAGAGAGAAACTGACAGACTCGAAGCTGACGCTAAAGATAACGGGAACGGCCAAACGAACCGAAACCACGCTGAGTCGCGACATGTATATTGACTGCATCGTGCTACGCCCACGAAGAAACTAACCGATAACACTGAACACCTATGAGACACATACTGCTACTGTTAACAACTATCTTATGGGCAGCACAGCCTGCCATGTCACAAGAGACGGTGTGGAAGGGGACCGTCGTGAGTCATGCCACGGGAATGCCCATCGCGGGTGCCATAGTCACGGCAGAAAGCGACGCACGATACAGCGCGATGAGCGATGCAGAGGGCATGTTCGAGATTGCATTACCGCCGCACATCGGTACCTTGATCGTAGAGGCGACTGACCACAGGAGCTTCACCCTACACCTCCCCCCAGCAGGAAGAGCCATCAAGGTGCTGATGCACCCCTCCATCGTAGCCTCGGCTGCAGCTACCGCACTCACCGTCGAGGACAACCTGGCAATGGAGCAAACCGACGGACTGAGAGCGATAAAGGGTAGCGCCAACCCGGCACAAGGAGCCATGCTCATGCTCGGAGGATGGCATTCGCTCAACAGCAGCGCCACACCACTCATCGTGGTTGACGGGGTAGTACTGGATCAGCAGAACGACCGCACCTTGCTACATCAAGGATATCTGAACAATGTACTCAGCGCCATAAGTCCTGATGATATAGAGAAGGTGAGCATCCTACACGATGCCACAGCACTGTATGGAGCCAAAGGCGGAGGAGGCGTCATATTGATAGAGACAAAACGCGCCAAGTCAATGGCTACACGCATCGACGTGAACCTGCGCAGCGGCATGGAGTGGATGCCACGCCTGCCGCAGATGATGAATGCTGACGGGTACCGAAGTTACGCAGCGGACATCTTGGGCAATGCGACCACGACACCCGAGTTCCTGAGCAATCAGACTGCCGACAAGCAACTCTACGCCATGTACCACAACGATACTAACTGGAGCCGAGCAGTGTATCAGAAGGCAATGACCCAGTACTACGGCATAAACGTGCAGGGAGGCGATGAGATAGCGAAGTATAACCTCGGCATAAACTACAGCGATGCAGAGAGCACGCTCAAGGGGAATGACTTTGACCGCTTGTCGCTGCGTTTCAACACGGATGTCAACATTGTGGATCCACTGACGGTGCAGCTCGACGTGGCCTATAGCAATACGGGACGCAACCTACGCGACGATGGCATACGGAGTGGCGACAACTTTGCCCCATCAGCATTGGCGCTCATCAAATCGCCATTGCTCCACAGCCACATGGCCGACAAAAAGGGAAACTTCACAGCCTCATTGGCCGACTACGACGTATTCGGCATCAGCAATCCACTGGCCATCATCGAAGGAGGAGAGGCCAGCAACAAGAACTCCTTGTCCTACAACCTGTTCTTTATGAACATACGTCCCGAATGGCGGGTGGGCAAGCAGCTAACCGTGAGCGAACAGGTAAGCTACGTGCTCAACAACGTCACCGAACGATACTTCATGCCCGATGAAGGAGTGCCCACCATTGCAAACGGAACAGATGCGGCCATCAACAACCAATCAAAGGCCTACTCATCGAAACAGACATCATTGATGAGCGATACGCGATTGACATGGAACTCAGGGCGTGGCCTGCACCAGATGAAAGCTGTCGGAGGAGTGCGCTACATGAGCGACACCTATAACAACGACGGTATAGCAGCGAGCAACACGGTGAGCGACAAGATGCCCAACATCACCACTACCATGGACAATAGGGAGGTTACCGGATGCTACGAACAATGGAAATCGGCCGCACTGTACCTACATGCCGACTACCACTACACTGACCGCTACAACCTGACAGCATCGCTCACCGGAGAGACCTCTACGCGCTACGGAAACAACGCACAAGGAGGCATCACAGTGGGCAACTATGTATGGGCAATGTTCCCCTCATTGCAGGCACGATGGAACGTCTCGAGCGAACCTTTCTTCCGTCAGGCCAAAGCCATCAACCAGCTGACCATCACGGCAGGCATCGATCAAAGCGGTAACGACCGCATCCCACCCTACGCCTCGCGCAGTTACTTCACCACTACCCCATTCATCAATGGCACAGCGGGCATCAGCCTCAACCATATCGGCAACGACAAGCTGCGATGGGAGACCACCACACGCCTGCATATAGGAGCGCAAATGCGTACCTTCGAGGATCGATGGGGAATATCCGTCAAAGCCACCAAAAGCTACACTGACAACCTGCTGGTGTGGAAACCTCTCCATGGCATCAGCGGACTCAGCCAGTACCTGTGCAACGAAGGCGAGTTGGAGAACATCAGTTATAGCCTGCACACCGACATCCGACTGCTTAGCCAGCGCAACATGTCGTGGGACATCTACGCAGCAGCCAACCGCTATGCAAACAAACTAACCGCGCTACCCGAGGGGAACAAGCGTTTCACGACCAACTTCATGGAGGGACAACTGCTAACTGCCACCGACAACCCGATTGCTGTCTTCTACGGATACCGCACGAATGGAGTATTTGCCACTACGGAAGCCGCACAGGAAGCCGACATCAGGATGGGGTCAGAAAGGGGATACCCACTGCAAGCCGGAGACCCTATATACATAGACACCAACGATGACCACATCATCAATGAGAAGGATCGCCAAGTTATCGGAGACCCCAATCCCGACCTCTTCGGCTCGTTCGGGACCACACTGACATGGCGAGGGTTTACATTCGATGCCTCCTTCACATACAACATCGGAGGCGACATCTACAACTATGCTCGACGAGTATTGGAGCAAGGAGGTAGCTACCATAATCAGACGACAGCCATGCTGCGCAGATGGGTACGCGAGGGACAGCAGACTGATGTACCACGTGCCAACTCGGCCAGCAAGACCTCGGGCTATGGGTTCACCGACCGGTGGATAGAGGACGGCAGCTACATGAAGCTCAAGAGCGTATCGGTAAGCTACCATAAGCCACTCGCCCTATCCTTTATGCAAGGATTCACCGTATGGGTGGCAGCCAACAACCTGTTTACCCTGACACGCTATCTCGGGAGCGACCCCGAAGTGAGTTGCTCACGCAATGCCCTCTACCAAGGCATCGACTGTGGACTACTGGGGCAAGGACGTAGCGTCACGGCAGGAATAAGAATCAATCTATAACACACATATATTACATATTGGCTCTATGAAAAAGTTTTTCTTGAGTATCCTCACCCTATCACTATTGTTCACCTCATGCGATGTGGAGACCATAGACGTTGCCTTCACGGAGGATCATCAGATAGACAGTCCCTCCGATACTGTGTTCAGCGTATTGGGAATATTGGCCCATGTTCAGAAAGTCGCCGACCAGATGGTCATCCTAGGCGAAGTGAGAGGAGACTTGGTACAACTGCGACCCGACATCACTGACGAAGAACTCACCGTACTGAGCAACTTCGAAACGGACTTGACCGACAAGTACAACCCCTATCGCGAGCTCTATGCTATCGTCAATAATTGCAACTACTACCTTCACGAAGCACCTGATGACATGTACCGTGAAGGCGAAAACATATTCGCCCGAGAACGTGCCGCAGTCAGTGCCATACGATGCTGGAGCTACCTACAGTTGGCAATGAACTTCGAAAGAGTTCCCTATTATACCAACCCACTGCTATCGTTCAGTGATATCGAAGGGGTGGTTGCCGACAAAGCTAACCGCAAAAGTATTGACGAGCTGTGCGACCTACTCATCCCCGAATTGGAGAGTCATCTCAATGTGGGATACCCCATATATGGCAACTTTACCTACGGACAGAACTACACCATCAACAGCAGTAAATTCTTCTTCCCCATCCCACTCTTATTGGCTGACATGCACCTTTGGAGAGGATCAATAAGAGGACAGCAAGAGGACTACATAAAAGCCGCACAATACTACCACGATTATCTCGTCGAGGAGCAGTATAGCGTATTGCCCCAATATACCAACAGTTATACTGACGCTGAATTTATGGCCACTACACTGACTTGGAACCAGCTATACACGGGTGACCGCAACTGGGACACCGAGCGCATCAGCATCATTCCCATGGCTACCCATGCTAACTATGGGCAGACATCCAATCTACAGGAGGTGATGGGCAAGCTCCAAGGAAGCGAAGCATTAAAGGAATTGGCTGACAATCAATTCTACTGCTACGTTGCCATCACCGACGAAGTAGACGAAGACCCCGACCTCATACCGTCGAGATACCAGTTGCTCACCGATGACTCCATATACGGAACCAAAGCACATCCCGAACTGCTCCACTACATACATGTGGATGGAGAGCCGAGCTATGCCCGTGGCGATCTCCGCATCTACAAACCGCAGGAGCAGGAAAGCGATTATACGATAAATATCGATAAGTTTCCCGCACGATATCCCCATATCAGCACCTACCGTTCCAACCACATCTACCTGAGGCTGGCCGAAGCCATCTGTCGGGCAGGATATCCCGAAACGGCATTCTGCATGCTCAAGTATGGACTCAGCCAAGGTAATATGCTGATGTATAATCAGAAGGAACTTCCCCAGTTGCTCCTATCGGGCCACACATTCTACGACTTCGGAAACAACAAGAACCAAATAGGAATACATGCACGAGGATGCGGCAACATTGAGATGGACACCATTTTCTACCAACTTCCCCCGAACCTATCGGACGACGAGAGAATGGAGTATGTCGAAGATCTCATCTGTGATGAATTGGCACTCGACTGCAGCTTCGAAGGATTCCGCTACTTCGATCTTATGCGTTTCGCTCACCGCCGTGGCACCGACTATCTGGCTTCACGCATCGCACGACGCACGACTCCGCAGACACCTGACGAGAACCTTCGACTGAAGCTACAGGACAAAGCGAATTGGTATCTCAAGCCCGTCAGCGAATAAGCACGACAAGGAGTAAGGCTAGAATACAAGAAGAGGGGGAGCTCAACGCTCTCCCTCTTCGGCATCCTTTATGTCTGACTTCTGCAATGGCAATAGCCCGTCGATCTTGTTTGTCAGCGCTACGAAGTCCGCTACGGAAAGTTGCTCAGGGCGCTTGTTGAACAGTTCGTCGGCCAGCACGGGATGTCCGGCGGGGACGAGGGGCTTGATGGAGTTGCGCAACGTCTTGCGGCGTTGATTGAAGGTGGTCTTCACCACACGTTTGAACAGCGCTTCGTCGCATCCCAGGTCGGTCACCTCGTTGCGGCGCATGGCGATGACGGCACTCTTCACCTTGGGAGGAGGGTTAAACACGTTCTCGCTCACCGTGAACAGGTACTCCACGTCGTACCATGCCTGCACTAGCACGCTCAGTATGCCGTAGGTCTTGCTTCCCGGAGCAGCAGCCAGGCGTTGCGCCACCTCGCGCTGGATCATGCCCGTACATAGGGGAATGCGCTCCTTGTTGTCGAGCATCTTGAAGAATATCTGACTCGATATATTGTAGGGATAGTTTCCGGTAAGCACGAAGAGACTGCCGTCGAACAGGCGGTCGAGATGCATCTTCAGGAAGTCGTCCTCGATGATATGGTCCTCCAGTTCGGGATAGTGGGCACGCAGATAGGCTACCGACTCGTAGTCAATCTCCACCACATCAACCGTGCGCTCCTTGGTGATGAGAAACTGGGTGAGTACTCCCATGCCGGGGCCTACCTCAAGGATGGGCAATGAGGGACATTTGTCTACTGTGTCTGCAATGGCCTTCGCTATGGAGAGGTCCTTCAGGAAGTGCTGTCCGAGAAATTTCTTGGGTTTTACCTGTTTCATATTGTCAGTTCTTTTTCATCCACACAAATGGCAACGACAAAATTAGTGCAAGCCGAGAGAAAACACAAATTTATTTGCAGTTTTTCCGCCGACGCGGGATAAGCGTCGGTTGCGACGACTGCCGGTTTATCGGCACAAAGGAGTGCGACAAAGTCGCCATTAGCCTAATTTCAAGTTGCGAAGCAGATTAAAATTAGTGCAAGGTGAGTGAAATGCCAAATCTCAACGAGCGAAAGTATAGAAAAGGCTTGCATTTTCTTTCATTGCAGTCCGATAAAACTCTATTAGTCCAACATCAATGTGCTCGTCTATCGTTCCTGCGGTAATCGAGTCACCTTTTTTCATTTAAAAGTCCCTTCATTCAAACAACAATAGCGGTTCCATGGCACTTTGCCTCGTTCTGGCCAGTAAATCCTCCCAGTCCTTTTCGGGGAATTGAACAGGCTATAGAAATCCACATAGTTCATCAACGTAATCCGTACCATGGTAGCTAGTCCCGAGAAGCTCCAAGGCCGTGTCAACCGCTTCTGCATGACCATAAGGAGCAGATTGGCTATGAGCGTAACCAAAATCTAGATTCTGATGGCATTGGCACTCTCACCATAGAAGTTTTTCAGAGGGGAGTCCTGCTTGAGCTACTTGAATAACAGCTCTATCTTCCACCGTCGACGGTATATCTCTATCATTTCCGAAGGGAATCAAAACACAAGATTACGGCATAGAGCATCACGACCAGATGAACCAGACGTTGAAACGCTTGGTATACCGTTCACCGCCCTTTTCGCGGCTGATCTGAAGAATTCTTGACTCGCCAAGCAATTTTATTTCCTGAGAACACATCGGCTGTCCGATAAAATGACTACTCTTCCCATGGTTTACAATGTTATTTTTGGCCACCACAAAGTAAACTATTAAGACTAATTCAGAAATAGGGGACAGTCTTAATTTTTGAGCATAAAAAAGTTTTATCGGACAACAACAGCTATGAATATCGTTTCCAGCAACCTCTTTCACCATAAAGGACTATTCTTTGGCACTGTGCTCTCTACCATAGACAGCAGCAAAACCTTTCATATTCATCTATAAACTCAGCACCAAACTCACAGGATAGGCATAGCCATAAAATCCTAAAAGAAAACAGAAATTTGGATGTATATCTCTTACACAGAGAAATTGATTGGGCTGCAAAATTATTAACAATTTGGTAATCTTCAAAGAAAATCTGTTATTTATTTGATTCTATTTCCAAAAAAACTATAAACGAGATTAACTTATAGAGTAGCTTTTCTCTTATTCAAGGCATTTCAAGCCTACGATTGAAACTCTCTTCTTCTACGAATACCATATCTTACAATCTAATTTTGAGGGAAGATAAGGCTGAAAATCCTCGTCCTCGTCACGGTTACCATGATGTGCTTCCGTGATTCCCTATAAATTGTCGTAATTTAGCTATAAATAAGGGATATTAAATTTCTCTGTGTAAGAGATATGTTTTTTCGCAGAAATAATATGTCGCAAGGTGCAATACGTAAAATAGTGAGCAGACTGCTAGGGTCTGTGTTACTGTCATATGCTCCTTCCTTATACGCACAGCATACTTCAACAGAGCATAGCGAGAATTTGACATTTCCATCATTCAAAGAACGCATTGCAATCAAGACCAATGTAGTGGACTGGTTGTTGATGACTCCCAATTTAGCCTTTGACTATGACGTGGTCAATACATCATATGACAAGAAATCAATAGGCATTGCCGTCAAATATAATTGGAACACCTCGCACACCTATATTCCAGAACAGGTATACAACATTTTTGATGTACGATTAGACTATCGCTTTCATTGGCGACGCCAAACTTATGATGAGCGACGAGGAATATATAATACAGATGTTAGTTGGGAAGAGGAATGGCTTCAGTCTGAAAAGTGGATTGAACGAATGATAGCGCGTATTGGATGCTTTCGAGGTTCAAGTAAGCCCAATAGCCATCTTTCATTATTTGTCGGTCCATACGTCTCTTTCTCTGATTTTTCGTTGAAGTTAAGTGGTGCAGACAAAGCTTTAGGACGTCAAGGCATAGCTAGTGGCGCGGGACTTACAGCAGGTGTAGCTGTACCACTTTATGGTTATGAAGATGGCACGGCTATAGATTTAGAGTTTGGCGGTAGTGTAGGATGGCATTTTACTTCGTATGATTTGTATCGTTCCGATTTGGAGAGCAACTGTTATCCCTATGTTGGTTCTAAGAGGACATGGGTATTTTATCCGTTGGTGACGGATATGCGCGTGTCGCTCGTTTATCGCTTCCGTTCCATACGCAATCAGCATCTTGCGATTAATTATGAGCTGCTCGACCGTCGTTATTTAGCCTATCAAATGATGCAGAAGAAGGATGAGGTGGCTGCTTACAATGAGAGTATCGAAAATCGCAAGAAGGCAATTGATCTGAAGAACGAAGAGGTTGCCCAGTATAAGGCCACGGTGGAAAGCCAGTCTGGATTTGAGCCTACACTCAGTCTTGAATATCTGCAGCCCTATATCTATAAGATAGAGCCTCCAAAGAAATATGTGCGGATGAATAAGGATACGTTGCCGAAAATCCACATAGACTCTATCGGACAAGTAAAAGATGAAGTGCTGCATAAGGTTGTCGCTTCTATAGATTCTATGCCGGGAATAAGTCATACTGCTGTTTGTGAGGATTTTGTGCAGGCTTATAACGGTTTGGCTGATGACCAGTCCAAGCATATCCTTTATCGGACGGAGGTGATAAAGGAAGCCTATGACCGTATCAATAAGCATAAAATAGAAGATATAAACAACAAGCTTGTACCAGGAACATTTGTTACGATTCCCTACTCGGAGAAGATATCTAAGCATAACGTATACGAACAGAAAAGAACGTGGGTAGATGTGTCTTATACCGATTCTGTTACGCAAGTGACTATGAGTTCCAACGAAGTGATAGAGTGGAAAAACAAGATTAAGAAAAAAGCATGGGAAGACCTACAGCGTAGAAGGCAGGGAAAACACATTCGTAGAGTGCCCCGGTATGTTCTTCCGACAGATACCACAGCGTTGGTTGCCGACAGTGTTCCTGCTGTCTCTGATTCTATCTCGGTTGATAGTATATCTGTAGAGTCAGACAGTCTTTCTGTTGTTTCAGACAGTTTATTTATGACGTCAGCTGACAGTATCTCTGTCATACCTGACAGCATAGCGGTATTGTCGGGCAGTACGGAACCTACACTTGTTAAGGACAGTATGGCTGTAGACAGTGTGGTTACAAGTGGTGTGCCACCTGCAGTTTTGAAGACCGACTCTGTGACTGTAGATACGGTATCCGTGATGCAGCCAATGCTTTCAGATACTTTGGCACTTCCCGATAGTACAACATCCTTCGACAGCATAGCGCTTCCGGCCGATACGGTAGTCGTGGGGCTTAAGATACAGTCGGAGCAGTTATGGCAGGAGTTATATGCATTTGTTCAGTCAGTGAGGTCATCATTAACTAACGGGTGGAGGACTAAGGATGAAGAGTAGCATGCGTCATATATATTATAAAGCATGCCATACGATTCTTGTTATCGTGTGTGTTCTGCTGATGATGGCATGCGTCAAGGTGGATCTCTGTATGGAAAAGGAACATCCGCATACCGGCATCCTCGCAGTCAGCTATGATTGGGATTGGAGCAAGATTGCTGAAGCTGACCGTCCCGACTCGATGCTCGTGTTTGCCAACCGTATCGTCAACACGTGGCGATGCGGCTTCATCACTCCAGGTGAAGGAACCAATGGCGAAGGCATAGGCGGACGTTATCGCTTTGGAGCCATACACAAGGACAACACCTCTGTCCTCCCCCCAGAAGAATCAGTCATTCCTGATGAGATATCGGAAGATTCTAAAGAGAGTGAGGATGGCTCCGATGTAGTTTTGGAGCAGCAGTCTGTGCCCAACGACACGTTCCACGTAAGGGCTGGTGAGTTCCAGCTGTTGGCAATCAACAGCGAACACATGATTCATCACGATGGACAAAGTGTCGAGGACTTCCGATTTGAAATGATTGAGGAATATGAAAACAATCAATTGGGTATTCGAGACTTGGTCATTGCCTATGTGGAACGCGACCTGAAGTCAGACCAGAGTCTAAACATCTACGATAAGGATTGGATTGACTTTAATCGCTATGCCAAGTACATTGCCTCGGAGATAAAGCCCATCTACCGGGCCACAATATGGCGAGAAGAAGACTCACAAGAGTTTACCAAAGCAGTACGCTCTAATTCGGTAGTTCCTGTAACGCTGTATCCCGAAAAGATTACACAGGACGTGACTATATCCTTCCCCGTAATAGGTGAAGAAGGCGTACAAGTAGACAGTATGATAGCCGAGATCTCGGGTATACCACACAAAATGAAGATTTATTCAGGCGAGCTGCTTACTGACAAAACCTTGAAAATGCTCTTCAGAATTCCCACTCCCGAGCAGCAACGCGACACAACAATAAACATCCTCATAGAAGAAAAGGAAGAAACTGTAAAAGCTTGGGTGAGCGACTTTGAGGAAACCATCTCGGTAATGGGACTGATGAGGAACAACGACAAGAACTATACCACAGGTGCAGGCATTATGCAGCTTTGCATATATGCGCATACCACAGACAGAGAAACCGGTGAAACCAAATCCAAGACTATCTATGCAAAGGTCAATCTCTTCAACACCATAAAGAGAGCGCAATTGCTGAAACGCACCGACAATGATGCCATAGTACAAGCTACCAAGAAGGGAATGCTACGCATAGAAGACAGTTTCCTTATTATTACACGCGACCTCCTAATTCAGACTTCCGATGATGATGTATCCATTGACACATGGAAGGAGATGGACGAAGATATTGATATAGACATATAATATATTGACTATGATACAGACTTCAAAAATAAAACACTATTGGACGCGACACAACAGGACACTGCTGGCTATAGTGCTGTGTACAGTATTCCTCTTTTTGCATGGATGCAGACAGCACTATCCCGGTATCGAATACGATGGACTGGAGGATGATATAGGAGTAGATTACAAGGAAGGGAAAGTACCAGTTTATGTTGCAGTGAATGACCCTCTTTTTGAGCACTATACCACTCGTGGAGTAGGGGCATTTGATGACTTGAAGGATGGAAATACAGTTGACCAGAAATGGTGGGAGGCAGATTTCCGTGTATATGCCTTCTTGCGCCGTAGTTTCAATGGCTATAGTGGCAATCTTGACTATACGGAAAAGATGAACCCCAATGACGACAATTGTTTGTGTCTCATTGATGATAATGGCACTGATGACTCGCAAGGGCATGGCCGCAAAGCTAACCTGCACAAGGAGAATCAGACAGCATTCCTAGACTGGAAAGATGAGGATGAAATCTTTTACAATAATACGTATCAGTATTATGCCTATCGCTTCTTTGCCTACTATCTAGACGATGCCTACGACTTTTCCAAGGCACCTACCGTACGCAACAAAGACTACATATCGTATGATTTCACCATCGATGGCACACAAGACCTAATGTGTGGATATGCCACCTTGACCAATGCGCAGATAGCAGAAGCCGAGACTTTCAAATCAGGAGAGAAGAACAATGAGTTTTTTGCCGACAACATCAAAGACCTTGCTTTCAGTAAGGCTACAGGTAACCGTAGCATACACCCCATCTTTGA
This sequence comes from Bacteroidaceae bacterium, assembly GCA_045544835.1. Lineage (GTDB taxonomy): Bacteria > Bacteroidota > Bacteroidia > Bacteroidales > Bacteroidaceae > UBA1189. The sequence continues at coordinate 12,894 of JAZPZS010000127.1, read as the reverse complement.
CATGCAGCACAAGCTGTCCTATCTAAAGTTTAAGATGAAAGCAGGTACTGTAAAAAACGAAAATGGAGTGCCAACCGTTGATTCTGAGGTTGCCAATGTACGCATACATAACATCTCTATCAGCGTTCCCACCAAAGGCACAATGATAGTAGCTGCCGATGATACCTCGAAGATAGGAGTGACTTTTGATGAGAATTCGTCAAAGGTGCTTTATATGCCTATCAAGGTCAAGACTAATGATTCTGGAGAAATCGTACTCGACAGTGAAGGGAAAAGCATTCAGATGCAAAGACACGAAATTGGCGGTAAGGTTGTCCCTGGAAACTCTGAGGGTTTTAACCCCACTATCCAACCTGAAGTTGATTCTAAAGAAATCGGTATGGGATTTCTGGTTCCGCCAGCCGAAGAGTATGCGCTGACCCTACATTGCTTCCAATATAAGGTAAATGCTGATGGTACTGACCAGATAGACCCCGACACCGGTGAGAAGAAAGTAATCAACTACAAAGTAAACTATCGCTTGAAGTTGAATGCAGGAAAGCCCTTCCGCGAAGGATACAAATATGAAGTTACAATACACGTCTTTGGGCACCAAAAGATTCAGCTCCAACTGGATGAAGTAACTTGGGGAGTTGGAGAAGACATTCCCTTGGACGATGAGGATGATGGTGAATGGGAGTATTAGGGAACAGTGACAGGGATTGCAAAAAAAGAATAACTATATTAATTAAACTTTTTATTAACCATTTTTTTTATTTTATGAAAAAAGTATTTTTCTATGCAGCACTTGCAGCCGTAGCGCTCACAAGTTGCTCAAAACATGATGATGATGTTGTTGTAAACAACGAAAACAACAACACCGAGGAAAAGCAGGCCATCCAGTTCGTTATGGGCAGCCCCATTGAAATCACTACCAGAGGTACTGGCGCGGTAGGCGATACGATTGGTGCTATGAATGTATGGGCCGGTGAGAAGTTGAATGTTTATATGTTCGACAAAGGGACTCTTAAAGTGACTGTAGATTCTACTACACATGCTCCCTATTTTGAGAATCTGGAAATAACAGCTCCTGCTAATGGCACAGCTTCTGTTATGGCCGATTATGGTGAGACTAAGTATTATCCTGGTAGCGGTCAGTATGACTTCTTTGCTTATCGTGCAGATGATGCTGTTGCTGAAGGCGTTGTTCCTGAACTCAATGAAGAGGAGTCAGCATACGTACTTCCCATAACAATCGATGGTACACAGGATCTGCTGGTGGCTAAGGCTGAAATGAATGAACAAGACAAGGAGGATTATCTTAACCATAGTAGAGAGACAAATGACCCAAACTTCAATCGCATATATAGTTCGTATTCTGCCCGTCGTGGTATCCAACCTCGTTTCCAGTTCAAGCATTTGCTTTCAAGATTTGTGTTCAATGTAAAGGCTGATGGTGAAACAGATCAGGATGGCAACTATTTGGCAGGTCGTCCCACTGCGGAGGACGAAGTTCCTGTAGAAACATATCGCGGTGTATATATTGACTCCATCCATATTACAAATGCACGCACAAATGCCACATTGTATGTTGCCAGCCAGACTGAAGAGGGCAAGGTTGTGTTTGATGGTGAGGGTTCTGTTGTCAAGTTGATGAGCAGAAATAATTCTGGTGAAAAGACTGTACCTTTCCAGCCTTTCCAGCCTGTGGTAAACCAGAATATCACTATTGGCGAGAGTTTGATGCTTGAGCCTTCTGAAGAGCCCTATCATCTGATTGTATATTATTCGCAATATCCCGAAGGAAAGACCTCTGACGAAACTCTTAAAGTTAAATCTTTCTATGAAAAAGATCTTGATTTGCGTAGCGGAGCACTCTACGAGGCAGGCAAACAATATAATGTAAACTTCATCGTATACAGTGCCCAGAGAATTGAGCTTGAGTTGGAATTGGCTCCTTGGGCAAAAGGTGAGGACATCCCCGTAGACAGTGAGGACGAAGAAAATCATTAATATTTTTAACCGTTTCGTAAAACAAACAAATCTAATCAAATAGATGATGAAACGAATCTCTATTGCAACCTTGACGGCAGCACTTGTGCTGTTGTCAGGGTGCAACAAAGATAGAAATACGATAGAAGTACCCATCGCGCCTCAAGAGGACTTCGTGCGTATTGAGTTGGGCGGAAGCAACAGCCTGAACAATACCACCCGTGCCTCGCTTGAGAACTTGGATGACATCAACAGAGACTCTACCGGGCGCATCGGAATCTTCTGTCTGGCAGGTCGTAAGACCCATATCTCGGGCTCCTCGGAAGCCAAGGACATAGATTGGGCAAACATTGTTCCTACAGACTTGGAAAGTTATGGTGAAAACACTAACGGAACCTACTGGAATAATGTACGTTGCCGTGTAGAAGGCGAAGCGCCCAACTATCGTCTCGTGCCCGATGAGAATCAGGAATACTATTGGTACTATCCCAATACCAGTTGGTATGGATACGACTTCTATGGTTATTACCCTTATCAGTATCAAGAAGGCCGCCAATTTATCTCCAGCAATATGGTGACTGTAGATTTGGATATTGACGGTAGACAGGATGTCATCTGGGGATATTCGGTAGACCCAACCGCCGCTATTTTTGAGGAGGTGGAGGATCAGAGTGTATGCAACAAGCTTGTAGAAAGCTATTACAGCGCACGCTATTTCCGTTTTGCTCCCGAAAACTGGACAGCCGCTCATATGAAGTTCAAGCATATGCTCACGCAGTTCCGTTTCCATGTGTATCCGGCTGCCAACAAAGAGAGCAATCCTGAGAAGAAGTATGACACCGCTACGGCACTCAAGGTGACCGAGCTTCGTCTCGAAGACGAGGTGTGCAATCTACAGATGGTGGTGGCCGACCGCAGTGGACTGCAGCAGGGTACTGTATATTCTAGGGATGGCTATACACGCGACTTCTATCTGCACTATGCCGACGGAACGTTGCTTAAAGACAGTGCCATAGCTATCAAGACCCAGTTGGATACGATTAACGATGTAGTGATTCCCGACACAGTGGAAATGGGTGAATGTATTATGGCACTTGCCGGTGATACACTCTACCACCTTTCTGTGCAGTTGCAAGATACAGTGACCACCTACTCTTCGGAGAAAAGAATTGCTATTCGTCGTGCAAACGGAGCACCTTTCGAAGCCGGAAAGATATACCACGTGTATCTACAGGTGGCTGGTGTGACCCGTATTGGCGTAACCGCCGAGATGGAAGATTGGAATGATACAGGTGAACAGGTTGGTGATTTTGAATTGCAATGATGATTAAGTTGTTCTTACTATTGATTGTGTTGCTGCTCGGTGGATGTAGAGCCGACTTCTCCGAGGTACTCCCTACTGAGGAGAAGCCGGTTTATATCTGTTTCGCATCGGACGCCAGTATCAATGCCAGTGTGTCGGAGTCTACACGTAGTGGAGCCATAGTTGGTGATACTCTTTCTGTAGGTATACTCGGATTGGGTGTGCAGGAGTCTGAACTTTCTACCGCAACCTTGGCAGGACGCAATCACTGGTCGTTTCGCGACTGGATGAGCAATGATCTCTACTATTACGTGCGTGGTGGTGACAATGGCATCATGCACTCGCAGGGTGAAATACCTTCGTTCCCACTTGAGGAGAACAGTGCAGTGGCAGCTTATGCTTATCTGCCTCGTATTGATATGAAGCGGATTGTGTGTGATATGTATTCATGCTACATCCCGCTCGATCTGGTGGCCGATGAGGCGGCTACTGACTGGATGTACTCGGGTAAGGTAGCCCGGAGTAAAAACGATGCCCGGGAACAGCACGACTCTATCTTCACCTTCGAATTCAAGCACGCTATGACCAGACTTGACTTTGTCATCTCTCCGATGCTAATCAGTAAAGATAAACTCAAGTTATTGGAGATTGACTTGGGGGTATACAGCCATGGAATCGGATTACTCTCTCTCGAGGATGGCAAGATTATCCTTGACCGTACAACGCTAATCCCCGACTCCGTATACCGCCTACGAAGGAGCATTGACAACGCCGTTATCTCAGACACATTGCCCACCCACACTGAAACCCTATATCTCATTCCTGAAACCCGAATCAATGATTTCCGTGTAGTAGCACTACGCAATGAGAAAGATACTATAGTATGCGAGCGAACGATGGATCCCGATAAATGGGACCATACGAATATGAAAGCCGGTACACGAAGCGTGATTACAATCCGACAATTCAGGAAAGAACTAAAAAGCAAGTAAATGAATATAAGATGCATCTACCGACTCCTCATACTGACAGTGACATTGCTGGCTCTTGCACCACGCGATGCCTCTGCACAGATGATGGCTTTGAGGACAGATATGGCGAAAGACCTTCTGATGACACCCTCTCTCGGGCTGGATTTTGTAATAGGAGAGAAACAAACCATCGGAGTAGAGGTAATCTACAATAACCGTCCTTGGAAACAGCAGATGCAGCTGGTAAGCGTTATGCCTGAGTACCGCTATTGGTTCAACGGACGTCCGTTCACCAGACAGTATATAGGCGCTGTCGCCAACCTTACATCCTACTCACTCACATGGAGCAAAAATGTGTATGATGGAGATGCCTTGGGCCTAGGTCTCTCGTTCGGACACGTATGGACACTCTCCGAACGCTGGAATATTGACCTCACTGCCAGCGTAGGAGTATTCGGCTATCGCCAGAAGTATTATTACACTAGCGACTATTTTCAAGACTATGGTGAGCGCACCAATGCACGCGGCTATCTGCTGATGCCCATCAAGCTGGGCGTATCTGCAATATATGTAATCAGATAACAATACTCCTCTCCTATACACCTGATACTCATTCTCAATGAAAAAAACAGTAAAAATATTAGCGGCAGTCATTCTTTCCGTAATGCCTCTGCTGCTGCAAGCACAAGCAACACGCCAGATACAAGGTATGGTTTCGCTCACTGACGAAGCAATCGTAGAGTCTGTTATGAAGGGATCCTTTACTTGCTATGTCTATAGTTTTTTCAACAAGGAAGATGCCGAGAAAAATCTTAAGGACTTCAAAGCACAAAAGATAAAGGCTGGGAATGTGGCAACGGCAGATTATCAAGATGCCAAGCGCATACAGCTTACCGACCTCAATCCTGAGGTAGGATTTACTGTTGAGGCTGTCAATGAGGGATACATTATGGTGCTTGTAAGTAAGGATGACTACGAGATGAAACCCGAACTGCGCAAAGTGACCAAGAATATGACCCAACCCACTTTCAGTGTCGTAAAAAAGAAAGCCAAAGCCCATACTGGAGATATGTCCAAAGACACCCAAGAATTAAGTGAGGTGACAGTAACAGGAAAGAAGGCCATAGGAACCGCAGCAACATCACGTTCAGAAGAGGAAGATGGTATGTTGTTTCTCCGCATCAAAGATCTGCCGCATCCTTGCCACAGTCGTAGTAACTCACGCTTTGTCATACAACCTTATTGGCTCGATGGGCCTGATATGGGGGAGAATAAGGTATTTGCATACGCTGACCCCGTAGTATATGATTATGATGAATATGATTGTACGCAAATCCGTCGCATGGACTTCGACAAAGAAGGGAATGATCGTCTAAGCCATTTCTCAATAAATGATACCACACGTACACAAGTACGTATTGAGGTAAAGAACGACACATTTCATCTCAGAAACTATGTAGACACACTGTCGGGACATAACCCTGATGAATCATATCCTTACCCTGCCCGTGCCATTATTGCTGTGGAGGATTACAATGAGCGCTACGTGCTCGATACCGTTATTATCGATGAAGGGGAACGTACCAACTACATCAAGTTCCTCGACTTTACCTATGACAAAGACCTCGATGTGAAGCTTGAAGATTTTGAGGAGAGAATGGAAGTGCGGCCAATGGACTCAAATGGTGAAGTTAAATTAGGATTCGCAGTAGGTAAAGCAACACTTGACCCTAAAGATACTACCAATACTCGCATCCTTGAAGGGGCACGCAAGGAATTATCTGAGGCTTTCAGCCAAAAATCGTCGAAGCTGAAATTTATGCAGGTATTCGGATATTCGTCGCCTGAGGGTCCTCCCCAGAAAAACTTGGATCTAGCTCGTCACCGTGCCGACTTTGCTCTGAACGAAATCAAAGGTGCCATTCCTTATCATATGCATAAGGCAATACGCCCCAGCGAATCGATGATACTCGGATGGGATGTGGTGGCTGACAGCCTGCAACGTGATGGACTGACCGAGGAAGCACAGCAGGTACGCGAAATCGTGGCCAAGTATCCTGGGAATTTGGTTAGTCAAGGTAATGCAGTACAGCAGTTGCCCTATTATAGAACCATTATCAAGGAGATATATCTCCCCAAATTGCGTACGGTACGGTACACCTATACCAAGGTCGAAGATCGCACACTAAGCGCAGAAGAGCTGATACAACAGTTCGACCAGGGAGGAGACACCGTATTTACCCGTGCACACTATTACCATCTCATCAGTGTCTATTGGGATAAACGCAAAGAGCCGGAAACCCGTATGCGTCTCGAACAGATTGCCAAGCGTGCCTTAACAAATACACGACTCACTAAAGATGACATTGAGGAGGACGACTCACTCTACAATGAAGGATATTGGGCGTTGGCTGCCAATATTCTGGCAACCTCCTACATTGCTCGCGACACATTTGACCTCAACATACTCCGTCCCTTCATCAATCGCACAATGATAACTGACTCACTCGGCGAGAAGCACTACGCCGAACCCTTGAGACAGCATCTGTACAAATATGACTTCAAAGGAGAGGAGATTGGTATCAAAAAATTCACCAATTACCCAGAGCTTATTGCCGAGCAGATGATTATGTTGCTGATGGAACCTGGACGCAAGAATATGGAGGAACTAGGACAGCTAACCGATATGATTGAGAACGACGTGATATGCATCAGCAACCCCACTTATAGCAATATGTTGGCTCTTGCCAATTGCAAGCGAGGTAACTTCCGTACCAATAAGCGCTGCACACCTGAACGTGCCCAAAGAGTACGTGCAACCGTATCAGAGATATCCCTCACCAATAGTGTCATTATGAATATAGCAATGGCTGATATTGAGGACCCTGATTTCGGTGAGACTGCTCGAACAGCACTTATGGACCAGATATACGAACTACCCGAAACGTCGATAGGCTATTACCTGCGAGCAATCATCGAGCTATTGCGCCGTCCAACCCCGAATACAAATTTAGCTTCGGAGTACTTGGCTGAGAGTTTCAAGCTAGACATACGCAAGATGGCCATTGCCCATAACGACCAACAACTCATCCATAACCGGAAGAAGGTTTCCATCGATGCCTTCAACAGATGGGAAGAGTTGATACAGAAAGAGGTGACCCGCCGCAAGTTTGACAAGGAGAGCTATGAGGCATTGGATATTGACTCAGCCTATGCAGAAGTACTGAAACAACAGGGAGTTTTCGAGGAGATGATATCAAGCTGTTGGATAGAAACCACTAATGACAAACACCCATACTATTGGTACGAGAAAGCTATCAGCGAACGCTACACAGCCGAAGATAGCGTACTGACAGACTATCTCCGTAAGTGCACAACCCTTGACCCCAATTACCTGGAAGTAATCCATGTAGCAACGACTGCCGATCATGAACTGAGAGGTAAAGGTAAAGAAAACGAGAGAATACGCAAACTGTTCTATGACTTCTACCGTAACGAAAAACGAAGAGAAGAATAATGATAACCCATTACCCACCACTACTGAAACAAAAAAGCATACTGAAGGTTCTGTTCATCAGTTTATGCCTATGCACCATCCCTTTGCAGGGTATGGCACAGCATAAATCGTCGGAAACAACACGTAAATTCAAGGCCGACAACTTTGGATTCAACGCCATTGACATCCGTCAAGGAAGGTTTCTATATAGCGACAGCATCCCGTATCGTCAAGAAAAGTTCTACGATCACTTTTCAGTAGGTTTGGTATGGCATTATGACAAAATAGATCCGAAAGGCAAGTACAACTACGGTGCTTCACTCAACTATGGTATATTCTTGGAGAAGGAGTTGAGCAAGTGTCACGCCTTACGTCTACTGCTCTACGAGGGCATATATGATGAGCTGAACTCATCGATACGTATGACAAAGTATCAAGCCGAGTTGCTTTATTCGTTCAACTGGACCCGTTTCTTTGGCGGCTACAACCCCTATCGTAAGTTCGAGGCTGTCACCAGCATAGGTGCAGGAGCATTCTATGCCCGACGTCAGATGACTACGGAGGTGGGGCCGATGGTTATGGCCGGTGCAGGATTACGTATGCAGCTGAGTCCACTGTTTATTGTGGGTATAGAACCTTATGTGGCATTGGCTGGTGATGGTATCGACCATTCCGGTTCGCAGAACTTCCATAAATATGACTTCCTATATGGTGCCGACCTCTCGTTGTCCTATACGCTCCATAATGAACTGGCTCGGAACGAGCGCAAGAGGTATGCCGGTGCCACATTTGTGGACTTCGGTATCGGTGCTCAGTTTGAGCCCAACGCTGCTATGGCATTCTTCTCCTCAGCCGGTCCCAAGCTGAAGTTGGGTTTGGGGCATTGGTTCAGTCCGGGACTGGCATTGCGCGTTTCGGGTAACCTCTCTTCCAGCGACTGGCGCCGTATTCACGTAGGAGCCAATATTCCAGAAGTACATCCCGCCTATGACCTTCGCATGAAAAACGTATTGGCCAATGGCGGCATTGATTTCGTATTTAGCCCCTACCATTTCTTCTCAGGCAACACAGATAACAGTTTCGATGTGAATCTGCTCGTAGGGTGGGAGTATGGATGGATGATCAAGACCGACTATGATGACCTGCTGAAGTGCTACTACGATGGATTCTCGGCTGGTATACAATTTCGCTACGCCTATGACCGTCATACGGCGTTATATCTGGAGCCGCGCGTCACCTTCGCCAACTATGCCATACCTTATCTTCCACCCTATGACGAATTGGTGGTCCGCTATCGCGACTATCTGTTCTCGGTGACAGCCGGTTATGAGTTCTCTGTCAATGAGCACCGATTTCACGGTAGGCACAACCAACCGTCAAAGTTCACTCCCCATCTGAAGCTTTCGGCACAAGGCGGACCGTCGTATCTGTTTGTAACCAAATCGCACGAGAAGTATACCTCCGTTGACTATACTGCTGCATTGGCTGGCGAGTTGCACTTGACACCTTATACAGGACTACGTCTGATGGCCGATTACACCCGTCTGACGGACAATGACATCTACTCCTATACCCAACGACGGTACGAACTGGAGCAGCCTCGCTACCGTACGGGTCTGGTATCGGCCAAATATGATTATCTGGATTTCTCCGTCGATTATCTGTTCAATATAGGCACATTGTTGCAAGGATATGACAAGGAGCGTCGTTGGAATCTGGCGTTTGCCGTGGGGCCAGTGTTCAGCATGCGCATCAACGAATCGTTCCAAATAGCCGAGGGTGAAAGTGTGCTTGACGCGACACAAGCTACTCCCCCTATCATTGACAACAGCAAGTCACTCCCTATAGCTTGGGGTGCACAGTTAGGTATTCCTGTTGGGTATCGTATAGGAGGTAGTTGGGAGGTTCTCTTCGAGCCGCGTGCCCGTTTTTTCAAGCGCGAGTATGTCAACGGCCGCCTGGCTGGTGGATTGGCCAAGGTGCTCAATGCGCAGATTGGAATACGCTATACTTTTGATAGCTCCAAGTGATACATTAAAGAAAATTTGACAACTATTAATCAGCAAAAGACCTCGATGATGACAACAAACATATTACGTCGTTTCCTGCCCTGTCTGATAACGTTTGTGCTATGTCTGCCCGCAAAGAGTATGGCGCAGTCAACAGAAATGCTGAACGACTCTTTAGTTTATAGCATTGAGATGTATCAGGAGTTGCTTAGAGAATATACTAACAAAAAAGCGCTTCTTCAGCAAGATGTGATAGCAACTGTTAAGGAAACAGCTACTAATCCCTCGAAGGTGGTTTTGAATGCAAAACTGGAAGATACGGGTATTGATCTGATAGCCATACTTGATTTGGCAGATTCTCTCAAACACAGATTTGGCGTTACTATTACTGAGGAACAGGCTATGCGGCTCGCTACTGTTAATGATATTTTTGAAGCCGTTCGCCCCAAGGGGGATACTGTCATGTTGGCTATGGCCTATTATCCGTGGCGTATAGTATTCGATAGCCGTTCAGTGCATCGGGTAAAAGTTTACGAAGATGGTATAATCATCTTGGGTGATTTGATAGAGTTGACTACCGATTCCATACAGCGAGAGATATATCTTGATGAACTGATGAATGTCTATGATGTATGGTGTGAGAATGTTGATGCAATCAATGCAAGAACGGACACCCCATATTCGAAGACTTTGATAAAGAGTGAAAAAGCGAGGAAGTATCTTATTGATTGTATGCCCATAGTCTACGGAGTTTCACACGATTCTATTACCATGAAAAATATAATGGAACCATTTGCAGTAAAGGCATATAATTTGTTGCGTGAAGCATTACACGAACAAGAGAACAAGAAGGATCTTCATTACACGATTCCTATGTATTATTTCACATTAGCTCAATCTAGTATTGCCTATCATCATAAGAATAAGAACACCAAAGCTTTCGAGAAACAGTATCATGCAGATTTCGATTCAGTAGAAATCCGACTTAGCTATTTGTTGTCTTTGGAGGATATTGGTGAGAATATACGAAAAGGAAATATTAGGCCAAACTATAATGAGATTAAGAAAGCTTACAATAAAACTTGTGATGAAATGGCCCTCGGTAGTGCGACAAACTGGCGTGAGCTAGAGCCAATATTCCGCAATCAGTTAATGGAGAAGAGAGAATTATGGGATTATGGTGTTGAGATGCCTGATGCCGATTTCCTAGACCGTATTATTCGCTCTATTAGAAATGACAGTTCGAATGTACGTCTTGAGGCATTGGAATGTTATGTTGAGTATATAGTACCTACAGTATCAACAGGAGAAAGTGTTTCAAAAGATAAAGTTGATGAGTATAAGAAAAAAAGGAATGCGCTAGTAAAAGCTTATTTAAGGCGAGCACAGTATGATGAAGCTTATCCCTTATTGGAAGATATTATTAAGATTGAAGACAACGAAATGGAAAAGGCTAGTCTGTACTATAATCGTGGATATATAAAATATATGCAGAAAGATTTTCAACGCGCGGCACAAAATTTTAAAGCTGCAGTACGACGGAATAAAAACTATGGAGATGCTTATTACCTATTGGCCTTATCCTATGCTAACTGTATGTATAGCAAGAATGAATATAAGGATAAATTGAAATACAACTTGGCCGTTAAAGTTCTGCAGACGGCAAAAAATTGTATTATACAACATGCTGGCGACACTGAATTGAGTAAATACAATACTTCAGCCAACATCGCAGAAATTGATAAGTATATTGAATCATACAAGACTCACTATATTACAATTGGAGATTTTCATGGAGGAGCATTGTCCTCAAAGTATGGTGTTAGACTTGATGAGGTTTATACTTATGATGAAGGTGTGATGAGAGGAGAGTCAGCAATAATATACAAAGACGACCTCAGATAAGGTCTGTTTTCAGGAGAAATTAATCTACAGATTCTCTATCACCAACGATTGATTTCTAGTTTAGCAAAGAGAGGTTTTGGTTAAATATTCACTTTCCCAAACAAGTTAGCCGGCTGTCCTTGCGGGGCGTAATTAATTGGGATATAGCGTATAAGCAAGAACAGCTTAGGGTCCCTAGATTGTCCTGATCGAAGCTCAACAACGCAGTTATTAACCCTCATTCCTCAGCTCCACAGTGCAGCCCGATGCGGGATGAGTGTCGGTTGCGACGGCAGCGCGGAGCTTTAGCGCTACTTGCGACGAAGGGGGCGGTTTATCTCCCCCGGAGGGGTGTGCTTTAGCACCATTACCTTTAGCTTCACCAAGGAGTGCTGCTTACAGCCTCTTAGAGATTCAACAAAGTTAAATTTATTTGAGTATTTCCCAATCTACAGCCTCTCATTTTCATATTCGCACTGCCGCGAGCCGCCATAGAAACAAAAATTTACAAATCGGCGAAAAAAGATGATAAATTATTAGTAGGAACGGGATTTTATATCTATTTTTGCAGCCAAATAACGAGATATGAAAGCAAATTCGATTCTTCACCTGGTCATTGTCGATGGTCTAGTCTTTGAAAAGGGACGGAAGTGAGAATCGTATGGTATTAGTTTAGTAATAAGAAGACGGCCTTTCTCACTTGTGGAGGAAGGTTTTTAATTTTAGTTTATAAGTTGATGAGTTTATAAGTTTTGTCATTTGGCAAAGAACTCAAAAACTAAGGAACTCAAAAACTTAAGAGGATATGATTACTGGTTCAGAAGCACTCATGCAGGCTCTTATTCACGAGGGCGTAGACACCGTATTCGGCTACCCTGGCGGCAGCATCATGCCCGTGTTTGATGCCATGTATGACCATCAGAATGATTTCAAGCAAGTACTTGTGCGCCACGAGCAGGGTGCCGCCCACGCTGCGCAGGGCTATGCCCGTGCGTCGGGCAAGGTGGGTGTGTGCCTTGTGACGAGTGGCCCCGGTGCCACCAACACCATAACGGGTGTGGCCGATGCCATGCTCGACAGTACGCCTATCGTGGTCATTGCCGGACAGGTGGCGGCCAACTTCCTTGGCACCGATGCCTTCCAGGAGGTAGACCTCGTGGGCATCACGCAGCCTATCACGAAATGGAGCTACCAGGTGCGCCGCCCCGAGGACATCGCTTGGGCCGTGGCACGTGCCTTCCATATTGCAGGTACCGGACG
>JAZPZS010000126.1:0-18602 GCA_045544835.1 Bacteroidaceae bacterium | reverse complement strand
CCGATGAAGATGGGGTGTGCCACATCGGCCCAGAGGGTCGAGTTGGTCATGCGCACGTTGTGTACCGAGCCGCCGAAGCCCTTGCGGGTGGCATAGGCGGTGGTGCAGTCGTCCGAGGTGCGGCAGAACACGCGGTCGTAGAGCACGTTCGACGAGGCAAACACGTTGAGTCCGTCGCCCCAGGCGGGGTGCGAGATGCAGCGCACATCGTGCAGCGTCACGCCATCGCTGCCCCCTACGGGACAGGTGTTGAGGATGAGTCCGTCGACGCTCACGTTCTTGCTGCGGTGCACGTGGCAACCCTCATAACCGTCGGCGGGGCGGGCAACGCCACGTCCGATGATGCTCACGTTCTCGGCATCCTCGATGGCAAATGTTCCGGTAAAGTAGGCACCGCCATGCAAGTACACGGTAGTGTTCGAGGGTATGCGTATACGGCGCTCCTTGTCGTAGTAGCCGGGAGCGTAGCTCATGAATTGGCGACCCTGACGGCGTGCCTCGGCCTCGGCCTCAGCCTCGGTCACCGGGGGGCGCGAGGTAAAGAGCAGCAGGTTGTCGGTGATGTTGCCGTCAAACTCCACGCTCACGTTCTCGGGTTGGAAGAGGATAAACTGCACGGTAGAGTCGTTCTGCACATTGGCAATGGTACCCCGGTAGTCGGGGCGTATGCGGGCGCTCGTGTACTTCTTGTTCTTGCACACCACGCGCACGAAGACATCGCCCGTGAAGTCGAAAAAAGCGTAGGAGATCTGCGTCACACGGTGTTTGTTGTCACCGATGGGCGCATTCACCTTAGCCATGTAGGTATCGATCTTGGTCCATTCATCCACCCCACGCGGACGGATGAATACGTCGTAATCGCTCATCAGCGGAGCACCCTCTGGAGCGGGATAGGTGACTATAGAGTGCAGCTTGGTGCCCTCGTGTACCCCCTTCACCACAAATGTCCGGGCCTCCATACCATCTTTTATCTCGCCGCGGCGCTCTGCCTTTCTCTGCAGCTCCAGCAGTTTCTTCACATAGGGCATCTTCAGGCGCTTCACCTTGGTATAATGCTCGTAGGCACTATCGTAGATGCAGCGTATGCGGCCACGCTGCATGGCTCCTGGCTCAGTCCAGTTACAATAGAGGCCTGTACAGTCCTTCCATGTCTCAAAGGGCACATCGTATCCGAGGTTGTAGCGGGCTGTATACTCCAGTCCCTTCATCAGTCGGTTGTCCAGTGCACCATAGAGGTCGTCGCCCTGCTCCCATGCCATCTCGCATATCTCACACATGGCCCCAAGTCCCAGTTGGGCATGTGCCTGGTCGCGCCCGGTCTCCTGACACTGTCCGGTCTCACCGATATAGTTGGGGAGCGAACCGTTGTCGTTGGCATAGAGATAGGTATCTATGGCATGCCGGTAGAGCACGCTATCGCCCAGGAAGATACCGCAGGCCATGCGCAAGCGGTTCACGATATGTCCCCAGTTACCATTGGCATAGGGGCTGTCGGCCTCAAACTTGGCCATCATAGGCAGCATGGCACGCTCTATCATGGCTTTCCACTCGGGAGTCTGGTTCTCCTTCAGGATGATCATCGCCCTCAGCAGCCAGTAGGCCTGTATGGAGCACAGGGGCGCATCGTGGCCGTCAAAACCCTGCAGCGTCTGTGCATAGGCATTGATAATCTTCAGTGCCTGCTCGGTATCACCTGCCTGTGCCATCTGCCAGGCGGTATACATATCACGCTCGCTGCCTCCCTTCGTGCGGCGGTGCTCACCATCGCGGGCCACAATCTCATAGGGACCTGCCATCTTGTACTCCTTGGTCTCTTGTGCATATACCGCCATGCTACCCATGAGCAGTGCGGCAAGTAGGATTCTTTTCATCATACGGATTATTTTTGTAGTTTCTTCATTCTCAACAATGCCTCAATATAGTAATAGTCGGCATAGATGATGCTGGCATCAATCTCACTCCCTGCAGGGTGGTGCCCTGTGGCGTGGCGCAGGAAGGCCACGCTGCTCTCTCCGCACTGGTAATGGGGTGTGCTGAGGTCGGCAAGCATCTGCTCGGCATGGGTGCGGTAGCGCTGCGCATCGGCCTCCTCCACATAGCCGGCAAGCTCTATCAGTGCCGAGGCCACGATGGCGGCCGCCGAGGCATCCTTGGGTGCAGCCGTGCCGCGCGGGTCATCCATATCCCACAGGGGGATGTTGTCGTCGCTGGTGGCGGCGAGGCGCTGCAGGTAGCAGTCGGTGACCTTGCGGGCATGGGTCAGGAAGCGCTCGTTACGGGTGAAGCGGTACACCATCGTGTATCCATAGATGGCCCACGCCTGTCCGCGGCTCCACATCGACTCGTCGCTGTATCCCTGATGGGTCACACCCTTGATGAAGTCGCCTGTGAGCGTATCGTATACCGCCACGTGGTAGCACGAGCCGTCGGGGCGGAAGTGGTGCTGCATGGTAGTCGCGGCATGTGTCACGGCCAGGTCGCGCAGGTGGCTGCCTCCCCCGTTCTCGGCCGCCCAAAAGAGCAGTTCGAGGTTGATCATATTATCCATGATGGTGTTGTGCCCGCCATAGTCGCCCACGTGGCGTGGCCAGCTCAGCATGGTGCCCACCGTGGGGTTGCACAGCGTAGCCAGCGTGTCGGCAGCGCGCAGCGCCACCTCGCGGTAGTGGGCATCACCCGTGAGCTCATAACCCTTGAGGAAGGAGTTGATGATGATGAAGCCCAGGTCGTGGTCGTAGGCAGGACGAGAGGCCATATATTCCAGCGAGGCCGTATAGCGCTCGGCCTCGGTGCGCAGCGCCTCATCGCCCGTGTGGTCGTAGGTCATCCACAGCACACCCGGCCAGAAGCCCGAGCACCACTCCTGCGGAATGGCCTTGCGGCAGTTCCATCCCTCCTGCGTGTCGCCAGCAAGGATATTGCGCGGCATCATCGTATAGTCACGCGGCTGCAAAGCCTCCAGCGCACGCTCCACCTGGCGAGCGCAGTAGTCGAGTGCCTCATCGGCATCAAGAGTAGAAGTCTTACTGCCACAAGCTCCCATGGCAAGCAAGGTGATACATAGGCAAAATGGGAATAGTCTTTTATGTCTCATGATAGTAATTGTCGCGTATTCTATTATTTAGTGATTCTAAACCAGTCGATGTCTACCCAACCGCGCTGCTTATCGTGCGGGGCAGTACTGAAGAGGCCCACCTTTGCACCTATCCACTTGCCCTCACGCGCCGTGAAAACGATGTCGGTGCGGGTGTAACGCTTACCATCGGTACTGTATGAGAAGCGGCAGATGCCTCCCTTGCTGACCTCCACACGCAGATAGATATCCAACTCATAATTAGCCCGCAGGCCTGCTCCATAGGTGCGCGTGGCCGGCAGCGTGGCTATGTGCTTCACCTCCTCAGGGCCACCCTGCTCAGCATCCTTGCAGATGACTTGGCGTAGCACGAATCCCTCGCCCTCCTTCGCGGCAGCCAGGTAGCTATAGTCCCATCCCATGACGATGAGCCCCGACTGCTGTCCATCGGCCTTGGCCGACACCTTGAGTTTGGTGGTGGCGGTGAAGGTCTCGGCCGGGAACTTCTGCAACAGCAGGTTGGGTACCTCCCAGAAGTTGACAAACTCCTCAGAGAGCACATGGCCGTAAAGGCGCATATATCCGAGGTCGGAGGTAAAGCCGTAGAGGTCCTGATAGTTGGCATGCCACTCCCACTGGAGACCCAGCTGACGGGTGTTGAACTCGTCGCTCTCCACCGGTGTGGTCTTGGCATGTTTTCCGCTTACCTTCGGTTTGGCATGGCGACGTACGGGATTACCACATCCATCGCCATCCTTGTCTTCACCTATCACGGGCCATCCATCGTGCCACGTCATGGGGTTGAGATGGATGATGCGGCCATACATGGCTTTGTCCTGGAAATGGATAAACCACGACTCACCCTGCGGGGTCTCTACCCATCCGCCCTGATGGGGGCCGTTGATGTCGGTATCGCCTTGCTCCATCACACGGCGCACCTCGTAGGGGCCATAGATGCTCCTTGAGCGCATCGCCAGCTGCCAGCCCTTCTCCACGCCCCCGGCAGGAGCAAAGATATAGTACCATCCGTCGCGTTTATAGAGTTTGGGGCCCTCCACGGTATGGTTCACGCCGTCGTTGCCGTCATAGATGAGCACGGGGTCGCCTATCACCTTGGTACCCTCGGCATTCATTTCGCATGCCACCAACACGCTGTTCATCTGCGAGCGACTGGCAGCCCAGGCATGCACCAGATAGGCCTTGCCGTCATCGTCCCACAGGGGCGTGGGGTCTATCATACCCTTGCCGGCCTTTACCAGCACAGGTTCGTCCCACTCGCCCAGGGGGTCGGCAGTCTTCACCATGTAGATGCCATGGTCGGGGTCGCCCCAATAGATATAGAGTTCGCCGGCATGGTAGCGTATGCAGGGTGCCCACACGCCCTTGCCGTGGCGCGGTTCGCGGTAATACTCCACAGGAGGTATCTCACGCAGAGCGTAGTTGACGACTTGCCAGTTGACAAGGTCCTTGGAGTGCAAGATGGGGAGGCCCGGTGCACAGCCGAAGCTCGACGCCGTCATGTAGAAGTCATCGCCCACGGCCACGACGTCGGGGTCGGAGTAGTCGGCATGGATGATGGGGTTACGGTAGGTACCGTCGCCACGGTCGGCCACCCACACCTCAGAAACGTACTGAGCCTGGAGAGTAAGACAACCTATGGCAAATAGTGCTGTATATATCAATCTTCTCATGGTTATAATGATTATAGTTTGTTGGTATTACGATAACGTGCATAATTCTTGGCCATCTTCTTGTCGATGGGCGTAAAGCGTACAGTGGCTCCTCCGCGCGGCTGCAGGAGGAACTGCATGGCCTGCCCAGCCTGCACCACATACTCGGCACAGCGCACCTTGGTGGGGGTCGCCAGTGTGGAATCATCGGTATAGACCTGCGCCAAGTATTGTGTGCCGCTACTTAGGAAATCGAGCGGCAGTGTCTGCATCGAGCCCTCATTGCTTGTCATCAATGCCGCATACCACGCATCGCCCTGGCGGCGTGCCATCACGATATGGTCGCCCGGGTAGCCACTGATGACGCGGGTGTCATCGAAGGTGGTGGGCAGCTGTTCAAACCAGCGCAGCTCGGGCACCGAGGCACAGCGCTCGGGCGTGTCGTACCAAAAGATCGTCTGCAGGGGGCTAAACATGATGAGCGAAGCGGCCAACTGATGGGCATGCGTATTGCGCAGGCGCTTGTCGAAGTAGCAGATGGTGTAGTCGGCCGCGCCATTGAGCATGCGGGTGAATGGGAGGGTGACGTTGTGTGTGGCGTCGGGCCACTCCTCATTGCCGCAGATACCCTCCTGAGTGAGCAGGTTGGGATAGGTGCGACTGAATCCCGAGGGGCGGTACTCGTCGTGTATGTTCATCATCAGGTGATTGTCGGCAGCCAGGCGTACCAGGTCGTGCAGCCAGGTGGCCCAGCGGTGACTGGCATACTGCACGAAGCCCGACTTCACGCCCACCACGCCCCACTCGCGCAGCAGGGGAAAGAGTTCGCGGGCCTGACGCATCAGCGCATGCTGGTTCACGTAGAGCCATACTCCTACCCCACGCTCCTTGCCGTAGGCGATGACGCGCGGCAGATCCAGCTTGTCGACCACCTGGGTAGCATCGCCGTCGTGGCTGGTACAGGGCATATACCACTGCCAGTCAAACAGCATATAGGGTATCCCGTGCTCAGCACAGAAGTCGATGACCTTGAGACCCGCCTCGGTGGATATGTTTGCCCGCATAATCTTGCCGGGGCGCACCCACTCGGCCGCATCGGGCACCTCGCAGGATGGGTTGAGGTTGAGGACGATGTCGTTATGCTCGATGAGCTTCCCTGGTGTGTCAGCCACCATCACCACCTTCCAAGGGGTAGCGCAGTAAGTGACCACATCGACGGGACTGTACATCACGCTGCGCAGCGTGTTCGTGTCGGTGGACGACACCTCGTACTTGGTGAGGCACCAGTCATCCACGTCGGCATCAGTAAGGGCCACCCAGAGTCCATTGGGGAGGTCGAGCGTCAGTGCCCGCTCCACAGGTTGGGTGAGCTCGGCCAAGGGGCCATGCGTGAAGGTCGCCTGTGCCCAGCGCTCGGCCCAGGCGCGTGTGCCTGCGGGGAAGCGATACTCGGTGAGGTCATCCACCACCTTATGGAAGATGGCCTTCTTGTGTTCGGACAGGAAGTAGCGGAAGGCGATGCCCTCGTCGTAGGCACGCACCTCCACGTCGAGGCGGTAGTCTGAGTCGTCGTGGCGCGAGAGGTGCAGCGTGGCGGTGCGGTAGTGGTCGCGTACGGTAGAGCGCTCGCCATAGGCATTGTGCCACAGGGTATCCACCTCTGCGGTGAGGCTCACCGAGTCGGCCACGAGCCGGTGCATCCAGCTCTCGGGCTGCTCCAGTGAGCGAAATCCCAAAGCCTTCTCCCACACCTCATTGTCCATCTCCAATCCGGCACGCGCATCGGTGATGACCTCAGCACCCCGATAACCGATGCTGTAGCGCAGTTCGCGCACATCGTCGGCTACCGCCGTCTGGTAGAAACGCACCTCGTGACTTCCGTCGGGTGAGGTGAGGTGTAGTTCCTGGGCTGCAGCTATAGTAGCCACAGCGAACCAAACAACCAGCAACGTTCTATATCTCATACTTCGTATCATATCCATATTCTTCGCCGATTCTTATCAATGCGTAGTGTCTACGGTAGAGGTCTTATATATGATCTCCCTTTCGGGATTGAAGGGACGCCCGTTGATGGTGACATTCTCAAAGGTGATGTCCTCTACCCTGCGCTCGGCATCGTAGTGGGTGATGTCGCTGGGGATGAGGTGCGACTCGTCGCCCGTGAAGTGGATATCCTTGAAGCTCACATCGCGGATGCTGTTGCCTGGGGCGCGGTTGTACTTCTCGCTGAAGAGCACGCGGAGGCTAAAGAGTGCGCCGCGCTCTATCTCTTCGATGCGGATGTTCTCGAAATGGATGTCGCGCAAGCGATTCTTGTCGCCACAGCGCACCGAGAATATGCCGTCGCCATCTTCGTTGAGCACGTCGCAGTCGGTGACCACCACATCGCTCAGCACCTCGCCACGGCGGCTACGGTCGTCGCCATGGCATCCGAAGTTGAAGGGGTGTGCCACATCGGCCCATAGCTTGGCACGGCTGATGCGTATGTGGCGCGAGCCGCCCCAGTACCACCAGCGGTGGTTGTAGAGGGCTATGCAGTCGTCGGAGTTGCGCAGGAAGATGTTGTCGATGGTCACGTCGCGGCAGCACATGAGGTCGATGCCGTCGCTCCACCCATGACGCGAGAAGGACTTGATGTTGCGCACGGTGATGTCGCTGCTCTCGCCGCCAAACACGGTGTAGTGCTGGGGGTTGACCATCGTGATGCCCTCCACGAGCACGTTCTTCGAGTAGGTGATCTCCACGCCGCGCAGGGGGTTGGCCAGTATGCCGCGCCCTATGATGCGCACGTTCTTGGCGCGGTCTACACAGAGCTTGGCCCTCACCACGGCACCGGGTGCCAGGTAGACGGTGGTATTGCTCGGTATCTTGATCTCGCCGCTGGGCAGGTCCTTGGGCTTGTGTATGCCGGGGCCGAAGTAGATGAGGCGGGCATCCTGGATGAATACGTCGTGATTGTTCTTGCCCGTCCAGTTGATGCAGTGCTCCTCGGTGCCGGTGTAGACCTCCGTCTCGGGCAACTCGGGGAAGAGGTGCAGGTTGTGCTTGCGGTCGCCCCCAAACTCCACGCTCAGGTACTCGGGGCTGTCGAGGACGAACTCTATGGTGCGTTCATCGACCCTCCGTGGGGCGATACCCAATGCCGAGGGGCGCACTACGGCCTGCATGGTGCCTGCCGCGAGGGCATCGTCGCGCAGGTTGGTCACCCTCACCCGCACCGGCTCGCCCATCTCCCACTGTGCCCACGAGGCCTTCTGCACACGGTGCATATCCACATCGCAGCGCAGCGTGGTCACGGGCAGCCACTGCTCGCTGGCATCGGCCACGGCACAGATGCTCACACGGTAGTCGTGCATCACTTCAATACTGTCCTTACCCGACGGGTAGGTATACACCTTCACTTGAGCTACCACTATAGTGGCCAAAAATAGATACAGAAAAAAGGTCAAATTACGCTTCATCGCTTGTGTGTATTATTTCGTTATGGATTTATGCCTTCTCTTTTCCACAGAAAGCACAGTACTATCCTATTCCTTCACAACGACCAGTCTGCCGCCATGAATATAGAGTCCCTTGGTCGGATGGGTCACCTTGCGGCCCGACAGGTCGTAATAGCCCTCATAACCCTTGGGTGTTGCTACCGGCTGTTCATCCAGGGCAGGGGTCTCGATGGCCGTGTCGACATACCCTCCCTTCTTCACTATGCGAAAAGGGAAGGTGGCAAACACACTCCCCTCCTCCACAGCTAAGGCATTATCGGTTATAACCAAGCGGCCCGATCCTGCGCTTGACGAGCGCGATATGGCAAACAGTTCCCTGTCATTATCCTTTCCCAGAAGGTTGAAGGTGTGCTTTGCGTAGCTGCTCGTCGTGGTCATCTTTCCTGTTTCGGAGATATGCTGCGAGTTGCCATAGGCCGATATGAGGTAACGGTTTCCGTAGGTGGGCAGTTGGCGAAACTTCCACAGATACTCCCCATCGATTGTCTCGTCATAAGTGGCGAAGGCGGCGTCCGTATTGCGCAGGTAGTATCCCGTGGCAGCATCCATGATGTAGAACGTGTCTGTCGTCTGCACCTGCAGCGTGTTGGCTTCATACACCGCCAGGGCATAGGTAATCCATGTCTCCACGGGGTCGCCTCCGTTGTAGCTGCGCGAGAAGCACAGCTTCACATCCCGACTCTCCTGCAAGGGGCCTACCACCAACGTGTCATTGAGCTGCGAACCTTCGAGCACCACTTCGCGCAGCACCTCATCGTCCTTGCTCCATGTATAGTTGCGCACCGTCTTGCTGCTTTTGGCCAATGTCGAGTTGGGCGCTGCCGTCAGCACGATGTCAGTACCCTTCTCCACGACCAGCGACACGCCACCGTCGTAGCGTGTGCCCTTCGTTCCATAGAGGATGGATGCGTCGACCTCCGATATCCTCACGTCATACACCAGCGAAACCTCCACACCTGCCATGTCGGTCATCGTCACGCGGTAGAGTCCGTCGGCAGTAACACTGCTCTGTGTGTAGGTCGATGACTTGCCCGTCAGCTTGCTCCACGAGGTTCCTCCATTGGTGCTCCGTTCCCAGCGCCACGCCTTGGTGCGCAGTCCTGTGTACTTCATGCCTAAAGTAAGCTCACTGTATTTGGCCACATAGATGAGCGTGTCGGCATACTCCTTTCCGTTGTACTTGTAGTAGGGTGTCGCTGTGCCTGCCCATCCGTCGCCATCGACGTGGATGCAGAACATCTGCTTGCTCTTCACCCCACGGCTGTTGGTATACACGGCCCTCAGTACCCGGCTCTTGTCCTGCAGGGTAATCTTGCGCGTAGGCGAAGTGATCGAAGCATCGTCCTCCCATGCCCATGTGCCGTTCTTGTCGTCGCCAGTGACGTAGGCTGTGAGTGTCACCTCAGTGCCCTCGGGCACATTCGTGAGGTTGGTCATCTCATAGGTGGTGCCACCGTAGGCCATGCGTCCTCCCAGCGGAGTCACGATGACCACCTTCGAGGTATCGGCAAAGTTGAGCAGCGTGTGGTATCCCAGCTGGTCATACCCGCCACTGTTGCCGCCTCCGTATCCGCCACCGAGCTCTACCCATCCTCCACTGCTCAGGCGCTGGCGTGCATAGCGCATTTCCACGCCACGCATTGTCTTGTAGTAGGAGTAGAAGCGTGCTATACCGGGACGGCTGTTTCCACGTCCTCCTGCTCCGTTCTGTGTGAAGGTGTCCGAGTAGCGGGTATACTCCACCCAAGGCAGGTCGTCCACACCCAGGTTGTAGGCCAAGATGTACTCGATGCCCATAGCCAGCCGGTCCTCCTCGTAGGCGAAGAGGTCATCGCCCTGGTTCAGCGCAGCGCCGCAGATGTCGATAGCCAGCGATGCCGCCATGGCCGTATGCCCCTGGTCGCGCCCGCTCTCCTGCATGGGCGACAGGTAGCCGAAGGGGCCACGCTTGTCTTCCACCTTACCCACCACAAGGTTGCAGAGCGACTCGCTATACTTGCGGTCCTTCATGTATTTGTAATACTCCATCGAGGCATTGTATATATACTCATCGTCGCACAGGATGCCCACGCTGATGCCACATAGCACGTTGCACAGTCCCCAGTTGCTCCAGTAGTGTTCGTCGATGGTGCCATGACGTTCCACGAGGAAGTACTGCGTACGCGAGAACCACACCGCACGTATCCAGTTGCAGAACTGGTCAAAGTCGACTCTGCGCCATCCTTCATAGTCACGCATCAGTTCCGCCGCATTGGCAAAGTGATAGCCGTAGAGCCCGGCAGCGAGCGAAGCATTGGTGTCGCCCCCCACCGCCTTGCACTTGCGTGCCCAGGCGTTGAGTATCTGCACCGTCTTGTCGGCATAGGCCTTATCCTCGGTGATCCACCACATTACAGCACACTGATAGGCTGTTGCCGCATCGCGATAGGCCACGGGGTAGTTGTCGGGATCGGGCTCCCACACCGTCTTTCCTCCGCGCACCACCTTCTCCACGGGCGCGGGCCCCCAGTTGAGCGAGGTGTGCGGACTGCTCTTCAGCTTGTCAAAGGTTGCCTTCCAGGGGTTACGTCCCTCCTTCACCATCTGTCGAGCACGCAATAACTCCTCCTCCGAGTTGAGGATGCCCGGGTGCACAAACTGTGCCATTGCGCCTGCAGCTAAGCATGCGATAACAGCCGATAATAGTAGTCGTTTCATAGTTGTATCTCCTATCATATTTTGTGAGCAAAATTAAAAAAAAATATTGTCACCTCATAGGCCAAAACAGCCCTATGCTGTGACAATATGAACCATTGGCGCCTTACGCCCCACATTCCAGCCCCTACGGCACATATACCGTGAGCAGCGACAGATGCCCCTCTACACAGATGTCCGTGCACTCGGCCGCCACGAGCAGGGTCTCGCCGCAGCGTAGCGGCTCCTTGCCGCTGCCAGCCGTCACGGTGCCTTCGCCTGCCACACCGATGAGGATGACGAACGAGTCGGCCTCTGTCAGGGATACCGTGCCACCCTCCACATCGTAGCGCACCACGCAGAAGTAGTCGCACCCGGCAAGCTCCACCCCACGCCCTGCCTGCGGCGCCTTGCGAATGCGCTCATCGCCGCTGGCGCTCCATTGCGTCACCTCGGCAGCCTCGTCCACGTGTAGCTGGCGCTCGCGCCCATCCTTGTCCTTGCGGCCATAGTCATACATGCGGTAGGTTACATCGCTCGCCTGCTGCACCTCGGCCAGCATACATCCCGCACCGATGGCATGCACGCGGCCTGCGGGGAGGAAGAAGGCATCGCCCTCGGCCACGCCGTACTGCCGCAACACCTCGCACAGCGTACCCTCGGCCACGCGCTGGCGATACTCCTGCTCCGTCATGTCGTGCCGGAACCCGCAATACAGCTTGGCATCGGCCGCCGAGGGCATGATGTACCACATCTCCGTCTTGCCACGCCGATGGCCACGCCTGCGTGCCGCCTCATCGTCGGGGTGCACCTGCACCGAGAGGTCGGCATGCGCATCGATAAACTTCACCAGCAGAGGGAACTCATCGCCATAGAGCGCATGTACATGTTCTCCCACAAGGCGCGATGCCAAGCAGCGTACCAGCTGCGCGAGTGTTTGGCCGGCATAGTCGCCCTCGGCCACTACCGACAGGCTGCCCTCGATGCCCGACACCTCCCAGCTCTCGCCTATGCCCGGCACCTCGCCCAGCCGCTTCATTGCAGCAATCCTGTCGCCACCCCAGAGGGTCGGCTTCAACAGAGGTCTAAACTTGAATATCATCGTACAAAAAAAACTAATACCTTCGTTTCAAGGAGAGAGCCGCCAAGACACATCGGTCTTAGCTGCTCTCGGTCATCCCTACAAACAATTACCTTAAGAAGCTGTTTGGATTTTATTTCGAGTTTAGCTGAGAGACATTTTAGGATGGATTTATCCTCTCGGGGCGAAGCAAATAGTGGTCTATTTGCGAGAATCGAGAGGGTAAAGATGCCTAAAATGGCCTCAGATAATCCGAAAAGTTCTTCAAATACATATTAACGCTAAAATCCAAAAGGCTTCTAAACTATTAACCAATAACGGGTGCAAAGATACTCCATTATCATCCAACCATAAGGTATCATACGCACCCGATGTGATGACATTATGAACCATCCGGGTGATGAGGGGTAAAAAAAACAGATGCCGCCCGAGATTACTCTGGGCGGCACACACTTTATCAACTAAACTATTGATGAGAAAAAATTACGATGCTTACCTTATTCTTCGCCAACCCACAGGTTGCCCCATGTGCCACGGCGGCCACGCGAAAGCATGTCGCTATTATCGGCCTCTGTCTCAGACAGATCCACACCAGGCGAACTTGCAATCATCTCTTCCATCTCGATATCCATCACGCTCACTTCGGGAGCCATATATACAGTCTTTTTCATATCTTTATGCGCTTTATTTACTTTATTACCATCTTCTTTCCATTCACAATATAGATGCCCTTTACAGGTGAAGCCACCTCGCGGCCCATCATATCATATACCACTGAGGGCTGATCCTCCATCGCAGGCATGTGTTCCACTCCTGTTGTTGCTCCGCCAATGCGCAGGATGGGTGCTTGATTGTTTGGCACCGTCAAATAAGCACGGAAGGGCACCACTGTGGGTTGGGTTGCACCAACACGGAAGAAAGCCACCTCCTCGTTCTGCTTCTGCAACACATAGCTTCCCTCAGGAATCACCTCAGAGGCATACACACCCGTCAGCAATCCATTGACCGTACTCTCGGGTGCGGCCACTGCGGTTGACGTCAGCTCCAGTATTCCTTCGTTCTTCAGCAACACAGGCTTATTGGCTTCGATAGACGACACCTTCTCACCCTGCACAGCACCATCAGACACGTCAGTCAGGCTATATGCCTCAACCTCAGATTCTGCGGGCAGCTCGGCATCGAAGGGCACACACAGCGTGCTATATCCTGCTGCCGATACGGTTGCGGTGTAGGTCATGGGAACATTACTCTTCGCAGCCATGGTTATCAATCCTTCAACATCGCCTTCATTTAGATGAGTCAAATCGCAGACAGGGCTCTCGTCGACCACTTCCAAATACCATTTTTGGTCATTGTTGTCCCAATTTCCATTAGCAATATATTCCTGATTATAAGGATTGGCATGTCCATTCTTTGCATGGTTCATCGCATTCTTTATCTTAAACTCATAGCGTCCAGTTCCTGCGGGCTTGATTGTTTCGAAGTATACGGCATTCACACTGTTGTTAGTGAGCATCCACTTGTTGCCATTTGTTGTATTCGTGGGAGTAGATACATAGGCCTTATTCACAACATCATATAAATAAGCCTTTTCCCCATCCTCAGACTTGATAATAGCATATTTCCCTGCATTATTCTTATCTCCTTGCATCAGAATGTCGCTATTGTCCGCATTCATGCCACCCCAATAAAGTGATCTTCCTTTATTGTAGATATAATATACCTTATCAGAAGCTATTTCAATAGGAGTCAATGATTCAAACTGTTCTTTAGAAAGCAGATAACTCTTCTCCTCAAAGATAGCTGAATCATATCCTCCTACATAACCCAAATCTGAGATTACGATGCTTTCGCCGTTAAATACACGGGCATCAGCAGGAAGTTCGCTTACAGCCTCGGCTTTCAGATAATCATATTTGCCAAAATCGGCATAACCATCCTGTCTGTCCGCATTAGCAGCGATATAGACAGCTGACCCTGCAGGCATGTATACGAAGAATGTCTCGGCTGTTGACTCCGCTGTCTTCAGGTCGATTCGATGAAACGACAACACCTTCTCAAATTTGTCTGATGCAGGATTCAGATAAAGCAGGGTTAGATGCATCGCATCGCCACTCGTGTGCTGAGCCGACACACTGAACTTATACCAAGAGGCCTCCGAAGTGATATTCTTATACCTAATGGTTATCGCATAATAAATGTTGCTCGGTTTTCCTGAGGCAAAAGTTCCATTGTCCTTAAGCCAGACCTTGTCGGCGTTAGAAGAGAACCCGTCTGCAACAGTTTCACCATAGCTACCCACTCCATCCGTCAGTCCAAAGCCATTGGCATGGTTCATTCTTGACTTGAAGAAAGCCCATGGACACGATGGATCGGAGACCTGCTCAAAGATTGCTCTCGTCAGCTCAGCATCCTCAAAAAGTGTAGAATAATCGTTGATTACCGGGTCTACGGTTTCCTCCTGATTCTCCTGTGCAACGGCGAAGCCCATTGCCAGTGCGGCCACCATGCAGGAGAGCAGGCCGCGCTTGAAGATTTGTTTACTGTTTTTCATTTTATTCACGTTAAAAAGTTAAAATGTTCTATTTTATCGGTTGCAAAGATAGCGCATTCCATCCAAGCAATATGGGATGAAATGCGCCCGATACGATGATATTATGAACCATGCGGCCAATACTTTCAAACGTGGGTGGTTCAGATCGTCCACCAGATGGCGTCCACTAACCGCGAATCACGCCCCATGTCAAAAACTTACAGCCAGCACGGGAGCAATGGCATTGGTATTCTCCTCGGGGAGCGTCACCACGAGACCCTCGGCACTGTTGGTGAAGGGCACTGCGCCATAGCCCAGCAGCTCTACGTCTGCCACCTCACCGCTATAGTGGGGCGATGCTGAGCCTAATGATTTTATGGTATAGGTGCGCACCTCGGGCCAGCGCATGATGGTGGTGAACACAGTGTCGCCTCGTTGTACGAAGCGCACGTCGGCAGCCGAGTAGTGGTTGTTCTCGTTGAATCCCTGCGCCTTGATGGGGCGCGAAGCCTCGGCCGAGGGACCTTCGCCAAAGGTCTTCCAGGGGCGTGTGCCGTAGATGGAGTTGCCGTTCACGTCCATCCACGCCTTGATGTCGGCCAGTATGGCCATCTCCTTATCGTCGATGGAGCCGTCGCCACGCACAGGCACCGAGAGCAGCAGGTTACCGTTCTTGCTGACGATGTCTACCAGCATGGAGATTACCTGCTCGGCGCTCTTGTATCGGTTCTCATTATAGATAGCGATGTCGTAGTGCCAACTGCCGATGCAGGTGCAGGTCTGCCAGTACTTCTCCTGCGCACGGTCAGGAGCGCCGCGCTCCACATCCCACATCATCAGATCCTTGTGCTCTTCCTCCAGCACCTTGCCCATAGCCACCACCTGCTGCTGGCCACCATGGAGGCGGGCGCTGCGGTTGTAGTAGTGCGCCAGGATGTTGAGCCCCACCCGGTCGTCGCATCCGTAGAAGGGCAACACCGTATCGTCAAAGTAGAGCATATCGGGGTCGTAGTCGTTGATGCACTGTAGCACACGGTTCTGGAACTTCATCTTATACTCCTCCGAGGGCAGCGAAGCGCCGTTCTGCCACCCCCATTGGGCATGTATGCTGCCCTCTCGCTCCCAGCCTTCGCTGTGTTCGTGGCATTGTGCATAGAGTTCTTGTGGGTCGTAGCCCTCCCACCATTGCCCCTTGCCGTCGGCCTTGGTGAGGTTACCGTCATAGTCTTGCGCCTTCTCCATCCACATCCAGGTGTGGCTGCCGTGCATACTGATGCCGAGTGGCAGGCCATACTTCTCGCATGCCTCAGCCCACTCGCCCACGATGTCGCGCCTGGGGCCCATGTTCACCGAGTTCCACTCCTGATAGGGTGAGTCCCAGAGGTCAAAGTTGTCGTGGTGCTGGCCGAGGGTGAAGAAGTAGCGTGCCCCCACGCTCTTGTAGAGTGCCACCAGCGAGTCGGGCTGCCAGCGCTCGGCCTTCCAGTCGCGTATGAGCTCCTTCATGCCATACTCCGATGGGTCGCCAAAGTGCTCCTTGTGCCAACTGTTCTGCCAATGTCCGTCGTAGTACATGTGTCGGGCATACCAGTCGCCCCGCATCGCCTGGCACTGCGGTCCCCAGTGCGCCCATATACCAAACTTGGCATCCTTGAACCACTCGGGACATTCCCATTGCTTCAGGCTCTCCCAGTCGGGAGCAAACTCACCGGTTTCTACCGGCACATTCTTGGGTGCGCAAGCTGCCAAGGCTGCTGCCAGCACGGCACCACACAAGGCTTTGTTCCAATGCGTTGATTTCATAGCATACATATATATTCATTAAACATAAGATATCCTCCATTCATCACCGAAAGGAACGGACAGATTGCCGTTGAGGCTATGGTCATAGATAGTCCGTCTTGTCATACAAGTCATGTGCTTTAATGGGTATCTGATGCAAATATAGTCATCTTATTGAAACAATCCCTATCCATTCTCCGAAAAATCGGGGAAAAGGTTCGTTTTGTCCCCTCCTTTGGCGGTAATTGTCGGAGAAGGGTCGCACATTTTATACTACCTTTGCAGAGGTATATGAAACGTATACGCTGAGTAAACAAAACCCAAAACGGATTCCAAGAACTATGCAGACGAGACTCAAACAGCTATTGACGGCCCTGATCATGGCAGGCGCCACCTGCCTTCCGGCACAAGACTATCCCTATGCCCTGCTCGCAGGCGACTATCCCGACCCTACGGTCATGCGCGATGGCGAGGACTTCTATATGACTCACTCTCCCTTTGTCCATGCACCGGGCTTCCTCATCTGGCACTCGCGCGACCTGCACCAATGGGAACCCATAGCCCGCGTATGTCCCGAGTACGAGGGGTCGGCCATGGCTCCCGATCTGATCAAGCACGACGGGCGCTACTACCTGTACTATCCCACGGCCACGGGTGAGGTGTATGTCATCCATACCGACGACCTGCGTGGTGAGTGGAGCCAACCCGTACGGCTCAATGTCAAGGGCATCGACCCCGGCCATGTAGTGGGTGAGGATGGGCGACGCTACCTCTACATCAACGACGGGCGCATGGTGCAGCTCTCTGATGATGGTCTCAGCGTAACGTCAGAGGTCAAGAAGGTATACGACGGCTGGGTATTCCCTACCGAATGGGAGACTGAGGGGATGTGGCTCGAGTCACCCAAGCTCATCTATAAGAATGGGTATTACTATATGACCTCGGCCGAAGGGGGTACGGCAGGACCACCCACCAGCCATATGTGTGCGATGGCCCGCTCGCGTTCGGTGCATGGTCCGTGGGAAGACTCGCCATACAATCCGCTCGTGCACACCTACAGCGCCTCGGAACCCTGGTGGTCGAAGGGGCATGGTACGCTCATCGACGATGCCGAGGGCAACTGGTGGATGATCTACCACGCCTATCCCAACGGACAGTACACCCTGGGGCGCCACACCCTGATAGAACCCATGCGCTATACCGCCGACGGATGGTTCGTACCCGACACCACACGCTCCCTGCCTGCCAATGCCGTACGCTATACGGCGACAGGCAGTGCTACCAATGATGACTTCTCGGGCACCAAGCCCGGCCTACAATGGATGGGATGGCGCGAGAACCCGATGCGCCATCTCATCACAGGCAACGGCAGGCTACAGCTACACGCCAAGGGCAACACCCCCGCCGACGCACGCCTGCTGCTTACTACAGCAGGGCATAGGACCTACGAGACCAGCGTCGGCATACAGGTGGGTCGCAACAGTCAAGGCGGCATGCTCCTCTACTATAACGAGCAGGCATACGCCGGTGTTATGGCCGACCGGAAGAACCTCTATATATACACCGGTGCAGCGCAGCCACAAGTGCTCCCCAACACCCTCGGCCGCCACTTCACCGTGCGCCTGCTCAACCGTGCCGACCGCCTCACCATCGAGGCGAGCAGCGACAATACCACCTGGCATACGCTGGCCAAGGATATTGACGTGAGCCACATGCACCACAACCGATACAAGGGGTTCTTCGCCCTGCGCATCGCACTGGCCTCGGCAGGGCGCGGCAAGGTGAACTTCACGCAGTTCTGCTACCAAGGCTCTGAACCCGTAGGGAAATAGGCAACAACTTTGGCAACATTTTTGGCAACTAATATACCCCCTAACCGCTATTGTTATCAGCGTGTTAGGGGGTTCTTTTGGCAAGCTATGACGCTTTTCCATATTTTCTGATCGTACGCGCAGCTTTGCTGTAGACCCCTTGTCGTATACGCACGATGCACCCCTTGCGGCATAGCGTCTGCAGGTGATGGGTGACGGCACGCGCCTTGATACCCAACTCCTCGCCCACGCTGTCGGCTATAGCTCTGGTGAAGTTGCGGGGCAGACGCTGCAGGAAGGCGAGCGGACTGATCCTCACCACCTTGGGTTCCTCGCGCTCCTCAGGGCGCAGACGGTCATAGATGGCCGAGGTCTGCATCATGCAATAGAAGATGTACGCGAGGCCCCACTTCAGGTCGGACTCCGCGATGGCAAAACGCTTCTCCCCGAACATACCCTCCACACAGCCCAGCTCCTCA
>JAZPZS010000125.1:0-12048 GCA_045544835.1 Bacteroidaceae bacterium | reverse complement strand
CCTTGTTTCTGTGTTGTTCATATTGTTTTTGGTTTGGGGCCTCCCCCCTGCCCCTCCCAAGGAGGGGTGATGCAGACATCGCGGAGATTGGCTGGTTTATGGTTCTTTTTGTTTAGTGTTTATAATCTGTTTAATCCGAGTAATCTGTGGTTTATTTAGGAGTCAGGAATTAAGAGTTTTAGCGTCATTTCGAACAAATGTGAGAAATCTCGCAGCGAACTTTGTTGCTTGGAGCTGTTGAGATCCCTCGCGCTGCTCGGGATGACACGAAAGTGCTTAGTGTTCATAAATCTGTTTCATCTGTGCTATCTGTTGACTAAAATAAATCATGTCGGTTGAGTTATTAAAGGTCGATTAAGATTCTTAGGGGCTATTAGGGTCAGTGGTCAACGGCTGATGCCGCGAGAGGTGAGGCCAAATAAAACGCGCCACCGCAGGGCACGAGGTGTGCCGCACGGTAGCGCATTGCATAGCTTCCGAGTAAACCAACGTCCCTATAGGGGGGGGGAGGTACTAGTGCATTGATATTTAGTCGGTTAATCATCTTCTCCTTTTCGTCGTCTTATTTAACTCTTCATCGCTCGCCCCTCAAAGGTGGGCTTTCGGCTACAAAAATAGGAATCAATTCTGAAAAGATTCTGAAAAGATGAAAAAAACGGAGAGCTGTTAATTTTTTTTAAGGAAATGAAGTTCCCGTTTGTGGTATCAATCTAGCATCGTCCATGCACCCCTCCAACCCACACATGGAAAGCGACTGTGGAGCTTCACAATGGTAGTTCTATCTTGTCCTTTATGTCGGGCGCAATCTCTTGCAATGGCCCGTACACGAAAGAGCGCTCCGAGATGTGGGGATGAGGAATCTTGAGGTCGGGGGTGTCAATGGTGAGGTCGCCGTATAGCAGGATGTCGATGTCAATAATACGGTCGGTATAATGTCCGTCAACCGTCTTGTGCTGGCGTCCCATCGACTTTTCGATTGCCTGGGTGGCTGCCAATAGCTGGTGGGGCGTAAGAGGTGTGTCGATGGCCACTACAGCATTAAGGAAGGTGTTGTCGGAATGGAACCCCCAAGGTTCGCTCCTGACAAAAGCAGAACAGGCAAGCACCGGGCCCACCTGTTCTGCTATGAGAGCAACCGCGCGGTTCAGATTGGCCACGCGATCGCCCAGATTTGTGCCTAAGCCTAGATAAGCTCTCATCAGTCGATTATCAGCATAGCATCTCCGTATGCACCAAAGCGATAGTCGCCCTCCAACGCCACATCATAGGCATGCATGATAAGGTCGTAGCCTCCATAAGCCGCTGTCAGCATGAGCATCGTAGAATAGGGCAAATGGAAGTTGGTGATGAGACTATCGGCAAAGTGGAAATCATAGGGGGGGAAGATAAACTTGTTGGTCCAACCCTCATACTCCTTCAGGCGGTCATCGGCGCCAACAGCTGTCTCAAGTATGCGCATTACGGATGTACCGATAGCGCACACCTTATGCCCAGTGTCTTTGGCACGGTTGACAATCTCCGTAGCCTCACGCTCCACGAACATCTGCTCAGAGTCGGTCTTGTGCTTGGTGAGATCCTCCACGTCAATCTCGCGGAAGTTGCCTTGACCAATGTGCATGGTTACATATGCGGCTTCCACACCTTTGATTTCCATGCGCTTCATGAGTTCGCGACTGAAGTGCAAGCCTGCAGCGGGAGCTGTCACGGCACCTTCGCGCTTGGCATAGATGGTCTGGAAACGTTCATGATCCTCCTCCGTAGCCTCACGGTTGATATAATAAGGCAGCGGAGCTACGCCGAGTGCGTAAAGAGCCGCCTTGAACTCATCGTGCGGGCCATCGTAGAGGAAACGCAGGGTACGGCCACGTGAAGTGGTGTTGTCGATCACTTCCGCTACCATCGCATTGTCCTCGCCGAAATAGAGCTTGTTGCCGATACGTATCTTGCGGGCAGGATCTACCAATACATCCCACAGGCGGAACTCTTCGTTGAGCTCGCGGAGCAGGAACACCTCGATGCGGGCACCTGTCTTCTCCTTATTGCCATACAGGCGGGCGGGGAATACGCGGGTGTCATTGAAGAGGAAGGCATCACCCTCGTCGAAGTAGTCGAGCACCTCCTTGAAGAGGCGGTGTTCTATCTCTCCTGTCTTTCTGTGTACGACCATCAGTTTGGAGTCGTCGCGATGGAAGGTGGGCTCCAAGGCGATACGCTCTTCGGGGAGCTTGAACTTAAATTGCGATAGTTTCATATGAAATATTGATTTAGTTTTCTTATTCGGTTAGTTTTCGGTTTGTCCTGAGCTGTCGATAATCTCCACATGTTCCAGCCACTCGGCAAACTGCTCTATGTCCATACAGTCGGCCAAGGTGGTCTCGCCTACTCGGGTGCGCTCCAGTCCTGTAAGGTGCGCACCGCTCTGCAGTGCCTCACCGATGTCGCGTGCCAAGGCACGGATATAGGTGCCCTTGCTGCATACCACACGTATCGCCACGTCGGGCAGGTTGCATTCGAGCAGCTCAATCTCGTCAATGACGAGTGTCTTGGCCTTGAGCTGCACCTCTTCGCCCTTGCGTGCAAGTTCGTAGGCACGCTTGCCATCGACCATGCAGGCCGAGAACGAGGGGGGTATCTGCTCGATAGTGCCGATGAAGCTGCGTAAGGTATCCTCTACCATCTCACGGGTGATATGTTCCGTAGGATAGGTGGCGTCGATGGGTTTCTCCAGATCGTATGAGGGGGTAGTAGCTCCGAGTCGTATGTGAGCCACATATTCCTTTGTCTGATACTGGAACTCCTCGATACGCTTCGTGGCCTTTCCCGTGCAGAGTATCATCACGCCTGTTGCCAGGGGATCCAGTGTGCCGGTGTGCCCCACCTTGAGCTTTTTCACGCCCATCTTACGGCATAGGAGGTAGCGCACCTTGTTCACTACGGCAAACGAGGTCCACGTATAAGGTTTGTTGATACAGATTATCTCTCCTGCTTTGAAATCCATCAGACAATAGTTAGGTTATGCCCTGTGAAGAGCAGGATTAGGATGAGAGCTCCCACTACGATGCGGTACCAACCAAAGGCTTTGAAGCCGTATTTGGTCACAAAGTTGATGAAGAACTTGATGGCCAGCAGGGCGACAATGAAGGCCACTACATTACCAACGAGCAGGGTGGAGATGTTGTCAGTGATAATCTCTGTGCCCCCCTCCTTGATGAGGTCGTAGACCTTGTATACCGTGGCGCCAAGCATGGTGGGCACGGCAAGGAAGAAGGAGAACTCTGCTGCAGCCTTGCGTGTCAATCGCTGCGCCATACCTCCCACGATGGTGGCCATGGAGCGCGACACGCCCGGTATCATCGATATGCATTGGAAGAGGCCCACCATGAAGGCGCGCTTCTCGGTGAGAACAGTCTTTTCACTGCCTTTGTTGAAGATACGGTCGCAAAACAGCATGAAGATGCCGCCCAGGATGAGGGTCACGGCCACCACCTCTACCCGTTCGAGCATTGCGTCGATGGCATCGCTGAACAGAAGACCGAATACGGCAGCGGGGATGAAGGCGATGAACAGCTTCCAATAGAAATCATACTTGTGGAGAAAACGTTTCACCGTGGATGTTCCCTCGGGAACAGGGGTGCGGTTGAGCTGGAAGAAGCGCTTCCAATAGAGCACCAATACGGAAAGGATAGCACCGAACTGAATGATAAAGGTAAATGCCTTGACAAAGTCAGTACTTTCGACGCCCAGCAGGTTCTGTGCAATAATCATGTGCCCCGTCGACGAAACGGGAAGAAACTCCGTCAATCCCTCAACGATGGCAATAATGATGGTTTCAAATACATTCATAGTATGCAGATGGTGTTATCGGTTGTCCTTTGAATTGTTCTTGGGCTTGAACATAATGGCAAATATCATGAATACGAATCCCACGAAACATACGAGGGGAGCCACCACGATGCGGCGAGCGCTGAAAATGTCCGGCTCGAAGTGGGTCTCTGTAGAACTGGGACCAGTCATCAGTAGCAGACCAGCAATAATGATGACAATGCCTATCGCGATAAGGATAAAGTTTGTCTTTCCGAGTGCTAATTTTTCTTTCATATCAATTTGATTTATGAGTTTTCGTTCAATAGTCAGTTATCGTTATCGTTAACGTCAACGTTATATATAATAGAGGTCTCCTGCCTTCATCCGCAGGAAACGGTTAATGGAGAAATAGGCACAAATCAGTGTAATGAGTATGCCGAACAGCATCACACAACCTCCTACTATTCCCAATGTCTGCCAAGTAAACAGATAGCTCATCTGAGGTTCATAGCGTAGCAGCAAGTATATGCCCCCCCCAATGAGGCCATTGGCCAATATTCCCGAAGCGAGGCCTATGCCTAGGTTACGCATCAGAAAGGGACGACGTATGAATGCCCAGCTGGCTCCCACCAGCTTCATCGTATGCAAAAGGAAACGCTGTGAGTAGATTGTCAGTTTTATCGTGTTATTGATCAGGGCAAATGAGATCATGGATAGCGCTAACGCCAATGCCAGCAACACGACACTAATCTTACGGATATTGCTGTTCACATTGTCCATCAACTCGCTCGGGTATGATATCTCCCTAATCTGCGTATAGCGCATCAAGCGATTCTTAATAGGGATTATACTGTCGGTATTGGCATACTCGGCTTTCAGCTTTACCTCAATAGATGCCGTATAGGGGTTGTAGCCTAGGAATTCCGTAGGATCAAGCCCCATTGAAGCCGTCTGTTCAGCAAGTATATCCTCTTTGGAAATGTAATGAACATTCTTGGTATAGCCCTGTGCTTCCACAAAACTGACGATGCGGGTAGCCTCCTGTTCGCTCACATTATCATTGAGCAACAACGACAGTTCCAGATTCTCACGCACATGATCCGACAAGCTCTTGGCCGAGAGCACAACCAACGCCACTGCACCCAGCAACAACAGCACCAATGAGGTACTGATAGTAGCAGTGACAAACTGGATGTCTATTGTTCGTTTCTTCTTTTGCTTCATTCTGACGACAAAAAACAAGTGATAAATCCAGAGAAGATACACTTCACCCAAATTCGGCACAAAAGTAATCAAAAAAGGGCAAATATCCTTAGGTTTTTACCACTTTTCACAAATTCGCCCTTATGATATACGCTACCATTAATAAGGATCTACATCATAACAGAGCGTCACCCCATGCAAAAGACCCTGGGCTGCAAGCTCTTGCTGTACTTGATAAAAACAGTTGCGCACTTGCCTCACACCCAAGGCGAGTTCGGCTTTGAACAGCAACTTACGGATATGGAGTCCCTGCACACGAGCCACAGCAGGTGGTTCGGGACCAAGAACACGAGTGCCAAAATAGCAGCGCAGACCTTGCGCCATAGCCTCAGCAGCATGGATGACATGACTCTCATCGCGCCCCCTCACATACACCGATATCAGGCGGGAAAAGGGCGGATAACGAAACAGCTCACGCTCTGCTATCTGATCGCCATAGAGACCTGCATAATCATGCTCCATAACCTGACGGATGATAGGAAGATCCACATTGCGTGTCTGCAATACCACTAGACCCTGTTCGCCACGGCGGCCAGCACGGCCTGCCACTTGTGCCATCAAATGATAGGAACGCTCATAGGCACGAAAGTCAGGATAGTTAAGCATCGTATCGGCATTCAAGATACCCACCACATGCACATTGGCAAAGTCTAGTCCTTTCGACACCATCTGCGTACCTATAAGCACATCCGTCTTACCCTGCTCAAAGTCTGTCAATATACGTTCATAAGCACTCTTTGTACGTGTAGTATCGAGGTCCATGCGAGCGACACGAGCCTTAGGGAAATATCGATTGACCTCCTCCTCTATACGTTCGGTACCCATGCCATGCTTTCCGAAGGTCTTACTACCGCACGATGGGCATTTGACAGGAACATTGTATATATTGCCACAATAATGGCATATGAGTTGATGTGCTCCTCGGTGATAGGTCAGACTGACATCGCAGCGGTCACAACGCGGCACCCAACCACAAGCCGAGCACTCCATCATGGGTGCATATCCTCTACGATTCTGGAAAAGGATAACCTGGCGACCTTGAGAAAGGGCATCAGACATCGTGTCGTACAGCAAAGTAGAAAAAGGACCGTACATGCGCTTCTTGCGATACTCCTCCTGAAGATCAACGATTTCAATACGGGGAAGTTGTACCTGTCCAAAACGTTCGGTCATCTGCACCAAACCATACTTGCCGCTCTGGGCATTATAGAAACTCTCCATAGACGGAGTCGCAGTACCCAACAACACCTTACTTTTCTGGTATGACGCAAGCATCACCGCTACGCTGCGAGCATGATAGCGAGGTGCCGGCTCCTGCTGCTTATAGGTGGTCTCATGCTCCTCATCAACGATGACCAGCCCAAGATTACGGAATGGGAGAAAAACAGAAGAGCGCACTCCAAGCACGACATCATAGGGAGTATCGGAAAGCTGCTTTTGCCAAATCTCTACACGCTCGGCATCGGAGAACTTGGAGTGATACACTCCCAGACGTGTCCCAAACACACGGCGTAGCCGGTCGGTCATTTGCTGTGTAAGAGCTATCTCAGGCACAAGGAAAAGAACCTGACGACCTTTCCTCAACTGCTCATTGATCAGATGGATATACACCTCTGTCTTTCCACTAGAGGTGACTCCATGAAGCAAACACACATCATGCGTCTCCCAAGAAGAAACAATCTCGTCAAACGCACATTGCTGATGGGCACTTAGCGGTGCAAGGCATGTGGATGCCTGCAAGGGTTTACTCTCTGAAAAATTCAGACGCCCAGTTTCGACAAGGTAAGTTTCGACAATGCCCTTGGCTATAAGGCCATTGAGTATTGCCGCAGTCGTTCGACTCTCCTTGAGCAAAGTACTGCGCGAAACGCCATTTCCCCTTACACTGCCCCCACCCTTCTCGGTCATCATCTCTACGAGTTTCAGCAAAAGTTGCTGCTGCTTAACTGCACGCTTGAGCGTATCTAAAACCTCATTTAATGCCGCCTCAGAACTATATGGTTCGCACAGGCGCACATAAACCTCACACTTTGGCGTATAGCCTTGCCGCATGGATTCATCGACACGGATAGCCCCTTTGTCCAAAAGAGACTTGATGACCTGCATGCTATTTTTCAGTTCGCAATTCTTCGCCAATTGCAACACCCGCTGCTTCGGGTTGAGCAATAGGGCATCCAATACACGTCGTTCCTTATCACGCAAAGGGGCTTCGGATATGAAATCCTCGTTGAGTTCTACGGTTGTTTCACTTTCAATCTTTAGTCCAGAAGGGATCGCAGCTTTGTAGACATCGCCAATGAAGCACATATAGTAATCGGCAATCCACTGCCACAGTTGCAGCTGACGAGACTCTACGATAGGGTCATAATCAAGGACCTCTATCACCTCCTTCAATTTATAATCATGCTCAGGCTGAACGGCATGCTTACGTACGACAATTGCTGTATAGTAACGTTTGGGGCCAAACTGCACCACCACACGGCTACCTACTTGCACCTGTTCAGCATACGAATTGGGCAGCAAATAGGTATAGCTATCTGCTAAAGGAAGGGGCAATATGACATCAACGTAGCACTGCACAATACAAGAAACTGAACTTTGAAGTAAAAAACCGAAGCATTGCCAAGCAATACTTCGGTATAAATATTTGTTTGACTCCTAGTCTACTGAAAATATTAGAATACGATGGCAGCAGATACCTGTATGGTGTGAATCTTATAGGCCTCCTCGTTTTCCATATCAGCGAATTTAAACTCCTTAGTACTACCGAATGGCACATTGTAGTTCACGCCAACCTGCAAGAAATTGAGCAGATGCAACTTCGCACCAACATTCAAACTTAAAGTTGAGTTATCCAAGTGCAGATTGCCTTCTTCCATCTCATGGATTTTCTCGCCCAAATTGAATTCAAACTGGGGGCCAGCCTCAATCGAAACTCCTAATTTATCAGTGCCCAGAACCTTTATAGATAAATTCAAAGGGATCATCAAAGAGTTCAATTCTAAAGCCTCTTCCGAGTTATCAAATTCCATTCCAGCTTGAGAATACAGGATTGCAGCATTAAGTCCCAATCGCTTGAACATATCCCAATCAACCTTGGGGCCAACATAGAAACCTGTATAGCTGTCCTTATCCAAAGCAGTCTCTGTCGACAGAGTTTCAATATTAGCAACGTTCAACCCAGCCTTTACTCCAAAATTAATCTTCGCATTGGCTGTCACAAAGGAACACAGCACAACAAGTATAGTTAAAGCTTTTTTCATTATTACGCTATTATTAAATTACAAGCAACTAAATTAGAACAGATAAGCCACTGACACCTGCAATGTTGCAGCTTTGATATTGGCTTTGGCTGTTTGATATTGATCGTTGATATTGGTTATACTATTCTTGATATCGTTGAACTTGTCAAGTGTCATGCTACCCAAATTATCAGGATTAGCTCCTTGCACATTCTCGATATCCTCTGCAGAAATAGTTTGGAAATCCGCAGTTCTACCCCATGGGATATTATAGTTTACTGCTACCTGCAAGTGGTTAAGTACTGTAGCACCAATACCTACATTGATACTCAACGTAGACTTATCAAGTACATACGCCTTAATGTCACCAGAAGTCGTTCCATCGGTATTTGTTACAATATTATTGACTACCATTGAGGTCTCACCCATGTTGAAACCAAACTCAGGGCCAGCAGCAATGAACACATTGGCAAAATTGCCAAGGCCAATACCATACTTTAAACTCAGCGGCAATTGGAAGCTATTCTGCTTAAATGTTTCCCCATCACCAATTGTCATACCTTTCTGAGAATAGAGAGCTGCAGCCTCGACACCCAATCCGATGATAGGAATACGTACCTCCATCTTGGGGCCAATGAAGAATCCTGTATAGTTGTCAAGATTAGCAACATCTTTACCAGTCATACCCTTCATTGCGGTAAGGTCATTGTTTACCATATTCACACCGCCCTTGATACCAAAAGCGAATTGAGCCTGTGCTGGAACAGTAGCCAGAAGTGCTATTGCCATAATGGCCATGCATTTAATTTTTTTCATGTTTTAATATTTTTTATGGTTTATGCGTGCAAAAGTACATATATTTTTTTCAATTGCCAACCATTAAGAAGAAAAAACGCCTACATATACTTCTCCCCATGCTTCAATAACACATTATTCCTAAACTTCTTGAAGTCATCATCTTCATTCTTCTTACAAATCACCAACACATCCTCCGTATCATTAACCAAATAGCCTTCCAGGTCTTGCAATATCACCAATTTATCTTCCGCAGCCGACACCAAGTTGTTATGGCTATTATAAAACTCTGCTCGACCACTCTGCACTACATTACCATCTGCGTCTTTGCTTGAGTAGCGGTATACATCATCCCAACGCCCCACATCGGCCCAGCCAAAGGAACCCGTCTGCATATAAACATTCGATGCACGTTCTATCACAGCATAGTCGACCGAAATATTGGGGAATGACTCATAACAACTGTACAGAGCAGTCCTGCGCTTATCACGATTGGGCTCAACACGGAAAATTTCATCCAAACGGGAATTCATCTCTGGAAGCATCTTCATCATGGTATCAATAATGGTATTGACATTCCAAACAAACAAGCCCGTATTCCAAAAAAACTCACCACTTTCTACAAAAACACGAGCAAAATCATATTCAGGTTTTTCCGTGAACGTCTTTATGCGAGTAAACCCATTCACCTCATCACCTCCTATTTGAATATATCCATAACGGGTTTCAGGATGAGTTGGACGAATACCTACCGTAACTAGGCTATCGTGCACAGACACATATTCCAGCGCTCGATGCATATCTTCTCTAAAAGCTTTTTCATCAAGGATCAATTGATCAGATGGCGCCATCACGATATTCGCATTGGGATTTAGCGTACGGATATGATATGCGACAAAGGCCATGCTAGGGGCAGTTCCTCGATGGGCAGGCTCATGCAATATCTGCTCTGGAGAGAGTTCCGGCAACTGCTCACGCACCAATTGGGAATAATCCAGATGAGTTGATACGATAATATTCTCTGGAGGGACGATATGAACAAAACGCTCATAGGTCTGGCGAAGAAGCGATTTTCCCATACCAAAGAAGTCGACAAACTGCTTGGGATGGTTAACGCGACTTTGCGGCCAAAAGCGGCTGCCAATACCTCCAGCCATGATTACACAATAATTATTATGTTCCATATACGATTAGATTTTCAAATATAAATGCAAATATAGATTTTTTCCTTGAATATCTCATGTGACTCACATTCTTTTCTCTTTTTTTAATAAAAAATGGCAACGCACCTCACGGTGTGCTGCCATTCTACTTGTCAAGGTTTAGGTTTCAAACAATAATAATCAACAAGCGTTTCTATTCTTAGGTTTAGGTTGTCTTATGGAAAAGAGGATTATCTCCTTTTGCGTATTTCATAATGCTTCACTTTGCCACTGAT
The DNA here is from genome assembly GCA_045544835.1 of Bacteroidaceae bacterium. Classification (GTDB taxonomy): domain Bacteria; phylum Bacteroidota; class Bacteroidia; order Bacteroidales; family Bacteroidaceae; genus UBA1189. Next base: position 1,506 of record JAZPZS010000125.1, on the reverse strand, counting down.
TGTCTTGGGGAGCTCATCGACAAATTCCACTACGCGTGGGTATTTGTAGGGGGCTGTGGTCTCCTTCACATGCAGCTGTATCTCTCTGACCAGTGCCTCGCCAGCTTTGTCGCGATAGTCATCAGTAAGCACGATGGTGGCCTTCACCACCTGTCCGCGTATCTCGTCGGGCACACCCGTGATGGCACATTCGAGCACTGCAGGATGCTTCATGAGGGCACTCTCCACCTCGAATGGCCCGATACGGTAGCCAGAAGACTTTATCACATCGTCCATGCGGCCTACAAACCAGAAATAGCCATCCCTATCGCGATAGGCAATATCGCCCGTATGGTACCAGCCATCGCGGTTTGCCGTTGCTGTAAGCGCTGTGTCGCAATAATACTCCTTGAAGAGACCCAGAGGCTTTCCCTCGGCCGTGCGTATGACAATCTCACCCTCCTCGTCGGCGCCAAGCAGCTTGCCCTCGCTGCTCATAATCTCCACATGATATTGCGGACCGCGCACACCCATGGATCCTGGCTTGGGCTTACACCAAGGATAAGTGCCAACGGAAAGCGTCGTCTCCGTCTGCCCATACCCCTCCATCAGGCGAATGCCTGTGAGGCGGTACCACTCGTCAAACACACTGGGGTTGAGTGCCTCGCCTGCTACCGTACAGTAGCGCAAGCTGCTGATGTCGTAGCTAGCCACATCCTCTTTGATGAGGAAGCGGAATACTGTAGGTGGCGCACAGAAAGAGGTGATACGATACTTCTCTATCGTACGCAGGATGTCGGCAGGAGGGAAACGGCCTTCGTAGTCGTATACAAATACCGTAGCACCTGCTATCCACTGCCCATACAGCTTACCCCAGGCTGCCTTGCCCCACCCCGTATCGCTCAGCGTCAAGTGTAGCGAATCTTCGCTGAGGTTGTGCCAGTACTTGCCCGTGATAATATGTCCCAACGGATAGGTGAAGTCGTGGCACACCATCTTGGGCTCGCCTGTGGTGCCCGAAGTGAAATACATCAACATTGTGTCGCTGCACTCATTGCGCTCGGGAGCCACGAAAGGCGCCGCATTGGCGATACCTTTATGGAAGTCGTTCCATCCCTCGGGGATAATTTCTCCGATGGAAACGAGTCTTTTTAGCGTCGGACAACGATGGAGAACTGCCTCTACATTGGCAATGATGTCGCTGTCGCCACAGGCTACGATAGCCTTTATGCCTGCCGCATTGCAGCGATACTCTATGTCGTGGCTACGCAGCAGATGGGTAGCAGGCACCACGACAGCGCCCAGCTTGTGCAGAGCCAGCATGCTGAACCACCACTCACAGCGGCGTTTGAGGATGAGCATCACCACATCGCCTCGCCCGATACCGAGGCTTTGGAAGTAGGAGGCGGTACGATCGGAGTATTCCTTCAGGTCGCGGAAGGTGAACAGACGTTCCTTGCCGTCTTCGTTGGTCCATAGCAATGCGTTCTTTGTCGGATTCTCTTCGGCCCACGCATCTACCACATC
>JAZPZS010000124.1:0-5176 GCA_045544835.1 Bacteroidaceae bacterium | reverse complement strand
GCAGATTGTCCCAGATTACATTTCCAAAGATTTTTCCATAGTAGCAGATGCGAAGTATATTCCTTTGGAAAAACAAAAAGGTTATAAAAACGAAGAAAAAGCCACGGCCATATATTACAAAACCATCACCTATATGTACAGGTGGAATGCCAAGATAGGGCTGTTGCTGCACCCTGTGTCTGATAGCGACTCAGTGAAGATAAGCAGACATCAAATTATAGATACCGAAGGATGTGTCATTAAAGTAGGCTTCCCAATACCGAAGCATGCCGCAACGTTTGGTGAATTCTCGGAGACAATGAGAATAAATGAAGCAGAGTACAAGAGGCTTTGCAGAGAGTATATTCAGAGCCTAAGATAATATACACTCCGTTTTCGGAACCATAGAAAAGTTACCTGGAGTGTTGCTGCCAGGCAACATATTTATTAACTTTGCTTGCGATTAGGATGGGTAGGGTTGCTAGGAGATTCTAGGAAAGCCTAGGGATGCCTAGGAGGTCCTACGTAGGTTCTAGGATGTCCTAGGCCAAGGATCCCTATAATGACTATGAGTTATCCACCACACGGAAACGGGCGAATTTGAGCAAGAGTTGCTTTTCGCCAGCATTCACGAAACGGATGAGTGCCTTGGTGTTCTCACCTGTTCCCTCCACCTTGATAACCTCACCTACCCCAAAGCGCTCATGCTCGATATGCTGACCAGGCATCAACTGGGCAACACGGGAAGCTCCACCACTGGCATTGGCAGACACCAAACGGCGGGGCGTAGAGAAGGGGGCTCCAATGACAGTCCTTCGCTGTGACGGTTGTGAACTACGGGTCACCTGAGGGGATTGGGGGCTTTGAACAGCCCGAGAGTATTGGGGCATCGGACTCTCCTGACTGTCACGAGCCAACTGAGGGCTCTGCGCAGGACGACTGCTCACAAATCTCGGTGAGCCTGACCCTCCCCAAAGGGTTTGCTTGGGAGTGCCCCCGGCAAAGGGATTGGCAGAGCCCTTTTGCTCCAAGTAACCCGAATCGATATCCTTGAGGAAACGGCTAGGCATGCCATACTCCACCTTGCCGTAGCGGAAGCGGCTCTTGGCATAGGAGAGGAAGCAGCGCTTCTCGGCACGCGTAACAGCCACATAGAGCAGACGACGTTCCTCCTCCATCTGTCGAGCACTATCGTAAGCCATCATGGAGGGGAACAGCTGTTCTTCCATACCGACGATGAATACCGTATCGAACTCCAGTCCCTTGGCTGCATGCACGGTCATGAGGGTCACCTTATCGGTGTCGTCATCATCGCTATCCTGATCGGTGAGCAGCGCCACATCGCTGAGGAAGTCGGGCAGGCCAATAGCCTCCTCGCCCTCTTCCTGGCGTGAGCGTACAAAGTCGTGCATACCATCCATCAGCTCCTGCACATTCTCCAAGCGGCTGCGACCCTCTACCGTAGTATCTTGCATCAGGTCGGTCATGATGCCGGCCTCCTGCACCACCATACGGCCCAGTTCGTAGGCATCGACCTTACCCACCTTCTCGATAAAACGGCTGACGAGATTGTAGAAATTGGTCAGCTTGGTTATCGTGCCCTTGTTTACTGCGAGATTGTATGCTGCAGGGTCACCGATGACCGTCCACAGGCTCACTCCATGATCGGAAGCCGCAGACAGCACTTTCCCCACCGTGGTGTCGCCAATGCCGCGTGCCGGATAGTTGATGATGCGCTTGAAGGCCTCCTCATCGTGCGGATTCACCGCCATGCGGAAGTAGGCAATAACATCCTTCACCTCTTTGCGTTGGTAGAACGACAGGCCGCCATAGATTCGGTATGGCACACCATTCTTGCGCAACACCTCCTCAAACACACGCGACTGTGCGTTGGTGCGATACAATATGGCAAAGCTGTCATTGGCAAGGTCCTCACGATGCTTGAGCAACAGTATGCGCCGCACCACCATCTCGCCCTCCTCGACATCGGAATAGGCCTCAAGCAGGCGCAACGGTTCGCCTACCTCTTGGCGTGAGTATACCTCTTTGTGTATCTGCTCGCGGTTCTTGTCGATAAGGCTGTTAGCCGCCCCCACAATCATCTGTGTGGAGCGATAGTTCTCCTCCAGCTTGAACACGCGTGCACCGCTATATTGACGGGTAAACCCTAAAATGTTATCAATGTTTGCCCCACGGAATGAATAGATGCTCTGTGCATCATCACCTACCACACACACCATTTGACGTTTCTGCGTGAGTTGCCAAACGATGCAGTGCTGCGCATAATTCGTGTCTTGATACTCATCTACGAGCACGTAGGCAAACTGCTCGGCATAGCGCTCCAGCACCTCGGGATATTGCTTGAAGAGAAGATAAGTATAGAGCAATATGTCATCAAAGTCCATCGCTCCAGCCTGTCGGCATCGCTCCTGATAGCGCAGGTAGATTTCCCTTGTCTGTGGCACCTTGGCCGAGCGGTCATCAGCCACAGCCATGGCATCGGCTGCATACATCTGAGCTGTCATCAGCTGATTCTTGGCATTGGAAATGCGGCATTGTATCACATTGGGCTTATACACCTTGTCGTCGAGCTGCATCTCCTTGATGATGCTCTTGATAAGGCTCTTCGAGTCGGTCTGGTCATAGATGGTGAAGTTGGGCGGGAAGCCTATATACTCGGCCTCCGCACGCAAGATACGCAGAAACATGCTATGGAAGGTGCCCATCCACAAATATCGTGCACGGTGCTCCCCCACCCGCTTACCAATACGTTCGCGCATCTCACGTGCAGCCTTATTGGTAAATGTCAGTGCCAGTATGCGCCATGGTTCGAGCCCCTGCTCCATGAGGTATGCCACCTTATAAGTGAGCACACGCGTCTTTCCCGATCCTGCACCGGCAATCACCAGCGAAGGACCCTCGCTATACATCACAGCAGCCAGCTGGCTCTCGTTGAGTTCGTTGCTTAAGTCTGTTTGCATTAACAATCGTCTCTACCTATGGGGAGCTTATCACTTCCCCATAGAAGCATCACATAAATAACAGGGATGCCACGTCCGTAATAAGTATTCCCAATACAAGAACGTAGCTAACCCTATTGTTAAAATCCAGGACTACAGATCCCGTTATATTACATCGCCTGCATCTTGGCAATGATGGCATCTACGGCATCACCGAAGTCGCTGTAGAGCTTGCGGAAATAGGGCTTTATGGCACCGGGCTGGGGATGATTGGCACGAGCCAGAAACTCATTCTGCAGGTTGAGGATATCGGTCAGCACCTCGTCGGCTTTGGCACTGTCTGCCTTCTTTATCACTTTGAGTACTAAGCACTCTTGAAACAGGTCACCAACGATGTAGTTGATGCTCTTCTTCAGGTCTCTCTTGTTTGCCATAGTCTTTTTATATTTTAGAATAGTTGATACCCCAAACGGCAAGTGCAACGTAGAGGTTACAATCCATGCCGTCGGTTTGTTCGGTAAAGGTAGTCAATAATGTTTAATGCACCAAACAGCGGAGAAAAAAACTAACAAATTTGATATTCTCACAGATTTTTGCAAATTTTGCGTCACCAAATACTATACAATAATTATATAGCATAGTTTGATTTTAAACGAAACGATAATAGTTTTATAAATATACATTTTTACCACAATGAAGAAAAGCGCATTGCAATTGGCTAGAGCTTCATATCAGCCGAAGCTCCCCCAAGTATTGAGAAGTGCTGTGAAGATTGAAGAGGGCGCCCTCACACAGTCTGCAGCCGACCAAGAGGCTATCAAGGAGTTGTTCCCCAATACCTATGGTATGCCTATGTTGAAGTTCGTTCCTGCCGATAAGGTAGAGAGCAAGCCCCTGAACGTAGGTGTAATCCTTTCTGGTGGTCAGGCTCCTGGTGGTCACAATGTAATCTCTGGTCTGTTCGACGGCCTCAAGATGCTCAACCCTGCTAGCCGTCTTTATGGCTTCTTAATGGGCCCTGACGGTCTTGTAAAGCACAACTACCGCGAGCTCACCGCCGAAGTGGTTGACGAATATCGCAACACCGGTGGTTTTGATATGATCGGTTCGGGGCGTACCAAGCTCGAGACCAAGGAGCAGTTTGATAAGGGTCTTGAAATCCTCAAGAAGCTCGAGATCAATGCACTTGTAATCATCGGTGGTGACGACTCTAACACCAACGCTTGTGTACTCGCTGAGTACTATGCATCTATCAATGCTGGCGTACAGGTTATCGGTTGCCCCAAGACCATCGACGGTGACTTGAAGAACGAGATGATTGAGACTTCATTCGGTTTCGACACCGCATGTAAGGTATATGCTGAGGTTGTTGGTAACATTGAGCGCGACTGCGACTCAGCCCGTAAGTACTACCATTTCATCAAGCTGATGGGCCGCTCGGCTTCTCACATTGCGCTTGAGGTAGCTCTTCAGGTACAGCCCAACATCTGTATCATCTCTGAGGAGGTTGAGGCTAAGAAGCAATCACTCGACGAGGTGGTAACTGACATCGCCAATGTAGTTGTAAAGCGTGCTGAGAATGGCTGCAACTACGGTATCGTGCTCATCCCCGAAGGTCTTATCGAGTTCATCCCCGAGATCAAGTCGCTCATCAGCGAGCTCAACGACTTCCTCGCTCACAATGCAGCTGAGTTTGCTGCTGTGGAAGAGGCTAACCAACGTCAGTATATCATCGACCACCTCTCTGAGGCTAATGCCAAGGTATATGCTAGTCTGCCCGAAGGCGTAGCACGTCAGCTCTCACTTGACCGCGACCCCCACGGCAACGTACAGGTATCGCTCATCGAGACCGAGAAGTTGCTCTCTGAGATGGTAGGCAACAAGCTCGACGAGTGGAAGGCTGCCGGTAAGTATAACGGTAAGTTCTCTGCACAGCACCACTTCTTCGGTTACGAAGGTCGTTGCGCAGCTCCCTCAAACTACGATGCTGACTACTGTTACTCACTCGGATATGCTGCATCATTGCTCATCGCTGCCGGCAAGACCGGTTACATGCCTTCAATCCGTCAGACCACACGTCCTGCTGAGGAGTGGTTGGCAGGTGGTATCCCTGTAACTATGATGATGAACATGGAGCGTCGTCACGGTCAGATGAAGCCCGTAATCAAGAAGGCGCTTGTAGAGCTCGACGGTGCACCCTTCAAGGCTTTCGCTGCTAAGCGTGAGGCTTGGGCTAG
>JAZPZS010000123.1:0-3743 GCA_045544835.1 Bacteroidaceae bacterium | reverse complement strand
CTCCCCATAGAGGGGGAGTTAGAGAGGGTCTCTCTTCTTAGCGGATTACTTTCTTACCGTTCACAATGTAGATACCCTTCTCCATCTTCTCTACGCGGCGACCAAGGAGGTCGTAGATGACTACATTATCATTTATCAATTGTACATTGCCAATTGATGTAGTCTCATCATCACCGCCACGAGTGAAACGGAGTGCCTGAGCACCGCTAGGTACTGCGTCCGCTGGCAAGTATGCTTTGTTGGCGTTGTTGAGGAATGAGCCGTCAGTGAGCTTTGCTCTATAGAGGCCGATTTCTTTTTCTTCAGGCTTAGCCAACACGTAAGCAGCCTTGTCGATATTTGTATTTACGGTAGTACCTTCGAGGAGGTTGTTATCCCAGTTCGAGCCAGCTTCTGTGAGGTTCAATTTCACGGTACCATTTCCTTCAAGGATAGCACCCTCACCTGCGGGGATATCAGCTTTCTCAGCCAAGATAGCGTGTGTGCTATTGGTTGACTCAATTGCATATGCCTTAACACCTTCACCAGGTTCTACACCGAAAGGCAAGCAGATAGAGGCAAACTCGTTGATGGTGATTTCGAGTTCGGTAACAGGCACAAGATACCATGCCGATGCAGAGTTGGCACCACCCTCCCATCCAGCACAGGCATAGGCTACAGTCTTGATATTCGCATGATTTTCGGGTTCATTCTCGGCGAACAAGCAATGTTTGCCATCACTACTTTCGCTATTATGCAATTTCCATTGAGTAGCGTTGTACTGCGTCAGATCTAACTTACATGCATCACTCTGCGCAACAACTTTTGTACGATAACTATCTGCACTAATCTTATTGAGATACTTCCCTGCATTGAGACTCTTCAGATAATACTTACCGTCACCAGCATCCTCGAATTTGAATATCTGGTTAACGTTAGAAGCACTTGTGGGAGACGTTACAAGGTTGTCATTACCATCGAATGTAAGGGTGTTGTATGTTTGGTTTGCACCATTTCCTGTTTTTGGGGCAACACAAATCAAACGATAGTAGGCATCTGCTGTGAATGTTATAACATCAACATCCGCGATAGCAGCATTCAAAGCATCAATTTGCTGTTGACATGATTCATCTGTTGCTGTAGTTGCATCATTAAGCACTGTCTGTGCTGCAGCGATTACAGGAGCAAGTGCTTCTACACCTTCAGCATAATATTCGCCAACTTTCGTACCAGCAGTAAAAGATTGCGCACGCACAATAGCTGCATTCAAATCATCAAGCAAAGAAGAGGGAGTTTCTGCTTCAACGAGAGTGAATCGGGTACCGCCGTCATCAAGTACATTATAGAATCCCATCATATTGTTGTAACCATAAATATTACTTACATAGTTGTCATAACCAAACGGTTTCAATGCATAAGAATATTCTCCCCACTTATCCACAGGAGAGTTGACAAACGAATAAGCAGTACCCTTAAAATTTTGTGCGGAATGGTTAGTGGTCAGTTTGTCAGCGCCATTCTCAACAGTCGTATAGCCCATTGCGGAAGGACTCATGAAAGGAACCAATTCAAGATGACCGTCCTTATTTTCCACAAAATACCAATATGCAGCAACGTCCTTAACCGCATCATCGTTAGGATATTTCTCTACGGTAAAAAGTCCTGCATTATTTCCAGCAAGTTGGTATTCCCAATATGTAGGTACACCCCACTGTCCATCTTTAGACCGTGCTGACTTAATCAAGTAGCAAACAGGCTTATTGGCATCGGTGGTCAGTTGGAACGGATATTCCTTATATTCGGCACCCTTCGTTGCATACTCAAGCAATGAAGCCACTGCATTTACCTCTTCCTGTGTAGCTGACGCATTGTCATTACATTCCGTTGCCAACGCCATCATATAATGTAAGTTTGTAAGAGGAGTCAAACGATTGGAATAATTTTCTGCTGTTGGGCGAGTCATGGTAGCCCCATAAATAGCAAATTCCGCCAAGCCGAAGCTACCGTTCCCATTAGGTGATGAATTCACGGTGAAACGCAAATAGCGATATGCCTCACCAGCTGCAATGGCTGTAGAGAAATTCTTTGCATTAACAGCAGGCAGAGGATTAATCTTGTCATCCTTAGACAAGTTCACGATAGGCTCGAAATCTTCGCCGTCATTACTTCCTGACACGGTCATAGAATAAGGAGCACCATTGTTGCCCGACTGACGAGTTGCATATTCCAAGACAAACGCGTCCAAAGACTGACCTTCACCGAGGTCTACCTGTAGATAATGGCCACCATTGGTACCTGCCGTCCAGTTAGAATGGAAAAGAGTTCCAGGATTACCATCAATACAGTTGCTCAGCACATCTCCATCAACCGCGTTATAATTAGCGGTCAAATTACCTCCTTCGCCAACAGTCAATGCCACCTTCGCTCCTTTGGTAAAACTAAAACCGATAGATGCAACAAACTCGGTGGCATCAGTAATTGCATCTGCCAAAGCAGCCTTATCCGCGGGAATATATTGTACGACATCGCCGGATTGAGCATCTATAATTTGAAACTTAATGGCTCCTCCACGTCCTTTGTTGGCGTAAAGATTTGCTCCTACGGACAGATTTGTTCCAGTACCTAAATATGTAGAAGAGTTCTCTGCTCCGTGTCTTAAATAGAAGACACCTGCATCGGCTGTAGACTCAACTGTCCACTTCGTAGCCTCCGCTTCTGTTTTTCCAGCATTGACATCCCAGTCACGAAAATGCAAATAACCACTCTCTGAAGAAATCAGCCATTTACCATCTGCCGTCTTTGTAAAATAGGTAGCTACAGCTTCTGTAGAAATCGCAATTGTACCACCACGGTTATTACCTTCCTCATGATTTGTCTTCGTATCAATGTAACTGACTTCATCTGTACCTACGACTTTCAAGTAATAGGTCTTCCCGTCCTCTAGGACAGACGCACTCTGCGCCCACGCTACTCCCACACAACAGAGGAGCAATGCAAAAAGCATAGTAAACTTTTTCTTCATAAAAAAATGATTGTTTTAGTTGATAATTTGTTAATAGACTTTCTCGTTTAGTATATCACAGTATTAGTTCGCACAGAATCTCAGACAAGTAGATTACAGTCACAGTTGACTCATTCACAACTCATTACACTAATTTTTGACCACATATCTCTTGGCAAGAGATAAGAATCAAGTTGCAAAACGGCCTTAAAGCAAGTTCTCAGAATCCATTTTCATACTTTCTGGTATATTTTGAATTCTCCGTAATTTTAGGGGCGATAAATCCTTCGTAGTATCGTGTCATTCTGAGCGTTAGCGAAGAATCTCGCAAAGTCTCTTGCAACATAATACTCTGTCCCAGCGCGAGATTCTTCACTTCGTTCAGAATGACACGGCATGCGGATTTTTAGAGGAATGATGAACTATAACTTGCCCCTAAATTTACGAAGAACCATTTTTTTCGATTTTTCCCCGATTCTGCATTGCGTTTTGCACTGTTTTTCATATATTTGCACCGTTTTTCAATCTCTTGCCAAGAGATATAGCGAAAGGAAGAAGGATACTTGCCGAGGTTCTATGAAGTTAATCTGTGGTTTATTCCAACCCCTGCACAGACTTTTTTTTATTGCTGTCCGATAAAACTCGTATCGTTCCACAGATATGTGCTCGGCTATCGTTCTGTCGATAGCCGAGTTCCTTTCTTCATATCCAAGCCCCTCTATCCAAACAATAATAGCTGCTCCATGAACCTTTGTTCAGTTTT
>JAZPZS010000122.1:0-28481 GCA_045544835.1 Bacteroidaceae bacterium | reverse complement strand
TCAACTGCTGCTGTGTCAACTGTCTCTGTTTGTGGAGCTGCTGCATCTTGAGCAACCACTGTCTGTGTCAATCCAAATGAAAGGATTCCGAACATTGCAACTACTGCAAAAAACTTTTTCATTGTGTGTTACTTTTAATTAATACTATTATAAATTATTACTATATTCTCTTTTTAGCGGAAAGAAGGGGATTCGAACCCCTGATACGCTTTTGACGTATACACGCTTTCCAGGCGTGCCTCTTCAACCACTCGAGCACCTTTCCAATGGCACCTTTAATGATACTCTCTTAGAAAACGAGTGCAAATTATGAATAAATTCTCTATTTCGCACCATTTTCAGCTACAAAAGTATTCATTTTTTTTCTTGCAGCCATAAAAAACCTGATTATTCTTCAAAAAAAGTTACTTTTTATACTTTTCTCGTCCCATAGACGTTCATCCAAGGCTTCATTTACATAAAAAAATGGCCCTACCTTAGGAGAATTCAAACCAAAAACATACCTTTGTAACGACATTTACCAACAAAGTATATAAATATAGGTATTATGAAAGATTTCTTAAAGTACACCTTGGCTAGCATTGTCGGCCTGTTAGCATTCTCCATTATTGTGACCATCATCAGCATCGTTTCATTAGTTGGGATTGCCGCCTCGTCAAGTACAACAACGACAGTGAGCGAGAACAGCCTATTCAAGTTGGATTTGAAAGGTGAAGTTACCGAACGAATGATTGACAACCCGTTCGCCTCATTCATGTCGGAGGAGCAAACAGCGCTTGGACTCAACGACATCCTGTCAAGCATACAAAAAGCAGCAGAAAACGAATACATCAAAGGCATCTATCTGGAGGCCGGAGGCATTATGGCCAGCCCTGCCAGCACGGAAGAAATCCGCAACGCACTCATGCGTTTCAAGCAGACGGGCAAGTTTATCGTAGCATACGGCGACAACTACACGGAGTCTGACTACTATATCTGTAGCGTGGCTGATAAGGTAATCCTCAATCCGCAGGGTATGGTCGACTGGCACGGCCTGGCTTCGCAAACCATCTACTTCAAGGACCTGCTCGCCCAGTTAGGCGTTGAGATGGAGGTATTCAAAGTGGGCACCTACAAATCGGCCGTAGAGCCTTATACCTCCATGGAGATGAGCTACGAGAACCGCGAGCAGATTACGGCCTACATCACCTCCATCTGGGACAACATGGTGGAGGGAGTATCGCTCTCGCGCGGCATCAGCGCCAAGCTACTGAATGAGTATGCCGACCGCTACATCGCATTCGAGGGTGCCGAAGCTAGCCTCACGGCAGGCCTTGTCGACACCTTATTATATATGGACGGCACCAAGGCTTACCTAAAGGAGAAGATGGAGATAAAGGAGGACGACCGTCTTTCGGTACTATCACTTGACGAAGTGAAAAACATCCAGAAGAATGTACCTCTCGACAAGAGCGGCAACATCATCGCCATGTACTATGCCGAAGGCCAGATTGTGGATGCTCCATCAACAGGAATGTCAACCACGCCCGAAATTGTAGGCGAAAAGGTTAGTATGGACCTGCGCAAACTTCGCGATGACGAGACCGTAAAGGCCGTTATCCTCCGCGTAAACTCACCTGGAGGCAGTGCCTTCGCCTCCGAACAGATTTGGAATGAGGTCGTTAAGTTAAAAGAAAAGAAGCCTGTCATCGTATCGATGGGCGACTATGCAGCCTCGGGCGGTTACTACATCTCTTGCGCTGCCGACACCATCATTGCCCAGCCTAATACCATCACCGGCTCTATCGGTATCTTCGGTATGTTCCCCAACCCGCACAAGCTTATCAATGACAAGCTAAAGCTGAACGTGGAGACCGTGAAGACAAACAAGCTCGCCGACTTCGGCAGCATGAACCGTCCCTTCAACGCAGACGAGCGCGCCATCATGCAGCGATACATCAATCAAGGCTATGCCACCTTCGTCAAGCGCTGTGCCGATGGTCGCGGCATGAGCACATCGGAAATAGAAGCTATAGCACAGGGCCGCGTATGGACAGGCGAGATGGCCTTGGAGCGTGGATTGGTCGACCTCTTGGGCGACATTGAGACAGCCAAGGAGATAGCAGCCCAGAAGGCTGGCATTGACAGCTACACCCTCATCAGCTATCCCGAGGAGAAGGGTGCTTTCGCTATGCTTATGGACCAAGCCAAGGAGAGCTACATCGAAACACGCATAGGCAAGGTTGCTGGGCAGTTCAAAGATGAGCTTAACCTCATCTACAACCTTGAAAACATGAGCAATCTGCAGGCTCGCCTACCCTATTCCATCCACCTGATTAACTAACATCATGAGCGAAGGCCCCACCAGAAGGCATTGGATGCTTGCTCCTCTCTCCCTCTTATACGGGATTGCAGTAGGCATAAGAAACAAACTCTTCGACTGGAAGATACTAAAGTCCGAGGAGTTTGACATCCCGGTCATCTCTGTGGGCAACCTCACCGTGGGTGGTACGGGGAAAACACCTCACACCGAATATATTATCGACTTGCTAAGAAAGAGACATAAGGTAGCCTTGCTGAGCCGTGGCTACAAGCGGAAGACATCGGGTTACCATTTGGCTACGGACAACAGCACTTCCAAGGAGATTGGCGATGAGCCTTACCAAATCAAGAAGAAGTTTCCTGAAATCCATGTCGCCGTCGATGAAAACCGTCGTAGGGGGATACACCACCTATGCGAAGATGGTCTTTCAAAGGACTGCGAGGTGATACTGCTCGATGACGCCTTCCAACACCGCTATGTAACACCAGGCATCAACATCGTGCTGACAGACTACAACCGGCCTATCTACGAGGACACCCTGCTGCCCACTGGTATGCTACGCGAGCCCTCCTCGAGTATCCATCGAGCACAAGTCGTCATTGTCACCAAGTGCCCCGGCGATATCAAGCCCATCGACTTCCGCATCGCCACCAAGAATCTAGACCTGCGTCCCTACCAACGCCTCTACTTCACAACCTTTGTCTATGGCAACCTGACCAAGTTGTTTGACCCTACGAGCAGCAAGCCACTATCGGCTATCACCTCCGACACACACCTTCTGTTGGTCACAGGCATAGCCTCAGCCACTCCACTGTTAGAGAAACTACGCGAGCATACCGAGCACATCACCCATATGGAGTTTGACGACCACCATCACTACACACGTTCCGAGCTATCCGACATCGGCAAACGATTCGGCAGCATCGAGGCCACCGACAAGTGCATCATCACCACTGAGAAAGATGCAGCCCGACTAATCAATCACGAATTCGATGCAGCCATCAAGGACAGTCTCTACGTATTGCCAATCAGCGTGAAGTTCCTACAAAACCAAGAAGAGTCTTTCAATAAATACATTATCGACTATGTTAACAAAAATTCAAGAAACCGCATCATTCATTAGAGAACGCATGCACACAACTCCCGAGACCGCCATCATCCTTGGCACCGGGCTGGGCAGTCTTGTAAACGAGATAACCGAAAAGTACGAAATCAAATACGAAGAAATCCCCAACTTCCCCATCTCTACCGTAGAGGGCCATAGCGGCAAGCTCATCTTCGGCAAGCTGGGCAATAAGGACATCATGGCCATGCAGGGCCGCTTCCACTACTACGAAGGCTATTCGATGAAGGAAGTGACCTTCCCCGTCAGAGTAATGCGTGAGCTGGGCATCAAGACCCTCTTCGTATCCAATGCCGCAGGTGGTATGAATCCCGACTTCGAGATTGGCGACCTGATGATCATCACCGACCACATCAACCACTTCCCTGAGCACCCCTTGCGCGGAAAGAACATTGACTACGGGCCACGCTTCCCAGATATGAGCGAAGCCTACAACCGCGCCCTCATAGCACAAGCCAAAGAGATAGCAGCCGAGAAGGGCATCCGCGTTGTTGAGGGTGTATACGTTGGCGTTAGCGGCCCCACCTTCGAGACTCCTGCCGAGTACAAGCTCTACCGCATTTTCGGCGGTGATGCCGTAGGTATGAGCACCGTACCCGAGGTCATCGTTGCCAAGCATTGCGGCATCCGTGTGTTCGGCATGTCCGTCATCACAGATCTTGGCGTGGAGGGCAAGATCGTAGAGGTCACTCACGAAGAGGTACAGGAAGCCGCCGACAAGGCACAGCCCTTCATGACCGAGATAATGCGCGAGTTGATAAACAGAGCATAAACACAGATATGGGCCAAAGCAAGCATACCCCTATCTCCACCCTCGGCGAGTTCGGCCTCATCCGCCACCTCACCGAAGGAATCAAGTTGGAGAACAAATCATCGAAATACGGCATCGGCGACGACTGTGCCGTATTGGAATACCCCGACAAGCAGGTGCTTGTCACCACAGACCTCCTCATGGAAGGCGTGCACTTCGACCTCGTCTACGTACCGCTCAAGCATCTAGGCTATAAGGCCGTGATGGTCAACCTCTCCGACATTTATGCCATGAACGGTACGCCACGCCAGATTACCGTATCGCTAGCCATCAGCAAGCGTTTCAGTGTTGAGGACATGGAGGAGCTATACGCAGGCATGCGACTGGCCTGCGAGGCTCATCACGTTGACATCGTAGGTGGCGATACCACCTCCTCACTCACCGGCCTGGCCATCAGCATCACTGCCATCGGCGATGCGCCCAAAGAGAAGGTCGTATACCGCAATGGGGCACGTGAGACCGACCTCATATGCGTCTCGGGCAACCTCGGAGCAGCCTATATGGGACTACAGCTGCTCGAAAGAGAGAAGAGCGTATTCATGGGCGAGAGCAACGTACAGCCCGACTTTGCCGGTAAGGAGTACCTGCTCGAACGCCAGCTTAAACCTGAGGCACGCGGCGACATCATTAGCGCCCTCGCCGAGGCAGGCATACAGCCTACAGCCATGATGGACATCTCCGATGGGCTCTCCTCAGAGCTCATGCACATCTGCAAGCAGAGCGGCACCGGATGCCGTGTCTACGAAGAGCACATCCCGCTCGACTACCAAACCGCTGTGATGGCCGAGGAGTTGAACATGAATGTTACCACCTGCGCCCTCAATGGTGGCGAAGACTATGAGTTGCTCTTCACCGTCCCCCTCGCAGACTATGACAAGGTGAGCAAAATGAAGGATGTACGCCTCATAGGGCACATCACAAAGCCCGAATTAGGATGCATGCTCATCACACGTGATGGTGGCGAAATGGAATTCAAGGCACAAGGTTGGCAAGCACTGACAGAATAATCTCGACGAGAAAGAACTTTTTTGTTATTTTTTTCAGAAAACGCTTGGCTAGTTTAAAAAAAGGTCTTACCTTTGCACCCGCAATCAAGGAGGTGCCATAGCTCAGTTGGTAGAGCAAAGGACTGAAAATCCTTGTGTCCCCGGTTCGATTCCTGGTGGCACCACATTGAGAAGAAAAGCAGTTATCAATAAGATAGCTGCTTTTTTTGGCATTATTGTCTTGGGGCAACGACTGAGACCACCAATAGCAAAACCTGTGAGCCATCTTCTTGATAAGGGTTCCGAGATTGTATAATAACAAAATAATTCGTACCTTTGCCATAAGAGCGAAGTTGAGAGAGTTCGCAACGGTGGACACACCTTCGCTCCATGAAGGACATCGTTAATTATACACATTAATATAACATAACCATCGCATGAAGAAGACAATCTTAACTCTTGCCTTAGGCCTGATGGCCATGACCTCCACAGCACAGACTGTTCCCAATGGGGAGCTGTATAAATTCAGGGCTACATCGAACCCCATAGTGAAACACAAGCACACGGCCGACCCCGCCCCCTTCGTGAAGGGCGACACGCTGTTCCTCTACACCGGCGTGGACTTTGCCGGCAATCAGGAAGGCTACAAGATGCACGAGTGGGCACTGTTCTCCACCACTGACATGATGACATGGACCGAGCACAAGAGTCCGCTCCACGTGGATGAGTTCAAGTGGCAAAACTCACACGCCGCCTACGCCGCCCACGTGGCCGAGAAGGATGGCAAGTACTACTTCTACGTGTCGACCAACTGGTGTGGCATTGGTGTAGCCGTGGCCGACTCGCCCTACGGACCCTTCAAGGATGCCTTGGGCAAGCAGCTGCTCACCAATGCCGACTGCCCCGGCACCGACCACTCATGGGCATGCATCGACCCCGCCATCTATCAGGAGAACGGCGAGGCATGGATATACTGGGGCAACCGCCGATGCTTTGCAGCCAAGCTGAAGCCCAACATGATAGAGATTGACGGCGAGGTGATGGACATTACCCCCAAGGGTTCGGACTTCACCGAAGCACCGTGGGTTCATAAGCACAATGGAAAGTACTACCTCACCTTTGCCACCGGATGGCCCGAGAAGCTGGGCTATGCCGTAGGCGACTCGCCCGTAGGTCCGTTTGAGTACAAGGGTATCTTCTCAGAGGTGGCAGGCAACAGCAACACCACCCACCCGGGCATCGTGGAGTTCAAGGGCAAGACCATCCTCTTCACCCACAACGGCGCCCTGCACAGCGGCACCAGCTACTCACGCTCGGTATGTGCCCAGGAGCTGAAGTACGACAAGGAGGGCAACATCCTCAAGTGCGACATCACCACCGATGGCGTACCCTACCTGCAGGAGTACTACGACAACAAGGCCAAGCAGGAGAAGGCCGACAAGAAGATGGAGGACAAGATGGGTGCCTACCTCATGGTATACCACAAGGATGCCGACCACGGACTGCACATGGCCATCAGCTACGACGGCTATGAGTTCATCGCGCTCAACGAGGACAAGCCCCTCATCGCCGGCGACACCATCGCCATGCAGAAGGGCATACGCGACCCCCACATCTTCCGCGGCCCCGACGGTGCCTTCTATCTCGCCATGACCGACCTCCACGTATTTGGCGTGCGCGACGGCTACCGCACTACTGAGTGGGAGCGCGACGGACGCAAGTATGGCTGGGGCAACAACCGCGGCCTCGTGCTGATGAAATCGACCGACCTGAAGCACTGGACACGCACCAACCTCAACTTCCAGGCCATGGGAGGCAAATGGGCCGAGGTAGGCTGCGTATGGGCTCCCGAGACCTGCTACGATGAGGAGAAGGGCAAGCTGTTCCTCCACTTCACCACCCGATTCGGCAACGGGCGCAACATGATATACTACGTGTACATGAACGACGACTTCACCCAGATGGAGGGCGAGCCCAAGCTGCTCTTCGAGGCACCCGAGGGCAAGTACAACGTCATCGACAGCGACATCATGTATCACGACGGCACCTACCACCTCTACTACGTGTCGCACGAGGGCGGCGCCACCGTGAAGCACGCCACCGCAGCCGACATCAAAGGGTCCTACACAATGGACGAGAACTACTACGACGGTGTGCGCCAAGGACACGAGGCCCCCAACTGTTGGAAGCGCATCGGCGAAGACACCTGGGTGGTGATGCACGACAACTACCGCATCAACCCACACAACTTCGGGTTCACCGAGACACACGACTTCATCCACTACACCCCGCTGGGCAACTTCGGTAAAGGCAAGATGACTCGTGTTGGATTCAGCGAGCAGAAGCATGGCGCTGTTATCCACATCACCAAAAAAGAAGCCAAGATGCTGGAGAAGCTTTGGAACAAGAAGAAGTAACAATCACCTCTTTATCGGGCACAGCAGTTCCCGATCAGCCCAGAGAGTAACGACAAATGGAGGGCGTGCCAATCGCGTTTGGCACGCCCTCCACGCATTATCATCCTTGTAGTCCAAACACCATACGGATAATACAGACCACAACACACATTGCAATACTTTTGCAATATCCATTTCTTGTGATTTTCGGAACGAAATGCCTATATTTGCCACCGAAACCAATAAAAGAAGATACTATGCGCACTTATCGTATCGGGGCTCTATGGACACTCCTTACTTGCCTGCTCCTTCTCGGGAGTTGCCACAACAACGCTACACTCCATCGTTTGGAGACGATAGCCCAAGTCATTGATGCCGACCCCGAGCAAGCCTGGTACATGCTCGACAGCATCGACTGCGCCACGCTGCGTGGCGAGGCCCGCGCCCTCTATGCCCTGCTCTCCACGCAGGCCGACTACCAGTGCTATGTGCCGCTGACCTCCGACTCGCTCATCCGCACTGCCACCGCCTACTATGGCAACGGCAAGCCCAACTACCGCGCTGCCATGGCCCACTACTACTTGGGCTGCGCCTACACCGAGCTGGAGCGCGATGCCGATGCCGTGGGTGCCTATATGCAGGCACTGACGCTCTTCCCCGACACCATGGTGCGCCAATATGCCCTGTGCCGGCAGAATATGGCCCGCCACTACCGCAACCGCAACATGTTTGCCGAGAGCCTCGATGCCTTCCGCGCCTTCCGCGCCTCGATGCTCCTGCGGGGCAAGCCGGCCGACGTGGCCAATGCCGACTATCAGATAGCGCTCACCTATTTATATATGGAGCAGTGGGGCGAGGCCGAGCCGCGCTTCCGTGCTCTCGTCGACAATCCTGCCACGCCACGCCTCGTGGCCGATAATGCCAGCTTCCAGCTGGCCAAGATTGCCTGCTACCATACGGAGCATTACGATGAAGCCCTGCAATACCTCAACCGCCACATCGCTTCGGTAGGCGATGCACGCCGCCTCGGCCCCGACTACAGCGTGAAGGGCGATGTGTTCCTTGCCCTTGGGCAGACCGACTCGGCCCGCCACTACTTCGGTCTTTCGCTCATCCCCGGTCGCGACGTGTATGCCGACTGCAACACCTATTATAAACTCATGGAGCTGGACCTTGCCGAAGGGCGTACCGACTCGGTGCCTGCCTACCTGGCACGCCACACCGTGTTGCTCGACTCCATCGCCCGCATGCAGAGCCGTGCCGAGGTGGAGCGCGTGCGTGGCGAGCACCAGATAGCCATGCACGACCGCATGCTACGCCACCGCCACACCCGTTTCATGCTCCTGGGCTCCATCGTCGTCGTCACCCTCGCGCTGCTGCTCGTGGTGCTGTTTGCCGCCATCGACAATCGCCGCAAGGCCCGCTACATACGCTTGCAGAAGCAGCTGGCACAAAACCGTGCCGAGATGCTGGCCCTCACCGCCATGACCGACGATGCCGACAGCGCCTCCTCTGAGCCCGACCCCGAGCGCCTCCTGACCCTGCGCCGCCAGCGTATCGACTACTGCCGTGAGGTGTTTGCCCACACCCCTTGGCGCACCCGCATCGGTCAGTTGGAACACTCCTCCGAGGCACTCACGCTGAAGGAACGCACCGAGCTGCAGCAGGTGCTCATCGACAGCTTTGCCGACGTGATGATCGACTTCCGCACCCAGTGCCCTGCACTCACCACCAGCGACCTCCATCTGGTGATACTCACACTTCTCGGATGCTCCATACGCACAGCCTCGCTCTGCACCGCCATCTCGGAGAACGCCCTGCGCTCGCGCAAGACTCGCATGAAAGCCAAGATGACGGAAGAGCTCTACCAGTTCGTGTTCGGATAGCGCGAAAAAAGCCTTTTTCGCACTCCTCCCTTATGGCGAAAGTTCATAAATCGGTTGGCTTGGGCAAAGGCAAGCTGCAACGACAACTTACTGTCGTTTTACCTACTGCACAAAAACAGGCGAAGAACGAGCCGAAAGTTACCTCCAATGGGCCAAATAATTTCGTTCTTTTTGTAAAATTCTTCAAATATCCGTGGATATTTCATTACGTATCCGTGGATATTTCATCACGTATCCATGGATATTTTATTAAATATCCGCGGATATTTTACTTTTTCTGTACTCACGCATTGTTTTTCGGGCAAATAGGCTGTGACTTTACAGTGTAGAGGCGAAGAGAAATAGAACAGCCTTAATTGCACCACTGCCATTGCCAACCGATTTATGAACTTTCGCCATAGGGAAGCGCATTTTTTGTTCCGTATCACAGTAGACGCTACACGTCCGATGATGCAATTTTTGCCTATTTCATCAACGCTTTTCGCTTTGCAATACTTTTGCAATACTACTGCAATGCTTTTGCAATATTATAAAATTTGTTGGTCCTATTAATTCTAGCACCTTTGCATCGTATAGGATTATTAAAAACAAAAATCACAAATCAGAATCGATGCAAGCACGGCACAGCAATTATGAAGCTTATTTTAAGGAAAGCGAAAAATCTTGTGAGAAACATTATTATCGTTATTTACAGCAGTTTGTCTCCTTTGGTGGAAAACAGCCACTCAAGGTTCTTGAGGTGGGGTGCGGTGTTGGGGGAAATCTCGCTTTCTTTGCTCGCATAGGGTGCGCAGTCAAAGGAGTCGATATTGACGCCCATTCCATAGACCAAGCTGTTAAGTTGTTCGGAAAGGAAGGATTACAAGGGACGTTCATCCATGCAGATATCCTTGAATATGTTGACACCGATCGTTACAATCTCATAATATTGCACGATGCAATAGAGCATATCTCAGATAAGGACAAACTGATGCATTGCCTACGTGGACTACTTGCCGAACAAGGAGTTCTGTTTGTTGCATTTCCTGCCTGGTGCATGCCATTCGGAGGGCATCAGCAGGTGGCACGTACGTGGTTTGTGTCGCGGTGTCCTTTCATCCATCTGCTTCCACAACGCTTGTTCGTGTGGTTGTTGCGTAGGCTTGGAGAACCCGACAGTGTGATTAATGACTTCTTGGCTATTAAGAAAACTCGGATGAGCATACAGGCTTTCCTGCGATTGTGTCATAATACGGGATTCGATATTGTAGACCGTCGGTTATATTTTATCAACCCTCATTATGAAGCGAAGTTCGGTTTAACTCCTCGAGTGCTTTGTAAAGGATTTTCCTGCATTCCTTATGTTAGGGATTTCTTCACTACGTCGTGCCATTTTCTCGTTCGGAAAGGTATATGATAAGTCTGCTTGTTTGGCTCTTCGCATGCAAACGCCATAAGTCCGATAATGCAATTTTAGCCCTTTTCATCGTACTTTTTCCCCGACACCTATTTTGCAATACTTTTGCAATACGCCAAATCTCTGTTTTCTGCTACTAAATGTCTATATTTGTACCAGCAATAACAACAAACGCATATTATACTATGAAGAAAAGAATCTTTGGTTTACTGATGTTCACATGTATGTTTCAGTGTGTAATGGCACAGCCCAACTCGTCAGAGCAAAGGCCCAGCCTCGTTACCGAAGGTAAGCAATGGGCAGTATACCATAGCAATCCATTCTGTTCGGTGCATCGCCCGGGTACAGTCACTTACCAACTGAGAGGGGATACCGTAATAAGCGGCAAAGCCTATAAGAAGGAATGGCAAAGCCTTAAGGAAGACCTTTCGGATATGCACCCGACAAAATGCTACATGCGCGAAGAGGATGGTAGGGTATACCGGCTGGATGGCCAAGGCGAGGAACTGTGGTTTGACTATAATGCCCAATTGGGCGATACGCTTGCCCTTGGCCGAGCCTATGGTCGTGTAATCTCTATTTATGATGCCCTCTTGGCAGAAACAGATAGTTGCCAAACATACAAGTGCTTTGAACTTCAATTAGGATATGTGTCCGACACGACAGGCTTAGTGAAGTTTAAAGACCGCTCTGTTAAGGTATGCGAGGTGCTTGGAGTTGTCAATTCATATAAAGGCAGCTATGGACTATGCGAGCACGTGTTTGATGCCTACCAATGTCAGTATACACTTCTGTGCGTGCATGACAACAATGAGCTGTTGTACCAAACGCATGACGGCTGTTATAAGGAATATTCTTATGAGAAGCCTCGCCCCACCACCAAACACGGCTATGGCATCTACTATGGCGATAGCTACCTCTATCGCTACATCATCAATGAAGGTGAAGCGGTAACAGACTCTACCGACTTTGCCCGATGGAACGACAAGACGGTCATCTACTTCGATGTAGATACCGTGGGCACCAGCGCTTTTACCAATGCCATCTTCCGCCAGGGCCAGATACTCTACTTCACCGAGCGGCTCAACTGCATCATGCCCGATGCCTTTACCGACATCATGATGCTTGACGATGAGCAAGCAGAAGAGAATCCCTTCGGAGATCTGTGCATCGTATTCAACGGCAGTGCGCCATCAATAGACAAGAGCAGCATATCCAACTATGCCGATACCACCTACCACATTACCTACGTAGTACCCGACCTCGCGGCATATATTAAGGACGACATCCAATGGACCTACTCACAGTTGGTGACCATCGACGACTTTGTGCGTGGCTACATCTCGCCCGAGAATGAGGTGGCCGTAAACAACTCTACAGAGACGGATGTAAATCTGCAGCCCGACACCAATCAGGACGGCAATATAGCCCTCGTCGTCCACACACGTCCACGTAAAGATATCCCCGTGCGCATAGGCGAGGGTGAGAACAAGGACATCTACAGTCGTGCCCCGGCCTGGATGCGCTACACCATAGAACTGAGGATTACTGACACCGAGGGCACGGAGCTATACGCAGGCGAGATGCAATGCAGCGCTTACGGAGAATGTCAATTCAACGTCTCCTTTGCCTGTCCGGCAAACAACATCATATACATCTATTCACGCAGTATCGACATGTTTGGTCGCGCCACGGAGTGGAGTAAAGAAAGAATCAATCTGAAAGAATACGAATATGAAGGAGACTATGTGACAGATGCGAATGTCGACCTAAATAACACTGCTGATGCCGATGGACTAACAGCTACTATAGGCACAGACTCTATACGCATCACAGGTTACTATAGTTCAAACTGTGATGGTGGACTGTATTGTGCAGCCATTGCCAGAGGGAATAACATCGAACTCATATTTCACGATGGAGCAACTGCCAATTGTATTGATTTCCATCACGTAGACTTCATGATACCACGTTTTTCCGATGAGATAAAAAGAATTGATGTAATCGAACCGTACCCATTAGAGGTCACAATTAATAATGTTAGCTCGGTAACCGACATCGATAATCCAGTAACCGATGCCCCCTACTACGACCTGCAAGGTCGCCCCGTAGCGAACCCCACTCGTGGTATATATATAAAGGATGGACGCAAGGTAGTGTTGTAGCCTAAGCATCGTACAGAAAATAAGGTATCGCACCCGCCTCTTTCGGGAGGGGCGGGTGCGATGTTCTTTGTATTATTCTGCGTGCACAGGGGTTAAGCCACCATGCGGGTAATCCATATCCACAGCGGAGCGGTAAGCACGAACATGAAGATGCTGAAGGCGAGCGTGGAGGTTCCTGTGCGCACGTACTGCTGGTAGCGGCTGCCGATGATGATGCCCGAGAAAGCAGGGGGAAGGGCACCGGCAAGCACCATCATCTGTAGCTTCATGGGTTCCATCTTGAATATCAATCCAATGACGAGCAAGACTGCCGGCATGAGGAGGAGTTTGAAGCAGGTATTGTAGAGCACCTCTTTGTCTAATTGGAATTTCATTCCAGAGAGGGTCAGACCCGCTGCAAAGACGGCTACACCGGAATTTGCTTTGGCGATAAGCTCGAAGTTGGGCTCAAGGATTGGAGGAAACTTTATCCCCAGTAGTACCAGGATTACGGCGAGGATGGGTGCCCAACACACTGGAGCTTTTAGGGCATCAAGCACAGGATTGCTTCTTTTGCCTCCGCCTGCATCCTTGGAACCATTGTTCTTTCCCGCATTGAGCAATGCCATGCCAATGGGGATGCTGATGGCATTGACAACGATGGAGACGATGGCTATTACTAGCCCAGTGGAAGCAGTATTGCCATAGATGGGGCCGAGTACGGCAAAGCCGAGGAAACCGATGGTGGGCGAGCCAGTGATGAGGGCACTCACCGCTGCCTCACTTTTGCTGTGCTTGAAAATCTTGTAGGTAGAAAAGTAGGAAAAAAGGAACAATCCTACTAATACGACCAAACTAATGACGAGCAATTTGCCATCATCAAACAACATTGAACGATCGGCCTTGACGATGGATACAAACAAAGCCGCCGGTAAGGCATAGGTAAGTACAAGTTTGTTAAAAATCTGTGCATTGCTTGATGAGAACACACCACGCTTACCTGCCATATAGCCCAACGCCATGATGACGAAAATGGGGAGAATGTCTTTGATAAGGATGTCGAGCATAATCTTTCCTTTCTTTGGTTTGTCAGAGAACTCCGAGGCCCCAGAGACCTCAGAGAACTCCGACTAATGGTTAAACAATCACTTCTGCGGGGCCACCGTCTTTGGATTCAGATTCCCAATATGTCCGCTCTCGGTACCCACAGCAGGGTCAATGACGCAGTTGATGAGGGCAGGACGATGCGAGGTGAGGGCGGCGGTGAGCGCCGTGCGCAGTTCGTCGGGCGTGGTAGCATTGTAGGCAGTACCACCGAAGGCCTCTATCAACTTGTCGTAGCGGGCATTGGGAGTGAGCGACGTGGGCGACGGGTCGGCACCACCACCGAGGTTGGGGTCGTTGCCACGGTATATGCCGCCATTGTTGAACACCACCACGGTGACGGGCAATCGGTAGCGGCAGATGGTCTCGATCTCCATACCACTGAAGCCGAAGGCGCTGTCGCCCTCGATAGCCACGACCTGACGACCACTGGTGACGGCTGCCGCTATGGCATAGCCCATGCCGATACCCATGACGCCCCATGTGCCGCAGTCGAGGCGCAGGCGCGGACGGTACATATTGATGACGTTGCGCGTGTCGTCGAGCGTGTTGGCACCCTCGTTCACTACATAGATGTCCTTATAGCCGTCGAGCACATCGCTCACTGCCTTTAGAGCGTTGAAGTAGTTCATCGGCGAGGTCAGCGTAGTGAGTTTGGCCTGCATCTTGGCCACGTTGGTCTGCTTCACCGCATCGATGGCATCGCGCCATGCCTGTGGGCAGTGGATGTTGAAGTTGTCCATCTTGGCAATCATCACATCGAGCGACGATACGATGTCGCCCACCACAGGAGCGGCAATGGGGCGGTTGCTGTCAATCTCTTCCGGTTCGATGTCGAGCTGGATAAACTGTGCCGCAGGGTTCCACTTCTTGCCCTTGCCGTGGGTGAGGAGCCAATTGAGGCGGGCGCCCACGAGCATCACCACATCGGCCTGACCGAGCACGAGGCTACGGGCCGAGGCGGCACACTGGGGATGGTCGTCGGGCAAGAGTCCCTTGGCCATCGACATGGGCAGGAAGGGGATGCCCGTGCGCTCCACGAAGGTGCGCAGCTCGACTTCGGCTTGTGCGTATGCCGCACCCTTGCCGATGATGATGAGGGGCTTCTGTGCCGAAGCAAGGAGTTTCAAGGCCCGCTTCACCGAACCTGAGCAGGGATACTGCTTGGGGGCAGGGTCTACAGGGGCAAAGAGCGATGCCTGGGCGGCCTGGGCATCCATCGTAGCGCTGAGCATGGCGGTGGTGATATCAAGGTACACGCCACCCGGACGGCCCGAAACGGCAGTGCGTATGGCACGTGCCACGCCAACGGCAATGTCCTCAGGACGGTTGATGCGGTAGGCAGCCTTGGCAAAGGGCTTGGCCACGTTCATCTGGTCGAGTCCCTCATAGTCGCCCTGCTGCAGGTCGATGATGTTGCGGTCGCTGGATCCACTGATCTGTATCATCGGGAATCCGTTGATGGTGGCAGCAGCCAGTGCCGTGAGACCGTTGAGGAAGCCTGGAGCCGACACCGTGAGGCAGATGCCCGGCTTGCGGGTGAGATAGCCGCTGATGGCAGCAGCATTGCCTGCCGACTGCTCGTGACGAAAGCCGATGTAGCGAATGCCCACCTCCTGAGCGTGGCGGGCGAGGTCGGTGACGGGGATACCTACGACACCATAGATTGTGTCTACGCCATTCATCCTTAGGGCATCAACCATGAGGTGCATGCCGTCGGTAAGCGTAGCTTGGGGGTTATTGGTGATATAGTCCATGATTATGCAATTCTGAATTTTGAATGCTGAATTCTCGGAGGCTCGGAGGATTCAGAGAGCTCGGAGAACTCTGAGAATTCAGGCTATTTGGATAAAACTATGCGGTCTTGCAGACGACTTGTTTCTTGCGCAATGCTGCAATCTCGTCGGCCGTGTAGCCAATCTCGCGGAGCACCTCGTCGGTGTGTTCGCCCAATGCGGGAGCGGGCTTCACCTCGGGAGTATAGCTTGAGAACTTGGGCGGACAGCCGATGGTGAGGAACTTGCCACGGCCGGGCTGGTCGACCTCGACGATGGTACCGCACTTGCGCAGCGACTCGTCCTCGGCAATCTCCTTCATCGTGAGCACAGGTCCGCAAGGCACGCCGGCCTTGCCCAGAGTCTCCACGATTTCCATTTTCTCGCGAGTGATGGTGTAGGCCTCCACGGCAGCGTAGATCTCCTCCTTAATCTTGTTGCGGGCCGCAGGTGTATTGTATTTGGGGTCGTTGGCCCATTCGGGGTGTCCGATGGCTGTGGCAGCAGCGGCAAAGGGCTTCGCCTCGTTCTGCAACACGATGTAGACGAAGGCACCGGGGTCGGTCTCCCAGCCCTTGCAACGGTAACACCATCCCATCACCTGACCACCTTCTACATTACCGCCACGAGGCACGGTGTCGCCAAACGTACCGTTCGGATATTGCGGGAAGTGCTCTAGCACGCCGGTATGTTCGAGGATAAGCTGGTCGCGCAGCTTCACACGGCAGAGGTTGATGACAGCGTCCTGCATCGACTGCTCCACGAAGCACCCCTCGCCCGTCTTCTCGCGTTGCATCAGTGCAGCCAGCAAACCGATGAGTAGGTGCATACCCGTGTTGCTGTCGCCCAAGGCGGCACCCGACTGCGTAGGCATATTGTAGTCGCCTTTCCACCAACCTGTAGTGGCAGCCGCGCCGCCGGCACACTGTGCCACCGGCTCGAAGGCCTTCACCGAGGCGAAGGGTGAGTCGTCGTTGAATCCCTTGATGGTGCCGTAGATGACACGCGGATTGATCTTATGTACCTCCTCCCACGAGAAGCCCAATTTGGCTACGGCTCCAGGATGGAGGTTCTCTACAAAGATGTCGGCTGTCTTGAGCAGGCGTGTGAGTACCTCCTTGCCCTCGGGCGTCTTCATATCCAGCTCGATGGAACGCTTGTTGCAGTTGAGCTGCAGGTAGTAGAGGCTATCCATGCCCGGATAGTCGAGAAGCTCGGTACGTGTAGGGTCACCGAGCCCCACACGCTCAATCTTGATGACATCGGCGCCAAGCCACGCCAACATCTGTGTACACGAAGGACCCGACTGTACTTGGGTCCAGTCAATGACTTTTATACCTTGCAATGGTGCTGTCATACGATTATCTCCTATTGATATTAAGGGTTAAACATTGGTTTCATACGCCCTCAACAACAATGCTTGACCAATGAAGTTCGCGAGAATCGTTTTTTTTAGGAGAAATTCGCAGCCCGCAGGAGGCCGATTCAGAAAATTGAAATGCGCTACACCTCGTCGAATAGCATCTGCATCACCTCCAATGAGTGTATCTCAGGAAATTTGGGGATATGCAACGAAAAGTATCTCGCCAGACAGGCCACCAAAGCAGAACGGTCTTGACGGCTCATGGCTACGGCAGACATCGTCTCGTAGCTCGATCCCGCCAAACGATAAAGATAGGACGCACAGGCTGCATTCGCTACTGTCTCGGAAACGACACCATCTGGGACAAAGCAACCACGCATCAGGTCAAAGAGCGCCCCATCTTCATAAGTCACGACATTGGGAGCGAAACCCAAGAAACGGGCGAGTTTCAATAAAAACACCAGATGAAAATTGGCAAAATCGCGCTCAGCAATATCAAGCCATCGCAACGAATGTTCCACATATTCATATAAATCACTGTTCACCGATTCCTCACGGAGAGCATGCGCCATAAACTCTGCAACCAACATGGCCATAGCCCGCTTGACCGGATGCAGGGGAATATCCACCGGGACAAACAACAGTCGAGCCTCTTTCATGCGATGCAGCGTAGCCAACGGCTTGGCCTCCCATTGAAACGAAAGCAACGACAATGGCTGAAAAAGCCTTGCGGCAGTTCCAGAGCGCTTGCCCCGAGCACCATTGACCATAAATGACACATGCCCATGCGAGACCGTAAACAGATGAGCAATAAAGGACTTGTCATCATACTTTACGCAACGTAATACCACTCCCTTGTCGTCTATACACATCGTTATATCCTAATTTTCACATCTATTGATATGCAAAACTACAAAAAAAACTTCGCCTGAAAGAAAAAAGTAGCAAAAAGGTTTGTGGTTTCAAAAAAAGTTCCTACCTTTGCAACCGCTTTCGAGCAACAAGGTTCCGATAACACGGGACAAAATCAAAGGATGGCGCTATCGTCTATCGGCTAGGACGAGAGATTTTCATTCTCTAAAGCGGGGTTCGACTCCCCGTAGCGCTACAAAGTTAAATTAAAATAGAAGATTAGAAAATGGCAAACCACAAATCATCGCTGAAGAGAATCAGACAAACTGAAACTAGAAGATTGCGCAACAGATACTATGCAAAAACTATGCGTAACGCAGTACGTAAGCTCCGCGCAACTACAGATAAGGCTGAGGCTCAGGCTATGTATCCTGCCGTTCAGAAGATGTTGGACAAGCTCGCAAAGACCAACAACATCCACAAGAACAAGGCTGCGAACTTGAAGTCTAAGCTCTGCGCACATATCGCAAAACTCTAAGACAAACCTTATCACTACATAAAGTTAAGGGCTGGAAGTAATCTTCTAGCCCTTTATCTTTGGTGCCAATCCACCAACATCACTCCACCCGAGGCATCCATCCATCGGGAATAACCTTCATCGCCCGTTCCAGAGTTACAGTATTCGCCTCCTTCTTGGTCAGCTGACGGCTCCATGACACACGTTTCTCCACGGACGCAGAGACACCACGATTGTTATACTCCCAATAACGCACGGTAGCCTCACACTCCGGACGCTTCCAGTTATGCCAGCCTACAGGAGATATCTTATCGCCCAGATCACAATTCATAAAGAGCGTATGCGCATAGTCGCGCCACGGACGACCAAGATAAACCTTAGAGACCTCATCGGCATAGGTCACCTTGCATCGGTTGAACACATAACCCACGTCCACACCTTCGGGTGTAGAAGCGGCCGTAATATACGAATTGCGCTTACAGTGAAGCGTACAGCCTTCGAACCAAGCAGTGGAGGGTCCAAAAATATAGTCTGTCGTACCTTCAATATAGCAATTAAAGAAATAAAGTCGCGTACGCTGCCCACCGGTATACACCGTATCCTGATTACCCAAGAGGCGACAATTGATGAAGGTCAATTTATCCCCCTCCGTATGCAAAGCCACTGCCTGCCCCATCTGCGACGCATTATTCTCAATGGTGATATTGCGGAACGTGATGTTATCGCCATCGACACGAACCGTATAGGTACGAAACGTACCCATATTATCAATCTTGGCGTGATCATCATAAGTTATAACCGTAGTCATCGGATCTTCCCCCTCGATGATGATATTCTCAAGCCATGCCGGGACAATCAGCTTTTCCTTATAGGTACCGGCCTTCACATACACCAGTACCTCATAATTCATGAAGGCGCGGCAACGCTCCAGCGCCTCGGCGATATTACGATACTGCCCCGTACCATCGCGAGCAACCACAATCGTATCACGCACCTCTGCCTGCGCTCCCATCATGACAAGCAAGGAGCAAGCCAACAAACCCATCAAACGTTTCATAGCATCATCTTATTTCGTTACACGGAAGAAGTCCACATCTACCCATCCACCATCGACCTTCTCTTTGGCTGGACGCGTGCAGAAGACTCCGGTCTTTGCACCAATCCACTTTCCCTCTTTAGCACGGAAAGGCTCACCTATCGCCGTGAAGCGCTTGCCATCAAGGCTATAAGAGAACTCCACCATCACCACCATGTCAAGCGGGTTCTTCTTGTCCAACCCTTTGTCTCGGTATTGAGCACGGAGATACACTTCGTCACTTCCCAAAGGGACAGAAGCCACAATACGTTCCGACTTTCCCTTATCAGCCTGAAGACATACCACCTGATTCAGTGCCAAACCTTTTTCGGTATTCTCAATGACCACACCCGCATAGTCGAGGCCCATCACAACCAATCCTGTGCGCTCGCCAAGATACTTATCCGAGGTGGTAAATTTCAGTTTTGTCGTACAAGTAAAATTGGGGGCAGTAGGCTTCTGCATCAGCAGATTGGGCACATCCCAAAGGCTCTTTGCACCCTCCGGCTCAGGATAAGAGAAGAGGCGCAACACCCCTTTCTGTCCTGCGCAATAGTGCCATTTCTCATTAAAGTTGGCATGCCACTGCCACTGTTTTCCTAACTCATACCCATCAAACTCGTCACTCTCACGCGGATTATTCACCGGATAGTTTTTCCCGACGTTAGGTTTCTTGTATTTCATCACAGGCTCTCCACATCCGTCTCCATCCTTATCGACTCCCATAACAGGCCACCCGTCTTTCCAGGTCATAGGCTGCAGATGCACCAAACGGCCATACGCACCGACATCCTGGAAGTGAAGGAACCAATGCTCTCCCGTAGGCGTATCGACCCAAGCACCTTGATGAGGGCCATTAATCTTGGTATTACCCTGGGCCAAAGTAACCTTCATCTCATAAGGACCATAGATATTCTTTGAGCGTTGTACCACTTGCCAGCCCGTCTGCACTCCTCCTGCCGGATGGAAGATATAGTAGTAGCCATTATACTTGTAGAACTTAGGCCCTTCACATGTCGGATGTTCGCCATGCCCATCGAAAATGACTCTGCTAGGGGTAATCGCTCTCGACGCATCGGCACTAAGCTCACAGATGGAGATGACGCTCTTGAATCCAGCGCGACTACCGGCATAAGCGTGCACCATATAGACACGGCCATCATCATCCCATAATGGAGTCGTATCAATGATGCCTTTACCCGGCTTCACCAGTACAGGCTCAGTCCACGGTCCTTTCACATCTTGTGCTTTGGTCATGAAAGCCCCTTGGTCGGGGTCGCCCCAGAAAATATAGAACCACCCATCGTGATGGCGTATCGATGGAGCCCACACACGATTTCCATGCTGAGGTGCCGCATCATCAACAGGAGGCAAGGCATACGGCACAGCCGCACTCACAATCTCCCAGTTAACCAAATCCTTGGAATGAAGAATCTGCAAGCCAGGAATGCAATTAAAGCTCGACGATGTCATGTAGAAATCATCGCCCACGCGACAAGCGTCCGGGTCCGAATAGTCCGCATAGAGCACCGGATTCTTATAGTAACCGTTCCCTAAATCGGCACACCACACTTCCGACACATAATTGTCTGCATGAGCCAGGCCGGTAGCACACAACACCCCTGAGGCCAGAACAAATGTTCTTATCCAATCTTTCTTCATATCCAACTTTAATTTTAAGATTTATCTACAGCGCAAATATAGCTAAAAATCTATAAAACGCGCTATCATATATTGAAAAACTTACAGAAGAGAGGGAACGAAATCGCAGGTGCGATTGCAAAAAATCGCACCTGCAATCAGCCGAGAACGCACCTGCCTCTTCCAAAAAACGGATGTCCGATTTTCAGCATCACAACAGCAAAGAAGGGCGGCCTAAGGCCGCCCTTCTACTATAACTATTTCAAGCAGAAAGTTCTATTACTTGATCACTCTCTTCTTGCCATCAACGATGTAGATGCCAGGAGCAGTAGGATTGACTACACGACGTCCATAGAGGTCATAAATACCCTTAACTACAGGAGCAACCTCCTCGTCATTGTCATCAACTACAGTAAAGTCAAGATCAGTGAGCACAGCCTCTACCTCAGAGATGTACCATGAAGAAGCTGTACCAACGCCTCCGCTCCAACCAACGATGCTACCACCCTTGCCTGCGCCATTGCTGTGACCACCCGTATGGAGGCACTTATTCTCATCAGTCTTATTATTCAGGTTGATGTTCACAATGGTACCTTCAAGTATTGTAACAGCATATTTTCCTGCCTGCTCCAAGCTATCCGTCAGCACAAGATTGGTTGACTGAGCAACAGGCATCATATATTCACCCGTAGCTACATTCTGGATATTGTAGAATACTGTATCTGTTTCGTTCTCCGAAGAAGCCTTACGAGTCTCAGCCTCAACAAAGCGCCAGTGATAGTTTGATTTAGTAGACAGATAGGTCCAACGTGCATAGCTTACATCAACGCCTTCCGCATTCTTGGTCTGCTTTGCATAAATAGCCATTGGCACATTGTAGTTCTTCTCATAAGCCTCCAACGCACTCATGATATAGTACACCTTATCTGCTGCAGGCTTGTTGGGAACAAGAGCCTTTACTGCAGCATTGATAGCAGCGACAGCAGCCTCAACCTGCTCGTCGGTAGCACCCTTCTTGAAGTAGTCCTCAGCAGCAGCAAGAGCAGCATGGTAATCCTTAAGGTCGCGATATTGAGCCACACCTTCACCCTCTTCAGGAGCAAGAGCTACCGCAGCATCGTATGCAGCACGCAACTCACCGAGCTTGCTCGGGCCAACAACAACCTCTGTCACGCCCTCCTTATTATCAAATGAGAATGAGAATGCCCATACGCCCTCAGGCAAAGTTGCCAAGATAGTAGCCCCCATCTGTTCGAGCTCAGCCTCAATAATTTGTCCGTCAACACCTCTGACTGCAAAATTCTCAAATGCAGTTTCCTTGTTGGCAGTGAAGGCCACAACATTTACAGTCTCATACAGATAGTACATCGGTGAAGTGTAAGCTGCACCCTCAACCAAAGCAGTAAGAGGTAGCTCGCTCATCTCGCAGATATACCATGCAGAAGCTGAGTTTAGGCCAGCGTCCCACTTCACGATAGAAGAATACACACCAGGGATACCACCATAAGCTCCAGCATTTGTACCCGCATTACCACCATTATGGTCACCACAATGGAAAATACCGCTATTGAGGAGTTGCAATTGACCTTGACCTAGCGAAACGAGTTCTACAGTATCAGGCAAGTCAAATAGTCCCAAAGCATTGTCCTCTTGACCAGCCTTCTCACCCTCTGCAATTATCGGAGTGCCTACAAACAAACTTGTAGCCTTATTCTGCATGGAAAAATAGTATTTTCCTTCTTCATTAGCGATAGGCTCGAAAGTGAAGACTTGATCAAGGCTATCCTTTCCTGCTGTTTCCCACCAAATTCTGTTGGTAACAGTAGAATCGCTGTATGCAGTCAATGCCTTGTGAACACCCTGTCTTCCAAAGAACGGACCAGCAGAAATCACACGATACTCCTTACCTGCTACAGGAAGGTTCATCGGGACATTACGCACAGCATCCATTGCATCATCAAGTGCAACCAACGCAGTCTGACATTCAGACTCACCTGCACCAGCAGCAATCAAAGCCTCTGCACTTTCCAACGCAGTGTTCAATGCTGTAAGGTCTACAGCATAATAGCCTACACCAATGCCTACAGTGATCGAAGCCATAAGCTCCTTTGCACTAGCAATAGAGGAAATCAATGCACTCTTCGCTTCAGAAACATAGGTCATGATAGAGACTTCAACGGTCTTAGGCACACCCTGTTCCTGATTGCTACGAGAATCCCAACCGAATGCAAATTCTTTCAAATCAACACCACCGGGAAGTGTAATTTCTACATAGTGCGCCTCATTAGGAGATACACCATACGATGAGTGGAAGTAAGTTCCAGCATCACCATCAACCAAGTTAGCAGGTACAGCTGTTGCATCCCACTGTGTCTGAGGATTAAGGGTCACCTGAGTTGCATTACTTGAAACATTGCTCTCTGACAACTTTATCTGATTTCCTTCACCATCATACAAATATAGCTCACTCATAGCAAAAGTCGTATAGCCAGCCTCGTCTTGTACATGCTTGCTTCCTGCGCCCCAGTGGTCCTCAGTAACTGTAAAGCGCAGACCGGCTAAGCCTTCCGCTACAGTATAGTTCTTAGATCTGAACTTATACATTGAGCCCTCCTTGGTTGCAATCGTACCATCCGCCTCAGTCAGAGTAACGAGAGGAATAGCAGTGAGTGTACCTACATGCTCTACAATGACGCTATTCACACAAGCCTGAATGCTCTGTTCAATAACATCAATAAGTTTGATGTCCTCAATAGCAGTTTCTGCACTGAACGCATTAGTAACATTAGCAACACGAGCCGAAAGGCGTTCAAGACTATCTTTCCACATAACAGGGTAGTCACCCACGGCATCACCAAATTTGGCAGCATTCTCTCTCAAAAAATCCGACAATGCTTCAGCTGCAAGTTCCAAGTTGTCACGCTGCAACAAAGCACATGACAGAGTCAACGAATCTACAGCCTCATTAATCAACGTGCGATTAGCAGTCTTACCGTCATAGAGTCCCTGTGCATAGGCGATAACAGCTTGAGTAGCGGCCAAATCCTCTTGATAGTACCAATCATTTTTTGAGTTAACCAACTCATTGGAAGCTGCAATTTTCTTGGCCAGTTTAGTGTAATCGTTTGCCGAACGGTTAGCCAAAACAACACCCCAACGGAGTTTCTCATCTGCAGCAGTAAAGTCAGCAGCAGTAGCCACAGCATTAACCGCAGCGATACCCTCGTTCAAGAACTTCAAAGTATCGGCAGCCATATGCTTATTTATCACTGTATCAGCAATAGCCAAAGGTTTCTTTGCATCGATCTTAGCCATCGCATCCAAAGCAGCAGCAGCATCCATGTCGCCGAAATAATAGAGTTCAACCTCATCCCAGCATACGTAAATTGTATTGGTGCTGTCAACGTCAAGGCCAACGGTGAGATTACCATCAGTAACCTTTGTTGCGATATTGAACTTCACCGTGTGACGCTTTTCCTCACCACGGTCGGGATGCTCTGTAGCAACAGGAATCGCGTCGAGGTTAGCAAACATTTTCACACCAAATACAGAGTCAGCAACGAACTTAGCACGAATAGCATCATACTCGGCTTTCCATTTCTTGTACTCCTCGCTTGCCTTATACTCTGCGTCGGTCATACCCTCAGCCTTAGTAGGCTGGTCAGGAGTAGCCAAATGACGTGATGCACCTACATAAGCACCAAATACATAAGTACCGTTAGGTAAGTTTGACACGGTCTGAGAAATAGAGTTCGGCTTCAACACACTGCCATCCCAAACCTCCAAATTTGTTCCTGAAAAGCCATAGAAGCCAGTCTGTTTCGCCTTGTTACGGTTCACACTCCAAATTTGGTTCTCATACTCGACGTCCCAGAAGGCTACGCCTTTCTCGAAGTTGGTATTATTCAACTTCTCAGTCACATTCTCTTGAGCAAAACCGGTCATGAACGACGCAGCAAAAAAACTCAAGCACAACAATCGTAAATTTTTCTTCATGTTCTTTTGAGACTTAATTTAGTTAATAATAATTGTTTTTGTTTTCACTTTTAATTAGACATCATGTGTTTTTCACTCTTGCAAACTTACTTTGCATTTTCGTTACAAAGGTTATAAAAGTAACAAACTCCACAACGTTTTTTTTATTAATATACGTTTATTCGAAATAAAATAAACCTCAATTTATATTTCTATGGATTAGCGAATCCAAAACTGCAAAGTAGAGTTTTCAGATTTGATTCCTGTGTCATTGCTTTACCTTCGGCCAGCGAACTTCGTTTCTGAACGAAGTGAAGAATCCCAAGATACCATTGTACGAGATCCTTCACTGCGTTCAGGATGACAATGCGGTTTGCTACTTACGAATCTTATACCAGCTGCTGCCGTAAAGCAAGATTACGAGGAAGCAGGGAACGCATACCCAGTAGCTCATCTGGAACGAGCCGGTAAGTCCCTCAACCCAAGCACGTACGAGCGGCATCACAGCACCACCGGCCATAGCCATGGTGAGGAGCGCAGAGCCCTGCTTGGTGAACTTGCCGAGGTCGGCCATTGCCAAGGGCCAGAGAGCCGGCCACATGAGTGAGCAACCGAGAGCCATCAACAGGATGCAGTAGATAGAGTATTCACCGGGGAGTACGGCTACAAGCACAGAGCCTACCAAAGCAATCCATGCACAGATACGCATAGCCTTGTCCTGGCTGAGGTACTTGGGAATGAACAGAATACCACAGATGTAACCGATGACCATACCTACCGAAGGAATGTAACCGAGCAACTCGGCTGAAGCACCGAGCACAACGCCTTCGTTCTTCAAGCTGGTAGCATAGTCGGCCACGGTAGCGAGCGAGATAGTCTCAACACCAACGTAGAAGAAGAGTGTCAAGCAACCGAGCAGCAGGTGGGGGAACTGCATGATAGAGGTCTTGCCCTCAGCATAGGGGCATGCAGCAGCATCGTCCTCGTCCTCACCGGCAGCCTTCACCTCGGGCAGCGGAGCCAGCAAAGCAATGATGCCGAGCAGGACAAATATACCTATAATAATATAGAAGGGCAAGAAGAGGTCACCCATCTGAATCTGGTCGATAGACTTACCGATAACCAAGGTCATGAATACGGTAGTGGTAGGCCATGCCAACTTGTTGCAGATACCCATGATAGAGGTACGCTTAGCAGCACTCTCGAGCGGGCCAAGGATGGTGATGTAGGGATTCACGCAAGCCTGCAATACGGCATTGGCAGCACCACTGATGAAACATGCGGTGAGGAAGAATGCCAAAGATTCGTTCTTGGCAGCTGGGATAAACAGCGCAAAAGCGATGGCAAACAGCGCGAACGATACGGCCATCGTAGCCTTGTAGCCAATCTTGCTGATACATACCGTGGCAGGATAGCCGAAAAGCAAGAAGGGAACGAAGTTAAATGCAATCAAGAGGTTGGCCACCACAGGAGTGATATCCAACGCACCTTTGAGCACGGGTGTCAAGAAACCGTTGATACCCAAGGCGAAGCCGATGGCGAAGAAGAACAGACCGCATATCGCGAGTGCAATGCCTGTCTTGTTTTGTTTCTGAGTCATAATGAAATTTACTATTTAACGATTTACAATTTACAATTTACAGTCATTATGTCATCCTGAACGTAGTGAAGGATCCCTCACCCTCCGCCGCGCGAGATTCTTCACTCCGTTCAGAATGACACCTCGCTAAGCAACGTTATTTGTTCAGGATGACAAAACGGACTTACTTTACAGCCTCACGTACAATCTGCTGCATACGCTCATACTGCTCTTCCATGCTGGTGAGGAGCTTGTACTGGGCATGAGTGCGCACGAGGTTGTGCCCATCGTAGCGTACCTTGTAGTAGTTGTCGCCATCAATATAGTCCATGAGGAAGCGGAGCACCTGCTCGTAGGTGATATAGATACCTGAGAATGCAAGCCAGTCGATCTCGCTCTGAGTCATTGAAGCCTTGCGCTCTGAGAGGTAACCCTTGATGTAGCCCTCAAACATGTTGATGTCCATTGATACGCGGTTGAGGTCCTGATCGTCCTCGGCACCGGTATTGGTGTATGAACGGAGAGCGTCGCCCACGTCGTTGAGCGAAGTGCTGCTCATGCAGGTATCGAGGTCGATAACGCAGAGCACATTGCCATTCTGATTAAAGAGGATATTGCTGAGCTTGGTATCGTTGTGGGTCACTCGCATGGGGAGCACGCCCTCCTCTACCATCTTCCAGAAGTCGAGCATCTGCTCGCGACGGCTCTCAATCCAAGAGATTTCCTCCTTGAGCTCAGCTACGCGGCCCATAGGATCCTTTGCAATGGTCTCATCCCACTGCTGGAAACGCCAACGGATATTGTGGAATCCCTTGATGGTCTCGGCCAGAGGCTCGGTAAAGTCGGCCAACTGGGCCTGGAAACGTCCGATACCCTGACCACCCTTGTAAGCGAGTTCGGGAGTGTCGGCACGGTCATAGGTCACAGAGCCTTCGATAAACTCACACACTGCCCAGTAATTGCCCTCATTGTCTTTCCAATAGAGCTTTCCGTCAACGGTAGGAGTCACGGTCAGTGCCTCACGACGAGGATCACCACCGGCAGCAGCAATCTTCTCCTTCAAGTGAGCAGTCACCTTAGCGATGTTGTCCATCATGGCGGGCACATCGGGGAAGATAGCGTGATTCTTACGCTGGAGGATGTAGTTGGGAGTGTTACCTACGGTCTTAACGATAAAAGTATCGTTGATAAAACCTTCACCAAGAGGCTTGATGATTTCAATGTCGCCTTCGATTGCGAAGTGCGAAGCGATGCTAAGCATTCTTTCGTCCATGTTTGTATTCTGGTATTAGCGTTAATACACAATATTTATCGTACAAAAGTATGGTAAAATTTGCAATCCACACAATAAATATTCCAAAAATCGGCAGAAATAAACGACAATAAGAGCAGGCAAAGAAAAGATTTGATTACTTTTGTAAAGAAATGCAAACCCTAAAAGGCAAAAACGCGTGAAACAGCTGATAGACAAACTACAGACAGCACTCTCGGGCATCTATGAAGGACACGAACTAACGGCCATCATCCGCACCATCTGCTGCGACATGCTGGGCATA
>JAZPZS010000121.1:0-34754 GCA_045544835.1 Bacteroidaceae bacterium | reverse complement strand
AAATCTCGCAAACGCCGCCTGAGAGAAGAGACTCCTCGGGGAAACTAAAGGTAATGGTGCTAAAGCACACTCCTCTGGGGGAGATAAACCTCCCCTTCGTCGCAAGCAACGCTATCATACCGCGTTGCCGTCGCAACCGACGCCAAACCGAGAGCCATCAAGCTTGCTTGAATGGCTGAGGTGCGAAGGAGGGAAACAGTCAGGGCAGACGCACTAGAATAAGCTCGCACAAATGATTGATTTTCACACAGATCTCACAAATCTCACAGATGGCGCATCGCTTCGCCCGCGCTTGTCGGCTTTGCCGAGTGTATTCAGCCGGATGGCAAGCACGAGCGATAGCAAGTGCTCTTCGTGAGATTTGTGAGATCTGTGTGAGGCTAATAAATTGATTTTCTGTGAATAGAAGACAAAATATCCATAGATATTTCTGATGCGTCTACCCTGGGAAACAGTAAGTTAACCGACGCTATCATACCGCGTCGGCCTTGCGCGGGATCCCTCGGCGCTTCGCTTTGTCGGGATGACACCAACGCTGAGATTTTAGTGTTAGTGGACAACTGCTATATTATCTCCCATTTTTTTTGTTGTAATCCAGCCTGTGCTTGTTCCCTTTGCAGGGAAACAGGTCTCATCTGCCCGTTTGAGTCCGATTTGTCATGTACTGCAATGCAAGTAAACGTACATTGTCTTCGCTAAATCGAAAATTTGCACTAATTTTGCACGTGATTATAGATTGACGTCACTGTGCGCATCAAGAAACTCGACATATTCGTACTGAAGAGTTTCGGCATCATGTTTGTCGGGACATTCTTTATCTGCCTGTTTATCTTCATTATGCAGTTCCTATGGCTGTATGTCGATGATTTGGTGGGTAAGGGCATTCCGATGGATGCGCTCATGAAGTTCTTCTATCTCACTGCGCTCACTCTCGTGCCTAAGGCACTCCCTATGGCCATCTTGCTGGCCGCGCTCATTACTTTCGGAAACTTTGGTGAACGTGTGGAACTCACGGCCATGAAGGCAGCAGGCATCCCCTTGATTCGGGTGATGAGCCCGCTGATAGGCTTCAGCATACTCCTTGGATGCATCTCCTTCTATTTCCAGAACGTGACTATCCCCCATGCAAACCTGCAGCTACAGACGTTGCTCATCTCCATGAAGCAGAAGTCGCCCGAACTGGAAATCCCTGAAGGGGCGTTCTACGATGGCATAGAAAACTATAACCTCTATGTGAAGAAGAAGGACACGAACACGGGTATGCTCTATGGCGTGGTCATCTACAATATGAGCAACGGATTTGAGAATGCTACCATCCTCAAGGCCGACAGCGGACGTCTGGAGACAACGGCCGATAAGCAGCACTTGAAGTTTATCCTTTATCACGGAGAGCAGTTTGAGAACCTCAAGGATGGGCAGATCAACTCAAAGAATATACCATACCGTCGCGAGCAGTTTGGCGAGAAGACCATGCTCATTGAGTTCAGCAACGACTTCGATGTGATGGACGGCAGCTTCCTCAGCAACAATGCCATGAACAAGGATATGGTGCGCCTGAGTCGCGACATCGATTCGCTCTCGGCGGTGCAGGACAGTATCGGACGTGCCTATTTTGCTCAGCTGCGAAATAATTCGTATGCTTCGTATAAACTTTCCAAGAGTGACACGACCAAGCTGCAGCAACATATAGAGAAGGAACAGACGACGCGCATCAATATAGATAGTCTCTTCCACTCCTCTACACGCGAGCAGCGTAAGGAATGGCTCAAGAGTGAGGAGACACGTATCAACAACCTCAAGAATGAAACGTCACTGAAGACCAGAACCGTATTCAATGCGGATAAGAATATACGTCGCCACATGACGGAGTGGTTCGCCAAGATTACCATGTCATTGTCGTGTCTTGTTTTCTTCCTCATCGGAGCGCCGCTGGGTGCCATCATCCGTAAGGGTGGACTGGGTATGCCTGTCATTGCATCGGTGTTTACCTTCATTGTGTACTACATTCTCGACACCTCTGGTACCAAGCTGGCCCGCGAGGGTGAGATTCCCGTATGGTGGGGTAGTTGGATGAGTACAGCTGTATTGGCTCCGTTGGGGCTCTTCCTCACCTATCAGGCAAACAAGGACTCGGGCGTATTCAATGTGGATATCTATAAAAATGCTTTCCGTTGGCTTTTAGGCTTGCGCAGCAAACGACACCTCGTGATGAAGGAGGTTATCATCGACGACCCGGATTACGCGGCCATACAGGAACGGCTCACCACGCTCACTGCTGCTTGCAAGGAGTACAACCGAAGCCAGTTGCGCGGTTTCTTCCCGCACTACCTGCGCATGTTCACGGCCGAAAACAATCGCGACAGGGCATTGCTCAAGATCAATGCGTCGCTAAATAGTATCGTGGAGCAGTTGGGCAATAGCCGCAGTCACGAGGTGCTGAAGGAACTGAACACGTACCCCATATTGTCTGTCGGGGCACATGCGGCTCCCCTCCCCCGTAAGTGGATGAACATGACGGCCGGAATCCTCATTCCCATTGGCCTGCTCTTCTACGCACGAGCCTGCTTCTTCCGTCATCGCTTGAAGGGCGACCTCAAACAGATAGTAAAGACAAACAAAGAAATACAAAATATCATCTATGAAAGAAAACTCTAATGAGAAGACGTGGCAGCTGAGCTCCATTGAGCAGGCCTTGGAGGTGTTCCGCCAAGGCGGCATCGTCATCGTGGTCGATGATGAGGACCGCGAGAACGAGGGCGACTTCATCGTTGCCGCCGAGAAGATAACTCCTGAGATTGTCAACTTCATGCTCCGCTACGGACGTGGCGTGCTGTGTGCCCCTATCACACTGTCACGTTGTGAGGAGTTGAATCTGGCTCCGCAGGTGAACAACAACACCAGTATCCTGGGCACTCCCTTTACGGTGACCGTAGACCTTATCGAGGGCTGCACCACCGGTGTGTCGGCTTCCGACCGCGCTGCTACCATCCGCGCTTTGGCCGACCCCAAGCGTACGGCTGAGGACTTCGGTCGTCCTGGGCATATCAATCCGCTCTACGCACAGGATAAGGGCGTGTTGCGCCGTGCCGGACATACCGAGGCGGCTATCGACCTCGCCCGTCTCTCGGGGCTCTATCCCGCTGCTGCTCTCATCGAAATCATGAATGAGGATGGCACCATGGCACGTATGCCGCAACTGATGGAAATCTCGCGAGAGATGAACATC
This sequence comes from Bacteroidaceae bacterium, assembly GCA_045544835.1. Classification (GTDB taxonomy): domain Bacteria; phylum Bacteroidota; class Bacteroidia; order Bacteroidales; family Bacteroidaceae; genus UBA1189. The sequence goes on along the minus strand of JAZPZS010000121.1, from coordinate 31,528 downwards.
CCCATCATCACCATCCATGACCTTATCGCTTACCGTCTCGATACGGAGTCGATGATTGAACGTGGCGAAGAGGTAGATATGCCTACCGCACACGGACACTTCCGCCTCATTCCTTTCCGCCAACTCTCCAACGGAGCCGAACATGTAGCGCTCATTAAGGGCGAATGGGAGGAAGATGAGGCCATCCTCGTGCGTATGCACTCCTCATGCATGACGGGCGACATCTTCGGTTCGTGCCGCTGCGACTGTGGCGACCAGCTACACAAAGCGATGGAGGAGATTGACGCAGCCGGTAAGGGCGTCATTGTGTATATGATGCAGGAGGGTCGTGGCATCGGACTTATGAACAAGATACGCGCCTACAAACTGCAAGAAGAGGGGCTCGACACCGTGGATGCCAACATACACCTCGGGTTCGATGCTGACGAGCGTGACTACGGCGTAGGTGCACAGATACTACGCTCGCTTGGCGTACACAAGATGCGCCTGCTCACCAACAACCCCGTCAAGCGCATCGGACTCGAAGCTTATGGCCTTGAGATTGTGGAGAACGTGCCCATCGAGATTGAGCCCAACTGCTACAACGAACGCTACCTGCGCACCAAGAAAGACCGCATGGGGCATACGCTCCACTTCAAGAAATAAGAATCAATAGTAAATAGTACATTTGTAAATTGTAAATATTGGTCATATGAACACACCAAGCAACCTTATCAACCGACTCTCTCCGTCAGCTACGCTGGCGATGTCGCAACGCAGTGCCGAACTCAAGGCTCAAGGCGTTGATGTAATTAACCTTAGTGTAGGCGAGCCCGACTTCAACACCCCCGACCACATCAAGGAGGCAGCCAAGCAGGCTATCGACGACAACTTCTCACGCTACTCACCCGTACCGGGCTACCCTGCATTGCGCCAGGCTATCGTAGACAAGTTGAAGAACGAGAACAACCTTGAGTATACCATCAATCAGATCTCTTGCTCCAACGGAGCCAAGCAGTCGGTATGCAATGTGGTGATGGCGCTCGTCAACGAAGGCGATGAGGTCATCGTGCCCGCCCCCTACTGGGTGAGCTATCCCGAGATGGTGCTCATGGCCAACGGTACTCCTGTCATCGTGGCTGCAGGCATCGAGCAGGACTTCAAGATCACTGCCGAGCAGCTCGAAGCTACCATCACCGACAAGACCAAGGCACTCATCCTCTGCTCACCCTCTAACCCCACGGGTTCTGTATACAGCCGCGAGGAGCTGGCCGCACTGGCAGCCGTGCTCGAGCGTCATCCGCAGGTATATGTCATTGCCGACGAGATCTACGAGCACATCAACTATGTGGGCCGTCACGAGAGCATCGCCCAGTTTGCTGGCGTACGCGACCGTGTAGTCATCATCAACGGTGTGTCAAAGGCTTACGCCATGACAGGCTGGCGCATCGGTTTCATTGCCGGTCCCGAATGGATTGTCAAGGCGTGCAACAAGCTGCAGGGCCAGTACACCAGCGGTCCCTGCTCGGTATCGCAGAAGGCTGCCGAAGCTGCCTACCGTGGCACTCAGGAGCCTGTGGAGGAGATGCGCAAGGCCTTCGAGCGTCGCCGCAACCTCATCGTGCAGCTCGGCCGCGACATCCCCGGTTTCGAGGTCAACGAGCCTCAAGGAGCCTTCTACCTCTTCCCCAAATGCAGCGCTTACTTCGGCAAGAAGTTCGGCGACAAGGTCATCGAGACAGCCTCTGACCTCGCCATGTATCTCCTCGAGGAGGGCCACGTTGCCTGCGTAGGCGGCGACTCCTTCGGTTCGCCCGAGTGCATCCGCATGAGCTACGCCACCAGCGATGAGAACATCGTAGAGTCAATGCGCCGCATCAAGGAGGCATTGGCCAAGCTGGTATAATGCATCTGTAAGAAGCTGTTAGAACCAATTATTATCGCCTACTATATACCAATGGTGAAAACATCTCTTATCTGCATATCCCCGAGTTGGCGGAGATGAGTGCCGCCAAGGGGTATATCGCAAGGTGGTGAAGCGTGTGAACAGAAAAAAACAGACCTGCAGCATAGATTTGCGCAAGTTGGTACGTTACACGCTGAGAATCATAGGAGTTGCAAGTGCAACTTTTGCGTAAATATTTGCGTAAACATTTGCGTAAATGTTGAATGGTATAGGACTTCTCTAAAGGTATAGTGTTAATTTGAAATAGCGAAGGATCTCGCAAATGTGGCAATACACACTGCGAGATCCTTGCTTTTCCCCTACGGCGGGGTATCTATGATGTAATGTGTTGTCTTCTACTTGAAGCTGATGGCGAAGCCGCCGCCACGTGCCATGTCGAGGCTGAGGACATCGGCTGAGGTTACCTGCTTCGTGCTGATGACGTAGGCCTGCGGGTTGGTGGCATAGTCGGCATCGGGGGCATCGGCATAGATGGTGGCCTCGTAGGTGCGACCTGCCTCAAGGAAATGGAGGGGCACGTCGACGTGGCGCTTGTGCTCGTCGGTGATGCCACCCATGAACCACTGACCGCTCTCTTTGGCCTGGCGGGCTATCACGAGGTAGTCGCCCGGCTCGGCAAGGAGGTACTCGGAGCGCTGCCAGTCTACAGCCACGTCCTTGATGAACTGGAAGGCATCCATGAACTTCTCATAGTGCTCGGGAAGGTCGGCAGCCATCTGAAGGGGCGAGTACATGGTGACGTAGAGGGCCAGCTGATTGGCGATGGTGGCGTTGACCTTTGAGTTGTTGTTGCCACCAGTCACAGGGCCGAGGTCCATCTCGAAGATACCGGGCGTGTAGTCCATCGGTCCGCCATTGAGGCGTGTGAAGGGCAGGATGGTCACCAAGTGGGGCTTGGAGCCACCGAACGACTGGTACTCGGTGCCACGGGCGCTCTCGTTGCCGATGAGGTTGGGGTAGGTGCGGCAGAGTCCGGTGGGGCGCACGGCCTCGTGGGCATTGACCATGATATGGTGCTTGGCGGCCTCGGTCACGGCATAGAGGTAGTGGTTGACCATCCACTGCCCGTAGTGGTACTCACCGCGGGGGATGATGTCGCCCACGTAGCCGCTCTTCACGGAGTTGTAGCCATATTGCTCCATGAGCTCGTAGGCCTTGTGCATGTGGCGCTCGTAGTTGCGCACCGATGAGGAGGTCTCATGGTGCATCATGAGGCGCACGCCCTTACTCTGGGCATAGGCGTTGAGTGCCTTGATGTCGAAGTCGGGGTAGGGGGTAACGAAGTCGAACACATAGTCCTTGGAGTTGCCGGCCCAGTCTTCCCAACCTTCGTTCCAGCCCTCCACGAGCACTTGGTCGAAGCCATGCTCGGCGGCGAAGTCGATGTAGCGGCGCACGTTCTCATTGGTGGCTCCGTGGCGTCCGTTGCGTGAGGCGTTGGCATAGTCGGTCTGACCCAGCTTCACCGTGGGGTAGTCGTCGGTATAGGCCCAGGTGCCCTTACCCGAAATCATGTACCACCATACGCCCACATACTTGACGGGCTTGATCCACGATACATCGTCGTAGGCGCAAGGCTCGTTGAGGTTGAGCACGAGGCGTGAGGCAAGCAGCTTGCGGGCATCGTCGGTGACCTGTATGGTGCGCCAGGGGGTGTGGCAGGGTGTCTGCATGTAGCCTTTCCAACCTGTGGCGTCGGGGGTGAGGTGCGACACGAAGGTGTAGGTGCCGGGACGCAACTCGAGATGCATGCAGGGGTAGTCGACGAGGGCTGCCTCGTGGAGGTTGATGTAGAGGCTATCGGCGGTGCGCAGTTGCAGGGAGGTCTGCACGCCAGTCATTGAGAAGGGTGTCTGCGATGAGTTGGGCGTGATGGCCTGCGGCATGAGGCCCTCAATCTCGGAGAGGCGTGACTCTACGTAGTCATACTCCTGGGTATCGTAGTCGCCAGGAATCCAGAAGGCGGTGTGGTCGCCTGTGAGGGCAAACTCGGTGCGCTCTTCCTTGATGACGAAGTAGGCCAGACTACGCTGAGCGGGAAACTCGTAGCGGAAGCCCAGGCCATCGTCGTAGAGGCGGAAGCGGATATTCATCAGGTAACCGGTGCCCTCCTGCTCCATGCATACGAGTAGCTCGTTGTAGTGGTTGCGGATGGAGGATTCCTCGCCCCAAACGGGAGTCCAGGTGTCGTCGAAGGTGGCGTTCTTCACCTCCTTGATGGTGAACCCGCTGTTGAGGGGGAGCACCTCAGAGGCGTTGCTGGTGATGTCGCCACCGTTCCAGAACTCTTTCTTCTGGGTGTCGCCACGGAGCTCGAAGCCCATGGCGCTGGGGAGGATTACTGCCTTGTCGCCAAACTGGAGACTGTAGGTGGGGGTGCCGCTCTCGGGGGTGACACCAAACTGCATGGTGAGTGTCTTGCCGGGTGAGGTGAGCTGGTGCTCGCCTTTCCATGCGGCCTCACGTGTTGACTTGCTATCGCATCCCATGAGGATGGCTGTGGCGATGGCAAGGAGGGTAAGGGGGATTCTTTTCATTGTGGTATGTGTGATTATTATTTTTTCTAGGAAGTTATAGGATTTTCTAGGAGGTCCTAGGATTTCCTAGAACTCTAAACTAAACTCTAAACTAAATACCAAACTCCACTACCAGCGCCTGCTCGGGCCCTACGACGGTGTCATCGGAGAGCGTTACCTTCTCACCAGTGATGACGTTGCGCCCGGTGGTGAGGCCTTCGGAAATCTCCTTGTAGTAGCTCCAGGGGAGGTGCTTGGGCTCCTGTGAGTTGTTGATGTATACGAACACTACCTCCTTGTCGTTGTAGCGGAAGTAGGCGTAGGTGTTGTCGCGGGTCATGAAATGGAGGGTCTTTCCGTTGTGGATGACCTCCTTGCTCTTGCGCCACTGGAAGAGTGTGCGTGAGTAGTCATACATGTCGGCGATGACAGGATGCTGCTCGCGACCTTCGGGGGTGAAGTAGTCGGCCTTGTCGCCAGCCCAACCGCCGGGGAAGTCGACACGCAGGCCGCCATGACCTTGGCTGAGGTCTTTGGAGTAGAACATCATCTCGTCGCCGGCAAAGAGCTGCGGGATACCGCGCATGGTGGCCAGCATGGTGATGCCCAGCTTGGCCTTGTTGTAGTTGCGCCCTACGACATCGCCCAGGCGGTCGGTGTCGTGGTTGCCGGCGAAGATCATCATGTTGGAGAGGTCATGGTAGAGGAAGTCGTGTGACAGACAGTCATACACGCGTGTCATGCCCTGTCCCCAGCCGGGGTTGCGCTCAGAGAGTCCGGCACGCATGGCATCGTGGAGGGGGAAGTCCATGATGGCAGGTAGGTGTGAGTCGAAGCCATCCTTATTGGCATTGCCGCCTTGCCAGTAGGCCAGCTGCGGAGCCGAGGAGGTCCAGCACTCGCCCACGATATTGAAGTTGGGGTACTCGCGCATCAATGCCTCGCACCAGCGGCTCATGGGCTCCTTCTCGTTGTAGGGGTAAGTGTCGACACGCAGGCCGTCGAGGTCGGCATACTCGATCCACCAGATGGCCCACTGGATGAAGTAGCGCAGGGTGTACTCGTTGTTGAGGTTCATATCGACCATCGAGGGCACAAACCAGCCGCTCTCCTGGATGTAGAGGTCCTGCTTCGAGGCGTTGGGGTCCATGTTGGTGGAGAAGCAGATGTTGGTGCCGGTGTAGGTGTCGAACTGGTGTATCCAGTCGTGGAAGGGGAGGTCCTGCATCCACCAGTGCTCGGTGCCGCAGTGGTTGGTGACGATGTCCATAATCATCTTGATGCCCTTGTCGTGAGCCTTCGACACGAGTTCGCGGTAGAGGGCGTTGCTGCCGAAGCGCGGGTCTATCTGATAGTAATCAGAGGCGGCATAGCCGTGATATGACTCCTTGGGGGCGTTGTCGAGCAGTAGGGGAGTGGACCATATAGCGGTGGCGCCGAGGTCGGCGATGTAGTCGAGGTGGTCGATGATACCCTGGATATCGCCACCGTGGCGTCCGAAGAAGGCATCGCGGTCGGCCTTGTCATCGGTGTCGGGGGTAGAGTCGTTCGAGGGGTCGCCATTGGCAAAGCGGTCGGGCATGAGCAGATACACCATATCGGCCGTGGTGAAACTGGTGCGCTTGGCAGAGCCCTCGCGACGTGCCTGCAGCTGGTAGGGGTAGCGGAACTCCTTGCCCTCCTTGGTGAATACGAGATTGTAGGTGCCGGGCTGTGCCTTGGCATCGATGGTGACGTCGACAAACAGGTAGTTGGGACTCTCGGCCTTGTGTACTTTGGCAATCTGCACGCCCTCGCCGCTCTCGATGGTGAGGGCGTAGGAGGCGATGTCGGTACCATGAATCATCAGCTGCAGGGGTGTGTTCATGCCGGTCCACCAGGAGAGCGGCTCTACACGGTCTACGGGGTCGCACACGGTGCGGTACTCCCAACGCCAGGGAGCCTCGAGCTGTACCGATACCTCAACCTTGTTGCCCGGTACCGAGCGGGTGAAGGTGAGGGTGTTGTTGTCGGTGCTGATAATCTCAAACTCGCCATGGCCGATGCCTGCGCTCAGGGCAGGATTGCTATGCTTGAAGGCGATGAGGTCGCGGTAGAAATCGGTATGCGCATTCTCCTTCCATGCAGGGATGGGGTCTTTCTCAAAGAACTGGAAGCGGTGGTTCCATCCCATCTCCTGACCGGTATAGATGAGCGGCTGTCCGCCCGGCAGGGTGAAGGTGAGCACGGCCATGGCCTGCGTGGCGTCGCCCATACGCTCAAATTCGGTGCCGGCCCAGGAGTTCTCGTCGTGGTTGGTGATGAACATGAGGCGGTAGGCACCTTCGGGGTGGCGCTCGGTGTCCTTCTTGATATAGGATACCAGGTCGTCGATGCCCTTGTTGCCCTTGGCGATATCGTTCATCATGTGGTGCAGCTCCCAGGAGTAGGAGGAGTGGAACCCGCACTGGCTCTGCAGGAGGGGCTCTTCGCCCTCGGCGAGCATGAAGACATCGGGGTACTGTGCCTTGATCTCCTTGATGGTCTCCTCCCAGAAGGTGAGGGGTACCTCGCAAGCCATATCGCAACGGAAGCCATCGACACCACGCTGTAGCCAGAAGTGCATGGCCTCTTGCATGCCCTTCACCATGCCCTCATCGGCATAGTTGAGGTTGGCCGTGTCGCTCCAGTCGGCCGTGTAGGTGAGTCCGCCCTGCGCATCGCGCTCATACCACGAGGCGGGCGACTCGGTCACCCAGCGTGCATCGGGTGAGGTGTGATTGGCTACCCAGTCGATGATGACCTTCAAGCCCAATCGGTGAGCCTCGGCAAGGAAGTTGTCGAAGTCGGCCAATGTGCCAAACTCGGGGTTGATGTCGGTATAGTCCTTGATGGCGTAGTAGGAGCCTAAGGTTCCCTTGCGCCCCTCCACACCGATGGGATAGATGGGCATGAGCCATACCACGTCGATGCCCAGTTCCTTGAGTCGGGGCAGCTCGCGCTGGGCAGCGGCAAAGGTGCCCTCGGGCGTGTATTGACGTACATTCATTTCGTACACTACGGTGTTGGCCCAGTCGGTGGCGGCCACCGTGGGTTGCTGTTTGTTACCGGTACAGCCTGTCATCAGTATGGCTGCTAAGAATACCCAGAATATTTTTTTCATGCGTTGTGTATTATGAGTTATTTGTTTTGTCGCTTTTTGGGAGTACTCGGAGAACTCAGAGTGCTCAGAGTGCTCGGATTTCTCGGAGAACTCCGATATTCTCCATTCTCAATTTTCAATTTTCAATTCTCAATTTTCAATTAAAAACAGTCTATACTCTCCAGCCCCGAGGGTTACCGTTGTCGTTGTGCCAGTGTAGCTCTCTGAAGACTCAAAATAGTTTCTCCATGAGCCCTCGATGGGGAAGGTCACGGTGATGGCTTGCTCGCGTGTGTCGGGGTTGCCCACTACCACGAAGGCCTCCTCACCTGCTACGCAACTGATGTGGCGTCCTGTGCTCCAATACGATGTGGATACCTTCCACGTGAAGTCGGCCTCGCTGGTGAAGAACTGGGGATGCTCTCTGCGGAAGGTGATGAGCTGGGTATAGGCATCGTAGAGGGCACGGCGCTCGGGCATCTCAAGATAGTCCCAACGTAGGGGCTTCTCGCCTGTGCGGCCATTCTCCTCGATGGAGTAGTCGTAGCCGAGTTCGCCAAACTGCCATATCATCTTCGGACCCGGCACGGTGAAGAAGAAGGCAGCACCCATGGCGGCGCGTTGCATCTGTTCATCGAGCGACTGCGCTATGGTGCCTGCACCCCAGGTCTTGGCCTTGTAGATGAGGCGCTCCTCGTCGTGGCTTTCCATAAAGCCTACATAGGATCCGAAGGGCATGGAGGTGCCTGTCCACAGTCCGCTGAAGCTGCTGTTCTCCACGTAGCCCATGGCCGATTGGCAATAGCTGTTGTTGAGGTTGCGCCATACCTTGATACCCTCTTCGGCAAGTGCACGCTCCTCGGCATCACAGCAGAAGTGCTCGAGTATCACTACGGCCTCGGGATTCACGGCCTTGATGGCGTCATGGTACTCGGTGAGCACGTCGATACGACCCTGGTCGTAGTTCGATGCGGTGGCCTCGGTACATTTGCGTTGGGTGAAGCCCTTGGTGAGGTCGAAGCGGAAACCGTCGAAGCGGTACTCACGGAGCAGATACTCGAGGTTGCGCTTTACATGCTCGCGCACCTCGGTGTTCTCGTGGTTCCAGTCATGGAACACGCTGTAGGGGTGGGGGGCTGTGACGTTGAACCAAGGGTTGTCCGCTGCGGTACAGTTGCCGGTAGTGTTCCAATAGAGCTTGGCCATGGGGTGTGCACCGGTGGCGTGGTTGTATACCACATCGAGGAGCACTGCGATGCCACGGCTGTGACACTCATCGATGAACTGCTTGTACATCTCGCGTGTGCCGTAGGCCTTGTCCATGGCAAAGTAGGCGCAGGGGTTGTAACCCCAACTGTTGTTGCCGTCGAACTCCTGCACCGGCATCAGCTCGATGGCGTTGATGCCCAGCGCCTCCAGGTAGTCGAGGCGGGCAAGTGCCCCCTTCAGGTCCTTGGTGGAGGAGAAGTCGCGTAGGAGCAGTTCGTAGATGATGAGGTCGTCGGGGTTAGCGATGGTGAAGTCCGCCTGCCATGCATAGTTCTCGCGGGCGGTCTGGAATGCGCCCACGAGTCCCGATGTGGCGGTAGGGTAGGCTGGCATGCCGGGGTATGTGCTTGCCGGTATCCAGTGGTCATCGGCACTGTATACAATCTCGGTATAGGGGTCGCAGATGCGTATGGTGCCGCGCTCGGCATCGTGCAAGTGGTATTGGAAACGGTATTCCTTGCCTGGCTCTACCTGCTCGAAGGTGTACCACCACGTGCCTGCCTCCTCATCGCGCAGCATGGCGTATTCGGATTGGTATTCCCACTCGCTGAAGTCGCCAATGACGTAGGCATGATCGTAGCTGCCGCCTTGGCTGTCATGGTCTTTCAGTACCAGGGTGACGGTACGCTCATCGATGTAGTTGATGCCTTCGCACACGCCAGCAGGCATTGCGGCATGCTCTACCTCATCGTAGGCGGTGCCGTGCTGGTCTTCCACAGTGCAGAAGAGGTCGGCCGTCTGACGGGTGCCATCGGCATTGCGCACCACCACACCTATCTTGTTTATCACCTCGTCCTGTGAGGCACCGAACCACTCTCTGATGCTTGGCTCAAGGCGTAGCATCCACACGTCGGGCACGTCGGTAGCCGTGAAGCGGCATCGGTCTAAGTTTGTATTCCAGTCGGCAGGCACATGCTTCCACTCGAACTCAACGATACCGATGTGTGCATACAGCACCTCGGTGTATCCACTGAAAGGGAATCCGTCACCAGCCTTATAATAGATTACGCAGGGCTCATCGGCCTTCGGTATACTATTGTCTGTGAGCGAATAGCCCGAGAGTCCGTAGGGTAGACTGCTTAGGTCGATTTTTTCTTCGGGTGTAACAGGAACTTGTGGCTCGCAACTGGCCAGGAATGCCAAGAAGCATAATTCAAGAGCTAGTAGGATATAGCGGTTCATGAGTTATAATTTTATTGAAAAGCCTACGGTCAACAGTCAACAGACAACGGTCTTTGGCTTTTGGTTTATTGTTTATGGTTGGACGTTTAACGTTTAACGAGGACTGAAAATCGCCTGCCGGATGGCTAATTCTCCATTTCCCATTTTCAATTCAGCAATGCTGCATTAGCGACCTAAGGCCCGATCAAAGGCCTTAGGCCAAAAGGGGCACCCGTTGAGGGCACCCCTGTGTTGTTAGGTTTGTTACTGATTAGTTGATAGAACCTGTACCAGCGTTGAAGTCGAGAGTAACCTTCTGACCTTCAGTAACAGGAACAGCCTCCTGATCGTTACCACCAGCGCGGTATACGATAGCACCATCATAGATGTTGAACTCCATCTGCCACCAGTCTGAAGTAGGTGTAGAGAGAGTTGCATACATTCTGAGGTTACCAGCAGCCTTAGTTGTTGCTTCGAGAACCTGACCGTTGGCTACGAACTTGTTGGCCTCGACGCCACCGTCCCAACCGCCGAAGCAGTCGCCCATACCATATACGTTGGCGGGCTCTACGATAACGCGGCTGTTCTCAAGGTCTACATAAAGCATATAGATGCCGTCAGCCTCTACCATGCAGTTGCCAGGAACGATGTAACCGCTGTCGTTACCCTGTCCTGTGAAGTCGCCATTCCATTCGCGAAGTGCGCAGAACTTGAACTCTGTAGCTGTGGTCATGTGACGGATAGCCCAGAAGTGACCGGGGTGGCTGTGTACCGGAGTCATCTCAACAACGGCCTCAGAATTCCAATCCCAGTTACCGAAGTCATTACCGATGATATACATTGTCTCAGGCATAGAACTCTCTTGAGTGCACTCAACAGTGTAGTTGAACGATTCAGCAACAGTACCAGACTTGCAGGTGTAGGTCAAAGTGATGGTGTAGAGACCAGCTTTCTCAACTACGATATTGTTGCCAGTGTTAGAGAGCTTTCCTTCGCCATCCAAGCCAAGGCTTACCTCAGCCTTTACCAAGCCATTGATGTCAAGGTTGATTTTCCAGCCATGGCAAGAAGCAAACTTGAACTCGCCATTCTTAGCCAAGTTCTGGTCAACCCACTTGTAGGTGATAGAACCGTCTTCGTTCTTGATAACCTCGCCAGGAGTGAATCCCCAGCCATTCATGCCACCACGTACGCCCCAGTCGGCCTTGTGGATGATGATTTGCGGATAATCCAAGTCACCTGTTGCATTGTTATCCAATACAATGTGGTAAAGACCAGTTTCCTTAACTTGCATCGCAGGGGCATTCTCGCCGATGATGAGTTCTCCCTGAAGAATCATCATATCAGGATTGTCTGCAAAGTTCAAACCTTCACCTTCTGCGTAGCCGTAATTAACCTCCTTAAGGTTGGCACCATAGTACTTCTTGTTACCAGCTGAATTCTCAACAAGAGAGAAGTCCTTGTTAGCCTCCAACCATACATACTTTTCGTACATACCGGTACGGATAGCTTTGTCAACTTCGTTAGAACCGGCTGACATAGCGTTCTTGGCTTCTACCTTGTCGGCAGCACCTGTAGCCTCGCCATACACATAGAATCCATCAAGTACAATGTCATCAACATTGATTTCAGGCTCATTTCCCTCGGGTTCACAAGCAGAGAAACCGAGCATCAGTGCAAATGCACCTGCCAAATACATTAACTTTTTCATGATGATAATAAATAAATTTAGTTAATAAATTGATTGTAAACTGCCTTGCAATTTATAATCGTTGGTTAATAAATCAGATATTTCAGTTAATTAAAGATTTTCATATCCAGGAGTCTGTGTCCAGATAGGATTACCGTTCTCGTCAAGCAATGATTTCTCAAGCACAGAATAGGGAATGGGGAACCATTTGCGATGGCTTTGCTTGGCTGTCACGTATTGTACATCGTCAAACTTATCGTAGCGGATAAGGTCGCGACGACGCACCATTTCCCATGTGAACTCTCGACCACGCTCGTCTAAGATACCCTCCAATGAGGTGGTGGCATCGGGGTAGGCGGCTTTGAATGCCTCTAATGGATTAGCATCATAAGCAAATGAACGTTTTAGCATGGTCTGGAAATCCTTAGACGATACACCGCTGGTACCATTTCCACCACGCAGAATAGCCTCCTCCTTCATCCATAGTACATCGGCATAGCGGAAAAGTACAAAGTCGTTCTCACAATATTTGTATTCGCTATTCTTGTCTATCTCCCATTTGTTGAGGCGAGCGCCATCAAAGTTATGGGCATTGGTGAGACTTGAGATCTCGGTATGGATAATGGTCTCTTCATCGTGGTCTTCATCCAAATAGAGTTCTGTGGTGCTGCCAGCCTTGTGTACAGGGCCTACAAACCATCCCCATTGTTTGGTGTTGGCTGTACCTTTGCCTTCATTACCTGGTCCGCGAACGTCAGTCTCTGCATATAGTTTCATGAAGTCAGGACGTGCACAGAAACCATTCCAAGTGTCTAATACGAGATTGTAGAAGAATTGCATGCCGTAATGATGGGTGTTGTGGATGATGCGAAGCTTGTTGCTCATAGAGCCGTTGCTACGTTCGTCGAAGTCCGCTTGCCCATTCTCTACGATTACCATGATGTTTTCCTTACTCTGCTCATTGTAGATCTTGAAGTTATCGAAATAGTTCGCTTCAATGCTATATGAACCCGAATTGATGACAGCATCACAGCAACGTACACAATTGTCGTAGAATGATCCATTATATTGTGCCGGAGCATCTACGTTCTTGAATACATTCTCGGGAGTACAGCCAAATGATTCTGCATTCAAGTACAAACGGGCCAGCAACGCGTAGGCAAATCCCTGTGTGGTGCGTCCATAGTTGGCTGCACGATTGTCGTCAGACACAATTGCCATGTTGGGCGCATTACGCTCCAGGGTGGCTACTAAGTTGGACCATACGTCTTGTGGCTCAAGAAGCGGACCAGTGGCCTCTTCGAACTTCTCTGTGTAGGGAATACGTCCAAAGCAATCAAACAATAAATAGAAATAGTATGAACGCAATACTTCGACTTCGCCTACATATTGTGCATATACCTCCTCTGACATGGATTCTTTATATGAATTGAGGGTCTCAAGTACCTGATTGCAGAGAACGGCACCAGAAATCGTGGTATTCCAAACATTCTTTATGGCATCACCTCTATGATCCCATGTGTGAGTGTTTTGCTTGAGCCAATACCCACCATCATTCCAGTCATTACCTCCATTGCGGGGTACGCAAATACCCTCATCGCCAGTGATCGTTGTCAATCCCCAATATCCCCAATGGTCATGTGTCCATTTGAGGTCTGCATAAATCTGTCCGACAAGCAGTACCACATTCTCCTCTTGAGTCATCATATCCTCTACGGTAGGACTTCCATAATTCACCTCCTCCAACATGTCAGAGCAGGATGTTGTCACTAAAGTCGTTAGTGCAACAAAGGTATATAATAGCTTTTTCATCGTTATAGTATTTTATTTGAATGATAGGTTTATACCGATAAGTACAGTTGCTACGGTAGGATAGAAATCGCAATAGTCGATACCTGCATCCCATACACTGGTAGTGTTTACTTCGGGATCTTGTCCGCTATACTTGGTGAGCGTAAGGAGATTCTGCCCTGTTACATAGACACGAAGATTGTTTACAGTCTTATGATTGCGACAATCAAATGTGTAGCCGAGAGTCACGTTGTCAAGTTTTACATAAGAACCATCTTCGAGGTAATAATCTGAGAAGAGAGCCTTGTTGGTGTAGACAACATCTCCATTCTTTTTTACATCGTGCATGAACAGATTATCGGCTTGTGTGGGACGTGGACCATAAGCCCAACGGGTAAGATTGAGAACATCATTGCCATACACACCGCGTAGGAAGATTGTAGCATCAAAATTCTTGTAACGGATGGTGTTGTTCCATCCAAATGTGAAAAGTGGCTGTGCATTGCCTATGACTTGGCGATATGCTTCAGCTGCAGTAGAAGAGTCAACGAATCCGCCTGCAGGAGTACGGAAATACCAGTTGCCGTCCTTTATGCCATAGAACTCATATCCATAGAAGGCACCAACACTTTGTCCTTCGATGAGGATCTGGGTGTTGGTATTCATGATACCGTTTTCGCCAACACCGCCCGACGTGGTTTGCTTATAGTTGAATCCCTTGCTGGGGTCAGAAAGTTTGGTGATGTAGTTGCGGTTGAATGCAATTGTTGGTGTAGTGGTCCAGTTCCAATTTTTCGTTTTTACGGCAACTCCACTTAATGCAAGTTCTACACCATAGCTGTCCATTTGCCCTGCATTGGCAAGGAGGGTCGGGTATTGGTAGGGTGGTGTAGGAACTTCGTAGTCCCACAGCAAGTCGCGTGTCTGGCGATAGTAGGTGTCGAGGCTACCATAAACGCGGTTGTTGAAGAATGAATAGTCGAAACCGAGGTTGTACTCGTATTTCTTCTCCCAACGAAGGTCGGGGTTTACATTCTGGCTTACACCATAGGTGTATACATATTTACCGTTGTACCAGAAAGTACCGCCATTGGAAAGCATGGCTACAGAACGGAGGTCGGATCCGAGGTTGTTACCTGTGACACCAAAACCTACACGCATTTTCAATTCGTTGCACCATTCTTGGTCTTGCATAAAGTCTTCACCGCTGATGCGCCAACCTGCTGATACGGCAGGGAACCATCCCCACTTATTGTTGGCACCGAAGCGTGAAGAGCCTTCGCGGCGGACAGATGCCGAGATGAGGTACTTCTCATCGAAGTTGTAATTCACGCGAGCAAAAGCGGCAGCCAATGTGTTGGAGTTGCGATAAGATGATGCATTGAGGTATTCCTTAGAGGCATCACCATTGCCTATTTGATAATATTTCATTGAGGCTGTTGGGAATCCCTTGTTGGAAACCTCCATACCATCGTAGAGGAAGTTCTGGTAAGAAACACCTGCGACAGCTGCCAAGTTGTGTCCATTGTGTGCCCAAACGTAATCCAATGTGGCTTCAAATAGACGGCTGAGGTTGGTGTCGGTTGAACGACCAGCTTTGCCAGAACCTGCTATGTCGGTATTGATGACCCCATTGTACCAATACTTCTTATTGTCACCTTCTTCAATGGCTCCAAAAGCGCTGAGCTTAAGTCCGTCAAGAATATTGTAACTAGCCTTGATTGAGCCACGGAAGTAATTGCCATCTTGGTAGCTTTCACGATTTTTCATGTCTTCTACCGGATTGGTCAGTCCGGTGCCTTGTGGCATATAATAACCTGAAGCAGTAGATTCATCATAGATGGGATACGTAGGGTTTAGTATGGCTGCCTGCTTGAAATTGCCGCAGAAGAAATCGTTGCGGTAGCGCATATATGACATGTCATACTGTAATTCCAATTTCCCATCGAGCGCTTTCTGGGATGCAGACAACTTGGCTATCAACTCTTCACGGTTTGACGTTTTGGCAATACCTTCAGCGTTCTTGTAATTCAATGATGCACGATAGTTGAACTTGTTTGATGATCCCGATATCGCTACATTATGATTGTGGGTCAACGCTGCGTCACGTGTTAATTCGTCCATCCAGTCTGTTAGTACATAATTACCGTTATCGTCAGTGATTATCGTAGGCTTTACAAGTCCGTTTGTCGCTGATTCCAGATTTACAAACTCTTCAGGTGTGGCCATTCCAAGGTCTCCGTTGCGAGTAGATACCGAGGCATATCCCGAGTATTCTACATGGGTGCGAACAGCATCGGAAAAACCATCGCCACGCTTGGTGGTAATCAAAATCACACCATTGGTACCGCGTGTACCATAGATGGCCGCAGCAGAACCGTCCTTGAGTACGTCCATGGAGGCAATTTCATCAGGAGAGATGTTGTCTATACTGCTGACAGGAACTCCATCAACAATGAACAGCGGAGAGGTTCCGGCTCCCTTGTCGAGAGTAGAAAATCCGCGGATTTGGATATTGTATCCTGTATTGGTAGGGTCACTCGTTGTACGAATGATATTCAATCCCGACACCTTACCTTGCAGCAGTCCTACGGGACTCGACTTGATACCGGCATTGAAGTCCTCAGCTTTGATGGAGGCTACAGAGCCTGTCACCTCTTTCTTCTTTTGCGAACCGTAACCGATAACGACCACATCGGTAAGGTGTGTGGTCTCTTCGGCGAGCGTGATGCGTTTAGGCAGTGCTGAGGCTTTGAAACTCTGCGTGGTGTAGCCTATGTAGCTAATCTCGATAATGGCATTGGGGTCAGCTACAGTAAGTGCAAACTCGCCTTCGAGGCCTGTGGCTGTACCGTTTGTAGTGCCTTTTTCCACTACGGATACACCTACGGCGGGGCCTAACTCATCGTTGACTACGCCTTGTACCTTGTATTTGCCTTGGGCAAACACTTGCGCGGACGTCAGAACTGATAGCATCAGTCCGGCCAATACAACTTTAATCTTATTCATATTAATATAGATGTTTGATTATGCTCGTTTTTCTTTTACTAAATATACTGCAGCAGCACCACACACAAGCAGGATGCCTGCAATGAGAAACATTGACACTTGACTGCCACCTACCATTTTGAGCAATATACCTCCACATGCGGCAGCTACAATCTGAGGCAAGCAGATGGTTCCGTTGAAAAGTCCGAGGTAGGTGCCTATATGGTCGCCCGAAAGCGAGTTGGTGAACAATGTGAAGGGTATGGCGAGCATCGCTGCCCAGGCTGCTCCAATTAGAAGGAATGATGCGAACAGTATATATTGGTCGTGTATGAAGAATACAGAGGCGAAGCCTACGGCACCCAACAGGAGGCTTACGACATAGGCTGTTTTGATGTTCTTGAACTTAGGGATGAGAAGTGCCCAAAGCATAGAGCCTATGGCCTGTACGGCAAAGAGAATACCTACCCAGTTACCTGCTTCCTGATAGCCCTCGGAACGTACGTCGGTAGTTCCCCATACGGTGTCGGCAATGGCACCGTTGGTGTAGGTCCACATGTACATGAAGGCTGCCCAACAGAAGAACTGTACGAGGCCCACTGTCCAAAATGTGCTCGGAGCCTTTCTGAGTAGGGTAAGCATACCGGGTGACTTTTCCTTTTGTGTCTGTGGGTCGATACTGTGGAACTCGGCATACTCTTTCGGGGGCATCTCCTTGACCTTGACGCTAGTGTACAATACACAGAGGATGAGGATGGCTGCACCGATATAGAAGGCGTACTTCACGGTGTCGGGAATCTCACCTTCAGGAGCGGTATTTGATAAGCCTATCCAAGCAAACAAGAAAGGGAAGATGTAACCTACGAGGCTACCCGCATTGCAAAGAAAGCTCTGTATGGAGTAGGCCTTGCCCTTTTGCTCTTCGTTTACCATGTCGCCTACAAGCATCTTGAAGGGTTGCATGGCCATATTAATAGAGGTGTCGAGCAACATGAGGGCGATAAGACCGAATATCATGGTACCGCCTATGGTAAATCCAAAACTGCCGGCATTGGGGAGCATACACATGACGAGGATTGCTACAAGCGAACCTATGAACAAGTAGGGGATGCGGCGACCAAATCGACACCATGTCTTGTCACTGTACTTGCCTACGATAGGCTGTACTATCATGCCCATTAAAGGTGGGAGAATCCAGAAATAACTCAAGTCGTGGGGGTCGGCACCCAATGTGGCAAAGATGCGACTGATGTTGGCGCTCTGGAGCGAATAGGCTATTTGTACCCCAAAGAAACCGAGGCTAATGTTCCATAGCTGCCAAAATGATAGACGATTGGAATTCATGGTATGTGTTTTCCTTATTGTTTAGTAAATCACTAATATTTTTGCAAAGATAAAAATCTTTTTCGTGTGCGCGTATATTTTAAAACACTATTTCTGATGAATGGTGTGTTTACTGCGACGAATGGACGTAATAGTTTGATGAGTGGAGAGCAAAAAGAATGCAGATTATTGCAATTAGTTAGCGGAGTTGTCAGAAAAAAAAACTAACTTTGGTGCCGGAACGGAAGTTTATAGCATATGCTGAGAACGATGAAATCCTCGGGGGTGATACATCTATTTGCCCTGTTGCATGCCTTGGTGGTCCTCGTTTGCCAATGGGTGGGCGTTGATGATGCTCTTACACTGACCATCTTCACCATGACAATGACGGTAATACTGTGCCTCAAAAAAGGCATGCCCATTGACATCATTGCTGTGATGGTGATAGTGGTCAATGTAGTCGGTTTTGTCGTTGGTACCTTAGGTGCCGGCCTCATACGCTACTTTATGAATGTGG
Source organism: Bacteroidaceae bacterium (assembly GCA_045544835.1). GTDB lineage: Bacteria > Bacteroidota > Bacteroidia > Bacteroidales > Bacteroidaceae > UBA1189. Next base: position 13,207 of record JAZPZS010000121.1, on the reverse strand, counting down.
AGGTTGCTGCAAGAATCTTCTCTACCGTGCTTACTACAGAGTTGCTGGGGTGGACTCTCATACTTCTATCGCGCCTTACCTATAAAATAAATAGGGTAGAGGCCGACCTCTCGCGATCAGACTCTAAGTTGCGATGGACGTTTGCCATCGTTGGTGGCATATTGGCATTGCGCGTAGGGGCTGCTATGCTCTTCTCCTCTCCCTTGTATGCCGGAACCAGTGTGATGGATTATGCATGGGAAATCCTGTCAAGTTCGCCTGCCTTCATCACCTATACCTGTATTACTATCATCTGTGTGAGGAGATTGCGCCATCAACGTAAGATAAGGCGCAAGCCGCTGACGTGGCTCGGCTACGTGCTCTTCGTGGGAGTGGTATCGGCTGTAGGAGCATGGTGCTTCAGCATTGCGCATGAGAGAACTGCGACTATTGCGGTAGATATACATAACTACCTACGTTATTTTATCGCGTCGGTGCTCGTGGAAACTACCATTTGCTGTATTGTGATATTGGTCGATATCGTGTTCACTATACGAAAAACTATGCAGCTCGAGCGCGTGAGGGCGGCACAGGCTCAGTATCGGTATGCGACGCTCAAGCAACAGGTGAACCCTCACTTTCTCTTCAACTCACTCAACACTCTCGACGGACTCGTATGCGAGCAGCGTACCGAGCAGGCCAGTGACTACATACACAAACTGGCTCATATGTATCGCTACATGCTACGGTGCGAGGAGGACGCGCTGGTGCCCTTGCGCGAGGAGATTGACTTCATACAGGAGTATGTGGCCCTGCAGAAGGTGAGGTTTGCCGATGGGTTTGAGGTGAAGTACGCTATTGCTGATGAGGCTATGCGGCGTATGGTGGTACCATGTACCGTACAACTTCTGGTGGAAAATGCGCTCAAACACAATGCGGTGAGTGCTGCCAATCCGCTACGTATTACCATATCGGCCAACGAGGAACAGCTTATGATAGAAAATAATGTATTACCCAAATATACGCGTCCAGCGTCGACTGGACTCGGACAGAAATATATACGCGAGCACTATCACACCCTATCAGCGCAAGATATGGTCATTGATAGTACTGATGAGTTTTATCGGGTGGTAATACCGCTGCTTTAAGAATTGAAAATGGAGAATGGAGAATAAAAGTAAGTTTTTGAGTTTTGAGTTTATAAGTTTGTTAGACGCAAGCCGACTGAACTCAGAAACTCAAACTCACAACCACGCAGCGTAGCGAGAGCAATATATGCTTGCATGATATTGCAGAGCAAGCAAGTGGTCTTAAATGTGAAACATTTATAAACTCGAAAACTTAAAAACTCAAAACAAGATATGACCGTACTGATTATAGAAGATGAAATAATGGCACAGAATAACCTGATGAGGATGCTGGGGCAATACTGTGCCGACCTTACCGTGGTAGGTGCAGTAACCTCGGTGGCTAGTGCAGTGGAGTGGTTGCAAGACCCCTCTCACAAGGCTGATATTCTGTTTATGGATGTTGAACTGGCCGATGGCGTGTGCTTCGAGATATTCCGAAAGGTAGATGTAGAGGGAAAGGTCATCATGACTACCGCCTACGATACCTATGCCATCAAAGCCTTTGAGGCGGGTAGCGTGGATTATCTACTCAAACCCATTGCACCTGAGGCCTTGCAGCGTGCCGTGTCGCGTTGCCGTGCCCGGAGCGAAAAGCCTGATATGGATTCCGTGATGAACACCCTGGCAGAACCCAAACGTTATAGGGAACGTCTGGTGGTGAAGTTCAACGATCGTATAGTCCCTGTACCTACAGCTGATATTGCCTATATATGCTCTGAGGAGAAGTGCAACTATGTGGTCACATCGGCTGCTTGCCGCTATGTGCTTGATGCATCGCTCGATGTGGTGTCCGAAGTGCTCGACCCTGAGAAGTTCTTCAAGATTTCGCGTAGCTGTGTCATAGCCTCAAATGGTATCAAGAGCATTGTGAAGCAGAGTGGACGCTTGCGCATAGTCCCCTTTGTGGAATCGCCTGTGGAACTCACCGTGAGCCGATCGCGGGTGGATGATTTCATGGCTTGGCTGGAGCGGTAGGCAATTGACGAGGACACGCAAAGCGTGTACGATAACAAAAAATACGATAAGTGTCATCCCGAGCAAAGCGAGAGATCTCTCACTCCGTCTCGAGATGACAATTAAACTCTAAACTCACAAACTCAAAAACTCAAAAACTTACCTCCCTTCATCGTCCAGCCTGACGGACGAGGCGACCTACCAGACGGTTGAGGTCTTCGGCCTCGAGGAGCTCTTCCAGGGTGAGGTGCATGCGGTAGCGCCAGTAGTGATTTGAGTTGGCCGGTACGTTGATGCGCTCGAAGGCTGGGTCGGGGTAGCGCAGATGCTCGTCCATGGCCATCCAGTCCTGCAAGGGGAGGATGGTGAGCATGGCAGGCGAGTCGAGGTGCTGGCGCACGATGCTCTCGCATATCCATGCCTCACACTCCCTAGGTGCCTTGCCGCGCTGGTGCAGCATCTCGCTCCAGTAGCGCTGGGTGAGTGTGGGGTCTTCTTCCCACCAACCGCGTATACCGCTCATGTCGTGGGTAGAGGTGGTACATACGGAGTAGTAGGGGTAGTTGGCCGGATTGTCGAAGGTGCAGCCGTAGGCCTTGGGCATGCGTTGTATCTCAAGAGAGAGGATGCGCAGTTCGTTCATCACGGTGGGCACGCAAGCGGGTATCATGCCGAGGTCCTCGCCGCAGACGAGCATGTCGGTGGCATCGATGAGGGCGGGGAGCTTCTTCATGGCTTCGCGATACCAGAAGTCGTTGTGGCGATGGTAGAAGAAGTGGTCGTGCAGTGCATAGAAGGCTTTGCGCTCATTCTCGGGTAGGGCCTTGAACGACTCGGTGTCGAATCCATTGATACGTGGGTGGTAGGTACCTGGTTGGTAGGGATCCTCCACGAAGAGCACGTCGGTTTCGTCGCCCAGGGTGAAGGGGGTGGCGTGACGTTCCTTGTAGAAGGCGATACCCCACTGCGCTATCTCCTCAGGGGTGAGGGGCATGGCTGGATTGAAGTGGCCAAGCAGTCCGCTCTTGGTGGTGCAGGGTATCTCCCATATGCGGAAGAAACCGAGGATGTGGTCGATGCGGTAGGCATCGAAGTAGTCGGCCATCTTGGTGAAGCGGCGTGCAAACCACTGGTAGCGCTCAGCGGCCATGGCTTGCCAGTTATAGGTGGGGAAGCCCCAGTTCTGTCCGTCGCGGGCAAAGGCATCGGGCGGTGCACCGGCTTGGCTCTCCAGGCAGAAGAGTCCGGGATTGCTCCATGCCTCCACGCTGGTGCGGCTGATGCCGATAGGTATGTCACCCTTGAGCACTACGCCATGCTTGTGGGCGTAGTCGGCGGCATGCTTGAGCTGCTTGTGCAGGTGATATTGTATATAAAGGTAGAGTCCTGTCTCTTTGGGGTTCTTGCTGTCCCTGATGCAGCAGAACTCGGCATAGGGTACCAACCACGATTCGTTGTCCTTGAAGAAACGCTTGTAGGAGGGTGAGGCAAGGGTCTGCTCGCCCTCTTGCGCGAAGATGCGGTGCAGATAGTCCCACTTGGCGATGACTACGGCATCAAAGTCGACCTGTGGCAGCTTATTCAGCTCTTTCTGCTTTTTGCGGAACTCCTTCATTGCCTCTTTGTCGTTGAGTACGCCTACCTCTTCGAGGCGGATGTACATGGGGTTGAGGGCAAAGCAGGTGATGGCGTTGTAGGGGTACGACTCGTGCCAGTTGCGGTTCATGGTGGTATCGTTCACGGGCAGCAGCTGCAGGAAGCATTGGCCTGTCTTGGCAGCCCAGTCGACCATAAGGGGGATGTCGGAGAATTCGCCGATACCGAAGCTCTTCTTCGAACGCAGGGAGAATACGGGGATGGCGACACCGGCACCGCGCCAATGCTCTTGCGGGTCGCGCAGGGTGTAGGTGCGCAGTACGCGTAGGCTCACATCGCTGTAGTGGTCGATGTGGAGGGTGCGGTTCTCACCGGGCTCCCATGCGACTAATTGATAATTGACAATTGACAATTGACTATTATTGGCCTCCGGATGGTGGTTTTCGTTACAACTGTTGTCTGTTGACTGTTGACTGTTGACTGTTGACTTCTCAAGGATTATAAACTTGAACTCACAGTTCTCGCCCAGCTCGCCTTTGTCGAGCCACAGTTGCCACTCGGTGCCGTGAGGCTCCATGATGCGTGCGTGGTTGGTGTCCCAGGCTCCTAATGCTTTTGCATCGCCACATACGGCAAGGAGTTGGTTCTTGCGCAGGGTAGGGGCTTCGCAGCAGATGCAGATACCTGCAGCACCGTGAGGCGTAGTGTTGTGTGTGTCGTGTGCGAAGATGGCACGGGTGAAGGCCGAGGAGTAGAAGGGAGCAAGCTCGGAACGGTCTACCCAACGGTCGCTGATGTGTACGTGTCCGTGCAGCGTGTCGGGCAACCTATGATGACGCCATTCGGTGCGTTTGATGTCACCATTCTCCATCACCACGAAGGTGTAGGGAGCCGAAGGCTTGTAGTCGCCCTCTATGGTGATGAACCAGCGCCCCTCGCCATTGGTCTGCATAGGGAGTGTGGGCACGCTGTGTACGTTAGCTACAGGGGAGAATGCCAAGTGGAGGCTCTCGCCCCACTGGGTGTTGTAGTGGAGTGTGATTGTGAGTTTCATGGTGCGAAGGTAAGGAAAACAATCGGAAAACAAAAGAAGAAAGTACGATTATTCATTTTTCGCAAGTAGAATTTATGGAGATAGTCGCTGGAGGTCGTTGTGCACGGAAGGCTATGGGGCAAAAACAAATGAGGACGTACGGTGTTAAAGCACTATGAAAACGATTGTAGGAAGGCGTGTGCAGATTATCATGCTGACTTGTGCCGTGGCAATGCCTATGCTAGGCACCAAGGCTCAGGTGGTGAGGCTAGGCTATGCTGATGCCGAGGCGCTGATGCTGGATGGAAGCGATGTCTTGAAGGTGGCTGAGGCTGGAGTTACAATGGCCAATTTTGAGAGGAGGAGAGTCAACGCCTTGTGGTGGCCACAGCTGCAGGCTAATGGCATGTATGCCCACCTGTCGGAGCAGGTCGAGGTGCGCCAACCGTTGTCGCGGTTTACCGACCCTGCCAAAGCGTATGTGCAGAGCATATTACCCTCGGAGCAGCTCGTCACGGGATTGCTCGATAGGGTTGGAGCATACACGCTGACCTTTCCCTTGCTTCCTCAAAACATCGCTTCCGTGGGGATTACGGCTGAGTGGATTGCCTTCAGTGGGGGCAAGCGGTGGTATGCCGATAGGATGGCTCGCAGCGCGGTGGACGTGGCGGGGAACAATAGCCGTCAGGTGGCCGGCGCGGAGAGGGTGGCGCTCGTGGAGCGCTATTACGGACTTGTGCTGGCGCAGCAGACCGAGCAAGTGTGCCACCATCGCTACGAGGCACTGATGAAGCATTATCGGGATGCCCAGCGGCTCGAGTCGGTGGGGATGATCGACAAGGCGGCACGGCTGTTCGCTCAGGTAAACATGGAAGAGGCAGCACGCGAGTGGAGTCGTGCGAGGAGCGTGACGCAAACGGCTCAGGCATCGCTGAAGCAGCAGTTGGGTATGGCAGATAGTGCACTGACGATAACCCCTACATCGTCTCTGTTTGTGAACTTGCAGCTACCTGAACTGCAGTTATTCACCGATGCCATGCGCTGTAACAATCCTGCATTGGGCACGCTCCGCGTGGAAGAACTGATGGCCCGCGACAAGCTGCGGATGGACCAGGGCGGTTACCTGCCCGACGTGGTGCTGTTTGGTAAGCAAACGCTCTATACTCATGGTTTGCCTAGCAATCTGCTGCCGCGCACTATCGTCGGTGTGGGCTTCACATGGAACCTCTTCGATGGACTGGAGCGGGAGAGCCAAATTGCCCAGACACGCCTTGCCAAGCAGGCGTTGGTATGGAGTCGCGAAGAGGCCGAAAGCGAACTGGCTGTTGCCGTGACAGAACTGTATGCCACGCTGCAGCGTACATGTGATGAGGTGAAGGTGCTCGACGCCAGCATTGCGCTGAATGAGGAGCTGGTGCGTATGCGTCGCATCGCCTTTGCTGAAGGGATGGCTACGTCAGCCGAAGTAATCGATGCCGAGAATGCCTTGTCAGAGGTGTCTCTCGCCCGTTTGGCTGCCTATTATGCTTACGATGTGGGTTTGGCCAATCTGCTGGCGCTGTGTGGCATGACGGAAGAGTTTGGTGAGTATATTCGGTGAGTGTTTTTAGTAGACGATATGGAAAAGAACCGCAAATACCTTTTTATCGCCTTCGTGGCATTGCTCGCTGCGATGGTCATCATCACAGCTGCAGGATTGCTGCTGACGCATAAACCCTCGCTGACCCTACAGGGAGAGGTGGAAGCTACGGAGATGCGCATCAGCGGCAAGCTCTTGGGGCGCATTGATTCCTTCTTGGTGCGCGAGGGCGACGACGTGCGTCGGGGCGATACGCTCGTGATCATCAACAGTCCCATTGTGCAGGCACAGTACCGCAAGAGTGAGGCATTGCATCAGGCCACGAAAGAGGAGAACCGCAAGGTCGATGCCGGCACTCGCAGTCAGGTGGTGGCCTCGGCCTATCAGCTATGGCAGGCCGCGAAGAGCCAGGCCGACCTTGCTGAGAAGACTTACGAGCGCGTAGGAGTGTTGTATCGCGATAGCGTGGTGGCTCGCCAGCGCTACGATGAGGCGGAAGCGGCGATGCTGTCCACCCGGGCTACCGAACGGTCGGCCTATGAGCAGTATCGTTTGGCACTCGATGGGGTGAGGAGCGAGGACCGTGAGGCAAGCCGCAACATGGTGGAGGCCGCAGCAAGCACCGTCGATGAGGTGGCGGCACTACTTGTGGATGCCAAACTGACGGCCCCGGCTGACGGACAGATTGCCAACGTATACCCTAAACGAGGCGAACTGGTGGCTCCAGGTGCACCCATCATGAGTCTTGTGGTGCTCGATGACAGTTATGTGGTGTTCAACGTGCGGGAGGACCTGATGCCTCATTTCCGTATAGGCAAGCGCTTTGTGGCGCGTGTGCCCGCTCTTGCTCGCAATGATGTGCCGCTTGAGGTTTACTACATCAGTCCGTTAGGTAGCTTCGCCACATGGAAGTCGACCAAGCAGGCTGGGAGCTATGATATGCGCACCTTTGAGGTGCGACTGCGTCCCGCAACACCCGTTGATGGGATGAGGCCGGGAATGACGGTATTGCTGGAGTTGGAGTAGCCTCTCCTAACCCCTCCTTGGGAGGGGAACTCTATAGTTCGATAATAAGAGATTCTAATGATGCTTCGCAACAGGAACTTTTTCGCGATGGTCGAATCACCTCTCCTTGGGAGGGGCAGGGGGGAGACCTCCTCTCCTTTCCTTCGCGAGCTCCATCGTATGACTTCGCGCCGTATATATATAGGTGCAGCGGTGGTGCTTCCGCTGTTTCTGATTGGCTTTATGGCCACCATCTTCGGCTCAGGGCAGATGGAACATATTCCCGTTGGGGTGGTCGATGCCGATAATACATCGGCTTCGCGTGAGGTGGTGCGCTCGGTGTCGGCAGTGCCCACTCTTGATGTGCGGCACCACTATGCCGATGATATGGCAGCGCGGGCAGCGGTACAGCGCAAGGAGATATATGGCTACCTCTCCATCCCCTCGAACTTTGAAGCAGATATGGTTCGCGGTAATGGGGTTACGCTCAACTACTACTACCATTATGCCCTATTGGCTGTAGGGGGCGAGGTGATGAGCGCCTTCGAGCAGGCTCTCCTGCCGGTGCGCATGGCTCCTATCGTGGTCGAGGCTGTTACGCTGGGAGCCACCGAGGAGGGTATCGAGACATTCCTCCTGCCCATGACAAGCGATGACCATGCTCTGTATAACCCTTCGCTCAACTACTCCGTCTACCTCACGCTGCCTATCTTCTACATCATGTTTCAGATATTGGTGTTGCTGGTGACGCTCTATGCCATTGGCATTGAGGGGAAGGAGGGTACTGGCAGAGCGTGGCTTGAGGCAGCCGACGGTAATATCCTTCGTGCTGTCATGGGCAAACTGCTGCCCTATACGGTGCTGTTTGTTGCGGAGGCCTTGCTGGCCAATGTGGTCTTCTTCCGTTTTGTGAACATCCCCATCGCTGGGGATATGGGGCTTTTCAGTCTCCTTTGTGTTCTCTTCGTGATAGCCACGCAGAGTGTGGCAGTGCTACTCTATGCGCTGCTGCCAGTGCTCTCGTTTGTCATCAGCATCGTCTCTATGGTTGGGTCGCTGGGTGCTACGCTTTCGGGGCTCACCTTCCCGCTACCCGCTATGTCTCCCATCGTGCAGTATGCAGCATTGCTCTTTCCCGTGCGCCATTTCACAGTGGCTATGCAGCAGATGGTCTATTTTGACGGAGGTTTTACCTCCTGTTACCTCTCGTTGGCAGTGCTATGTCTGTTTCCTCTAATGGCCCTACTGCTGTTTCCTCGCTTGAGACGAATCCTAATACGACGCCGTTATGATACGTTGGAGTGACCTTCCACTATGCCTTAGGGTGGCATGGCGTGAGATGCGTGCCATCGGACACAGCTACTCTGTATTGCTGGTGCTCGTGGGTGGCGTGCTCGTGTATGGACTGCTGTATAATTATATGTATGCCCCCAATGTGGTGCATGATGTGCCGGTGGCTGTGGTCGACCACTCACGCTCTTCGCTCAGTCGCCAATATGTCCGTTGGCTCGATGCTACACCCGAAGCTGCTGTCGCACATGAAGTCTCTGATATGGATGCAGCCAAGCTGCTGATGACGCAAGGCGAGGTCTTCGGCATTCTGTATCTGCCCGATGATTTCGAGACGCTATTCTATGAGGGGCGTCAGGCTATATACCCCTTTTACGCTTCTACGGATGCCTTTCTCAACTACGAATCTTTGGAGAAGGCCAATCTGCAGGTGATGGAGGCGATGGATGGGGAGTACCGCACCCAATTGCTCCCGCTCCTCTCCTTGCAGGGACTGGCGGCAGTGGCTACGCAGAGTCCTGTCACGGTGGAGGGTACGGCATTATACAATCCGACCGAAGGGTATGGCATCTACCTCATCCCTTCGGTGCTGATGATTATCATCTTTCAGACGCTGATGATGCTCGTGGCTATGATGACGGGTAGCGAATGTCGCGAACGGAGGCTGCGCCCCTATGTCCGTTTGCATTGTAATCGCTGGTCTATAGCTCTATCACTGGTGTGGGGCAAGAGTCTCACATATAGTATGCTATATGCGGTGTTCGCTTTTTTTCTGACGGGCCTCCTTCCACTGATCTTTGATATTCCACATGCCGCTTCGGGTATTAGCCTGGTGGTGCTGATGGTGCCTTATATCCTCAGTACCTCATTTTTAGGACTCGCACTGTCACGATGGTACACCGACCCCGAGGCTCCCATACTCCTTATTGCCTTCTTCTCCATAGGACTCATCTTCCTGTCGGGGGTGTCGTTCCCCTTGGAACTGATGCCCTGGTACTGGCGTGCCGTACACTGTATCATCCCTGCCGCACCGGCTCTCCTCGCCTACGTCAAGTTGAGTGCCATGGAGGCTTCGCTCTGCGATGTGCTTCCAGAAGTCGCGACACTGCTCGTGCAGACTATGGTCTACTTCGCACTGGCTGTTGCCGTTTATCGTGCCAAGCTAAAGAAATGCTGGTGAGCTTATCCCAAAGCAACATCAAGAATCATCATGATGACAAAACCGCTCATGACACCCCAGGTGCCTGTGTGGGGATATTCGCTGATGTTGGAGTCGGGGATGAGGTCTTCGGCCACGACAAAGATCATGGCACCAGCGGCAAAACCCAAAAACCAAGGCTGCAGGGTGGCTAGCTCCGTGGAGAGGAAGAATCCCAAGAGGGCTGCGATGGGCTCTACGGCACCACTTCCCATTCCGTAGAGGAATGCACGGTGCTTGCTACGTGTGGCACTGCGCATGGGCAGGGCGATGGCTGCTCCCTCGGGAAAGTTCTGAATGGACATACCGATAGCGAGCCCCAAAGCGGCGTAGTAGGCCGAGGGTTCGCCACTGATGGCTGCGGCACCGAAGGCGAAGCCTACGGCAAGTCCTTCGGGGATATTGTGGATGGTGACGGCGAGGAAGAGCTTGGTGCTCTTGCGGGCCGATGAGTGAGGTCCCTCCTCCTGATTGGTTCCGGCGTGAAAGTGGGGGATGATATGGTCGAGTAACATGACGAACAGTCCGCCCAGCAGGAAACTCGTTGCAGCAGGGAGCCATGCGAAATTTCCGAACATGGCTTCGGCCTCTCCGATTGAAGGGAGCAGTAGTGACCAAACGGAGGCGGCGATCATCACTCCGGCAGCAAAGCCGAGGAGGATGGAATTGGTACGCTTGGAGATGTCGCCACGAAAGCAGTAGACTAGGGCCGAACCGGCAGTGGTGGCCAGGAAGATGATGGTGAATCCGATGATGGTGAGGGGAGACATGGGTTTATGGTTGAGGGTTTATGGTTGAGGGTTTATGGTTTATGGTTGAGGGCTTATGGTTGAAAGTTGAAAGTTTTCCATCATCCGTCATCCATCAACCATCGTCCATCAACCATCAACCATCGTCTATCAGCTCTTTCGCTTGGGGTTCTTGGGGAACCAGCCTCTGCGTACTCGTTCGCGTTGCTCAAACAATTCTTTGATGCTCCAGAAAGAGGAGAAGGCAAAAACGCCGAGCAGGGTAGAGAATAGCGAGCTTTCGACAAGCAGCGAGCCGATTACTCCGAGTATGCCAGTCATGAGAAATACCCACCAACACTTGACTCCGAGGTAGTACTCGGCTTTGATGACTATAGGGTGAAACACACCAATGGTGAGAAATGTTGCGGCGCCGATGATAAGTCCGTCGATATTCATAGTTCGGTCTTTTTGTGAAGGTTTTAAAATACCCGACCATAAGGCCGGGTATCTTGTGGTTGATTTTTGAATATTCTGCATTAGTTTGTGGCCTCTGCCTCGGCTGCTTCGATCATCGCCTGGCTGGCATACATGAATACCTCAACACGGCGGTTCTGGGCACGACCCTCTTCGGTGTCGTTGGAGGCGACGGGCTGATTGAAGCTCATACCTAATACCTCCTTGATCTGCTTGCTCTCTACGCCTTGTGCTTCCAGATGCTTGGCAACTGCCTTGGCACGCTTCTCAGATACCGATTGGTTGGCTTTTTCAGTGCCAACGTTATCGGTGTGACCGAGGATAGTAACGTCGGCATCGGGAGTACTCTTCAACACTTCGGCAAACTGGGTGAGGTTGGCTTTGGCCTCATCGCTCAGCTTGGTGCTGTTGAAGCCAAAAAGGATGCCTGAGTCGAAGGTAACCTTTACTGCGGGCAAGTTATTGGCATCGGTTACCTCTTCTACTTGAGCACCTTCTACCTGCTTGGCCGCTTCAGCAGCCTTGTCCATCTTGTGGCCGATGAGGGCACCTGCGCTAGCACCTACTGCAGCTCCCACTGCTGTACCTACAGCCTTGTTTCCAGCCAAATGACCGATACCCAAACCGATGGCGGCTCCTGCTGCCGTACCAATAGCACTGCCGATACCTGTGTTCTTCCAACTGCCGCAAGAGCTGAGGAGCAATGCTGCGCACAGGCTCAATGACAAAACTTTAACTTTCATGCTTGATGTTTCTTTTAATGTTAATAATGGATAAATGACTAAATTGGTTGCGAAAATAATAAAAAAAAGAGATACTACCATATTTTCTGAGAAAAAGGAGGGAAGAACGATGAAAAAAATGTAATTTTGCACTCCAAATGCGTGGAGTGGGGCGGCGTGGCTCTTGGTACGCAATGTAAACGTATAATTTAAGATTTTGGATATATGGCAAAAGAACTGAAAGAACTTACCAAACGTAGTGAGAACTACTCGCAGTGGTACAACGACTTGGTCGTAAAGGCCGACCTTGCCGAGCAGTCGGCAGTGCGTGGCTGTATGGTAATCAAGCCCTACGGCTATGCTATTTGGGAGAAGATACAACGTCAGCTGGATGATATGTTCAAGGCTACAGGCCACGTGAACGCCTATTTCCCCTTGCTGATTCCGAAGTCGTATCTCTCACGTGAGGCCGAGCATGTGGAGGGATTCGCCAAGGAGTGTGCCGTGGTGACTCACTATCGACTGAAGAATGCCGAGGATGGTAGCGGCGTTGTCGTAGACCCCGCAGCGCGTCTTGAGGAGGAGCTCATCATTCGTCCGACCTCGGAGACTATCATCTGGAGTACCTATAAGAATTGGATTCATTCATACCGTGACCTGCCTATCCTGTGCAATCAGTGGGCCAACGTGATGCGCTGGGAGATGCGTACCCGCCTGTTCCTCCGTACCGCCGAGTTCCTTTGGCAGGAGGGCCACACTGCTCACGCTACACGCGAGGAGGCCGAGGAGGAGGCAATGCGCATGATTAACCTCTACGGCGATTTTGCCGAAAAGTATATGGCTGTGCCTGTTGTGAAGGGCGTGAAGAGTGCCAACGAGCGTTTTGCCGGTGCGCTCGACACCTATACCATCGAGGCATTGATGCAGGACGGTAAGGCACTGCAGAGCGGTACGTCGCACTTCCTCGGACAGAACTTCGCCAAGGCTTTCGATGTGCAGTATGTGGACAAGGAGAACAACATGCAGTACGTATGGGCTACCTCGTGGGGCGTATCGACCCGTTTGATGGGTGCGCTCATCATGGCTCACTCTGACGACAACGGTCTGGTGTTGCCTCCGAAACTCGCTCCTATCCAGGTGGTCATCGTACCTATATATAAGAATGAGGAGCAGTTGAAGGCCATCGACGCCAAGGTAGAGGGCATTGCTTCAAAGCTCCGCTCTATGGGCATCAGCGTGAAATACGACAATGCCGACAACAAGCGTCCGGGCTTCAAGTTTGCCGACTATGAGCTCAAGGGTGTTCCCGTGCGCCTCGTGATGGGTGGCCGTGACCTTGAGAACAACACCATGGAGGTGATGCGCCGCGACACACTGGAGAAGGAGACCCGCTCATGCGACGGCATCGAGGAATACGTAGTTAGCCTGCTCGACGAGATACAGGAAAATATCTACCAGAAGGCGCTCAACTACCGCAACGAGCACACTGTGGCTGTAGACACCTACGAGGAGTTCA
>JAZPZS010000120.1:0-3421 GCA_045544835.1 Bacteroidaceae bacterium | reverse complement strand
TCTTCGCCGCGAAGCTCGAATGCCACGACATTGCCTTCGGGGTCGATAAGGGCGGTGAAGGGTACGCCCTTGACGTTGAAGAGCTTGATGACATCGCTGTTCCAGCCTTTGAGGGTGGATATGTGTATCCAGTTCTTGTGTGTAAGTTGGTTCTTGGCGATGCAGTTGACCCAGTCATCGTGCTTGCTGTCGATGGAGTAGCTGAGTACCACGAGGTTGTCGCTGTTCTCAGAGTATGCGAGCGCCTGCTTCATGTAGGGGAACTCGCGGCGGCAGGGTGCGCACCAGCTGGCCCAGAAGTCGATGAAGACGTACTTGCCACGCAGGTCTGATAGCGACAGCTCCTCGCCCTCGGGAGTGCGTCCGCTGATGTCGGGAGCCTCGGAGCCTACCTTGAGGTTGGCGGCACGTATGTCGTTGACCAGCTCCTTGTAGAGCGGTTGCTTGTGCATCTCCTGCGGCACGGCATCGAGGAAGGTCTGTATCATGTCGGTATCGAAGGTGGGCACCATGGCGTACTTGATGATGTAGAACGTTACGGGCGAGTCGAGGTGCTGGACGATGAAGTCCATGATGGCCACCTTGAAGTGCATGTTGTTGACGTAGAAGGTGGGCGAGGTGTACTTCATCTCGGCCTGCATGTCGCCCTTGATGTCGGCTGGGATATTCTCCATCACGGCTTTCATGCGCTCCTTGCTCTCCTTGATGCAGCGGTCGTTGAGGTCGAGGTAGGCCTGATAGATGTCGTTGCTCGGCGTGCCTGCTATGTCGGCACCTACGGGGTAGGCGGCATCGAAGGGACCTACGCTGATTTCACCCTCCTCGAGGTAGATCTGTATGGCACCGTTGTCGAAGCCGGTGATGTTGCACAGGGCCAACTGCTCGGGGGCTGTGCCTTCGAAGGTGAACTTGTTGTCTACGACGGGGGCTGTGGCGATGACTACCATCTGTCCGTCGACAAGCTCCTCGAGCTTCACCTCCTTGACGGTTTCTTCACTGTAGCAGAGCTTACTGCTGCTCATTTCGCCCCTGATGACGAACTTTCTCTCCTGTGCCGTAGCCAAGGTGGCTATGGCCAGCAATGTTAATGTGATTAGTTTTCTCATATGGGTTTGTTTTTTGTTTAGAGTTTAGAGAGTATTACCCCCTCCGCTCCATTACGCCTTGCTTCATTTCGCTCGTCCCCCTTAAAGGGCGACAGTTCTTTTTTAATTAGTATCGTTCGCTACTTTCCCCAGTGGACTCTGCACTGTCCCTCTTTAAGGGGGACGAGCACGAAATGCGGAGGGGGTAACCGTTATTCATAGTCAAAACATTTGACCTTTAACTCCATTTAACTCCTTTTTATCTCCATTTATCTCCTAAAAATCACTTTAGCCTCTCCTCCAGGAACTCCCGTAGCTGTTCGCCCCGTAGGCCAGTGGCAATGATTTGGTTGTTCTCGTTGAGGACGAAGAGTGCGGGCACGCCCGTTATGTTGTAGAGGCTGATGAGGTCGCACTTCCATCCCTTGAGCGACGACACGTTTATCCACGTCAGTCCGTCCTTCTCGATGGCCTTTTCCCAAGCTGCCTTGTTGGTGTCGAGCGATACGCCGATGATTTCCAGCCCCAGCGGGTGCAGTTCATCATATAGCTTGCGCAGGGCGGGGTTGTTGAGGCGGCAGGGTCCGCACCAGCTTGCCCAGAAGTCGATAATCTTGATCTTGCCCTTCACACTGCTCATCGTCACGGCATTGCCCTGTGGGTCGGTGAGCGTGAAGTCGGGTGCTTGGGCACCGCCCTCGGTCTTCTCCAGGCGCTTGATGCGCTCCTTGATGATGCGCCCGTACTGGCTACCTTTGGCGCCCTCGCCGAGCGTGGCATACATGCTGCGTGTCTCGCGCAGACTCGCCTCGCGCATGAGCAGGTTCGAGTAGATGGTGTAGGCTGCTATGATGTTGTCGTTGCTGCCGAGGAACGTGTTGGTCAGCTCCCTCAAGGCGTTCTGCTGACGCTGCAGCGAGTCGTTCACCTGGCTGGCGCTGCGGAATTTGCGTGCCGTGCGCAGCGAGTCGTAGCGGCTCTGCATGCCGTCGATAGCCTTGCGCATGGCGGCAGACTCCTTCATGTGTGCCGTGTAGCTGTCGTTGAGCTGTCCGCCACGGATATAGTAGTTGTCGCCCTCGCTGAGGTATGCCTCATAGGTCACTCCGGGTTCGGCAAAGAGGGTGAAGCCACCGGCAAAGCCGTCCACCACGAGCTGTGCCACCACAGGCTCCTCGGCGACGGCCGTCAGCGTGAACTTTCCCCGCTTGAAGTCGCAGTAGCCCAGCGTGTCCGTCTGCTCCTCGCCCGAGCGTGCGAGCAAGTACAGCCGTCCCTTCTTGATACCCTCAATCTTACCCTTTATCGCGATGTCTCCAGCCTGCGCCATCGAGGTCAGTACGCACAGGAGCATCAGTGTCAGTAGTGTGGTCTTTTTCATATTCTTTTGTATATGCTACAAAGGTATATCTTTTTGGCTTAATCTCCAAAAGATATGACAATAACCTTTTGGGGCTTGCGAGGCGTGACCAAACTGTCTTGAATTTCTGCAATCGGTGAAAAACAAAAATCCCCGATGACCATCCTTTAAGGTATCTCCCAAAAAATCAGAGCCGTCCGATTTTTCTAACGGACGGCTCTGATTTTTTTATTGCAAGGCTCTGATAATCTTGACAAAAGGCTCTGATTGGCGGAGCTGTTCCTGATTCGGGTTGACATCTCTCTATGTACAACGCGTACACCCTGACACCTACTTTTGGAACACTTTATATGGAATAATTAAATAATTATGTAGCAAGAAGAAATATAATTAATTATTTATTTCGTAAATAAGTTAGAAAAACAGCTGGCAGGGTGTACGCGTTGTACGCATAAGTAGGATGTCCGGAGGTTGATTTCGGCATTCTCCTCATCGTTGAACCAGTAGCGGAAGCCCTTCGGGGAAGAGCTGCGCGATATAGGCCACAAATTCGCGGTACCCGTCAGGGAAGCCGCACTGCCGCACCAATACATGATATACCGCCCACCACTGGTACCTGTGACGCATCAGGTAGCGCCCATCGGGGACTTTGCACTCCATTAATAACTGAAGACCCTTCCTTATGGACTGCTGAGACAGCACTCCTCGGGGGAACTGAAGTTCCCTTCGTAGCAACCGATGCTCATTCGCGTCGGCCAGCGACCTAAAGGTTCGGGCGGCGAACACGTTTCGTGGGATCTGTGTGAGCCATAATCATAATACTTAGTTTTCGCGTTGAAAGGTCAGAAGTGAAAGGTGAATGCTACCTTTCCGTTTTCACCTTTAACTTTTCAGTTTGTCCGCCCGGGACGGGGATTACCTCCACAACGGTTCGCTCTCCCAATTCTTAGGGAAGCCCATAGCAGATAAGTCCACT
>JAZPZS010000119.1:0-6020 GCA_045544835.1 Bacteroidaceae bacterium | reverse complement strand
AGAAAATGCTTCTATGCTGGCTTGGCGGGTAGAGAATCCGCCTGTACCTGTTGCTGTAAATGCGTGGTTGATGGCATCGAACCATCCCATGCCACATATCTTGAGCGATACGGTACAAACGAGTGTGAGCAGTATGTATATTCCGAATATCCAGCGTGAGCCTACTGATACGCGTGAGTGTACCTTACGGTGGCTTACACCCGTGGACTCGGCAGCAAAGAGTTGCACCTTGTCGATGCCGAACATGGGCAGGATGGCTACGGTGAAGAACACGATACCCAGACCGCCCAGCCATTGCGTAAGGCTGCGCCAGAGGAGCAGCGCGTGTGGTTGGCTCTCAATGTTGTCGAGGATGGAGGCTCCCGTGGTGGTGAAGCCCGACATGGATTCGAAGAAGGCATCGGTGAAGCTCGGGATGTGTCCGCCCAGCCAATAAGGTAGGCTGCCGAAAAGGGCAAAGGCTATCCAGCAAACCGTGATGGTGATGTAGCTGTCGCGGCGCGAGAACTCCCCCTTGCTGCCCTTACCGATGATGAGGCACCACAATCCGGCAAGGGTGGTGGCCAGTGCCGATACGAGGAAGCCGAACAGGTCGTTGCCCTCGAGGAACGGCGAGGCGATGCCGAACAATAGGAATATGCCTGCCAACAGAATCAGCAGGGTGCCTATGATGCGGGATATGGTCTTGAGGTGTATCAATTGAAATATTTCTCTATACGTTTAATCATGGATGCAAGG
Organism: Bacteroidaceae bacterium; assembly: GCA_045544835.1. Classification (GTDB taxonomy): domain Bacteria; phylum Bacteroidota; class Bacteroidia; order Bacteroidales; family Bacteroidaceae; genus UBA1189. Next base: position 5,282 of record JAZPZS010000119.1, on the reverse strand, counting down.
CAGAAGGCCACTACGTGGTCGCCTGGCTGTATCTGTGTGGAACCGGTGACGAGGATACCTTCGCCGTCGCGCACGAGTCCGCCGATGGTGACTCCCTTGGGCAGGCTGATGTCCTTGACCTGCGAGCGGGTGATGCGTGCGCCCTCCTTGACGACAAACTCAGCGACGTCGGCATTGGCAAAGGTGAGGCACTTGACGTTTTCCACATCGGCATCAAGCAATAGTTGGTAGATGTAGCTGGCGGCAATCTTCTTCTTGTTGATAACAGCGCCTATGTCGAGACTTTCGGCCATGCTGATATAGTCAATATTCTCCACCTCGGCAATGGTCTTGAACACACCCATGCGCTTGGCCGACAGGCAGGCGAGGATATTGGTCTCGGCGCTGTCGGTGAGCGCCACGAAAGCATCCACATTGTCGATACCCTCTTCGGAGAGGAGCTCGTGGTCGCGACCGTCACCGTTGATGACCATGACGTTGTCGCTCACCATTTCGGTGAGCCAGTGGCAGCGGGCGAGGTCGCTCTCGATAATCTTGAGGCTCATGTCTTCGCTGATGAGCTGGGCACTGCGCACGGCTATGCGGCTGCCACCCATAATCATGACGTTGCGAACTGATTCGTATTCGTCCTTGCCGGTGATGTGGCGTATGTAGGTGAGCGAGCGCTTGGTAGTCATGAAGTATACGAGGTCGCCCGCCTGCAGTATGTCGTCACCGCCGGGGATGATGGTCTCGCCCGAACGTTTGATGGCTACGATATGGTAGGGTTGCTCCTTCTTTATCTGGAAGATGGGCGTATTGAGTATCAGGGCGTTGTCGCGTAACTTCACGCCGAGCATCACGAGGGCTCCTCCGCTGAACTCCCACCACTGGCGTATCCAGCTCAGGTGGAGGCCATCGGCAATCTCCTTGGCGGCCAGCATCTCAGGGTAGATGAGCGAGTCGATGCCGAGATTGTTGAAGAACTCCTTGTTCTTGGGCTGCAGGTATTCGTAGTTGTCGATACGTGCTACGGTCTTCTTGGCCCCTAATGAGTGGGCGAGCATGCAGGCGGTGATGTTGGTGCTCTCCTCAGGGGTTACGGCTACGAAGAGGTCGACATCGGCGACACCCGCGTCCTTCAGACTACTGATGGAGGTGGGACTGGCGGCGATGGTCATGAGGTCGAAGTTGGAGTCGAGGTTGGCCATACGCTCTTCGTTGGCATCCATGAGCACGATGTCATGTTGCTCGTCGGAGAGCATCTTGGCAAGGTGTGTACCTACGGCTCCTGCGCCGGCGATGATGATTCTCATTGTATGGTAGTCTTTTTTATTGTATTACGATTCTCGGAGAACTCTGGGCACTCAGAGAACCTCATCATTCATCATTCTACATTCACCCTCTTCTCCATCTCTTTCGCGATGCTCTCGGCATCGATTCCGCACTGACGGCACAGCTCGGGCACGGAGCCGTGCTCGACGAACTCATCGGGGATACCCATGCGGTGTATGTCGGGATGGTATCCGTGGTCGGCCATGAACTCCAGTACGGCACTGCCGAGGCCTCCCTTGATGGTGCCGTTCTCAAGGGTGATGATATGCTTGAACTTGCGGCCCACCTCGTGGAGTATCTCTTCGTCGATAGGCTTGAGGAAACGCATGTCGTAGTGGGCAGCGCTGATGCCCTTGGCAGCCACGCGTTCCACGGCTTCGGCAGCGAGGTTGCCTATGGAGCCGATGCTGAGTATGGCGATGTCGTCACCATCGTGCAGCTTGCGTCCCTTGCCTATGGGCAGCTCCTCGAAGGGGCAGTGCCAGTCGACCAGTTTGCCGCGTCCGCGGGGATAGCGTATGGCGAAGGGACCTTTGTCGGGGAGTTGGGCCGTATACATCAGGTTGCGCAGTTCATGCTCATCGTAGGGCGCCGCGATGGTGAGGTTCGGTATGGGACGCAGGAAGGCGAGGTCGAAGACACCATGGTGTGTAGGGCCATCTTCGCCTACCAGTCCGCCACGGTCGATGCAGAGCACCACGTTGAGGCGGCTGATGGCCACGTCGTGTATGATATTGTCGTAGGCACGCTGCAGGAACGACGAGTAGATGTTGCAGAAGGGTACGAGCCCATCCTTGGCCATACCTCCCGAGAAGGTCACTGCGTGGCCCTCGGCAATGCCGACATCGAAGCAGCGGCAGGGGAGTTTCTCCATCATGATGTTGAGCGAGCAGCCTGTGGGCATGGCGGGGGTCACTCCCACGATGCGCTTGTTCTGCTTGGCCAGTTCGAGCAGCGTATGTCCGAACACGTCCTGGAAACGGGGCGGCCTGCCTTCGTCGTGAGTCTCGAAACGCTCGCCCGTCTCGGCGTCGAACAGTCCGGGTGCATGCCATTGGGTGGGGTCCTCCTCGGCCGAGGCGAAACCTCTGCCCTTGATGGTATGTATGTGGAGCATCTTGGGACCGTGCATGTCCTTGATGGTGCGCAGCACGCGCACCAGGGCGATGACGTCGTGCCCGTCCACGGGGCCGAAGTAGCGGATGTTCATTCCCTCAAACACGTTCTGCTGCTTGGTGAGGAGCGACTTCACGCTGTTGTTGAATCGGATGAGGCGCTCGCGCCCGCCATCCTTCATCAGACCCAGTTTGTGGAGCACCTTCGCAAAGCGGTAGCGCCACTTGTTGTAGCTGGGTGTGGTGGTGAGTCCCAGGAGGTATCGCTTGAATCCGCCCACCGAGCGGTCGATGGACATCTTATTGTCATTGAGCACGATGAGCATGTCGTTGTCGCTCTCCGACACGTTGTTGAGACCCTCGAAGGCGAGTCCTCCGCTCATGGCACCGTCACCGATGATGGCCACCACGCGACGTTTGTCCTCGCTCAGCTTCTTGGCTGCCACGGCCATGCCGAGGGCGGCAGATATGGAGTTCGATGCGTGTCCGCAGGTGAAGGTATCGTATTCGCTCTCTTCGGGCGAGGGGAACGGCTTCAGTCCCTTGTATTTACGGTTGGTGTGGAACTGCTCGCGCCTTCCGGTGAGTATCTTGTGGGCATAGGCTTGGTGGCCTACGTCCCACACCAGCCGGTCGTTGGGTGTATTGTATACGTAGTGCAGGGCTACGGTCAGCTCTATCACGCCGAGTGTAGACCCGAAATGTCCGGGATTGTGGGATAGTTCGTCGATAATGAATTGGCGCAGCTCTTCGCACACCCGGGGCAGTTGGCTCAGCTTCAGCCGCCTCAGATCATCGGGATACTGTATCGTGCTCAGTATGTTTTTGCTCGTCTCTTTGCCCATACTTCTGTATAATTAGGGCAAAATTAGTGCAAACCGAGAGAAAAAGCAAGCATTGCTTGCATTTTTCCGAGGTGCAGCCTAATTTCTGTGTTCGCATAGCGGACACTAAAATTAGTGCAACTGACGAATGCGCGAGCAAGAGCCAAGCTCGCTTGAGCTCTTTCAGCGAGCGAAAGAGAAGAGAGCGAAGCTAAGGGAGGCACTAAAACAAACTCCACAAAGCCTTCAAAGTACGTCTACGCCTATTCTTTGAAGACTTCGCGGAGTTTATAGAAAGACTCTCTGTTTTAGAATTGTTACACCCTCTTTAAGGGATTATGAATCATACTCGGGATTCTGAGTCATATTAGGATTTGTATAGAGTTCTTGTTGCGTCCAATCGAATGAAATCGCAGTGCCTCAACTGCTAAAGAATGACTAAGAACACCAATAAAATCAGTCTATCGGATTATATTTCTGACCTAATGTTTGACCATTATTCACAATGGTAATATTCCCTTCTTTCTTAAGATAATGGATTTTAGCATCGTATGAGTGATAATCCATAGTTTGGCTACCTTTCGTAACTTCGGCATCAAGAAAAACCACGACTTTTGAAGCTAAATCGGATGCAATAAACTTTTTCTCTCCAGAAGGACTCTCCCAGATTTTGTACTCTATAAGTTCATTGTTGTCATTATACTCATAAAATCTGAGTTCTACTGAGCAGGTTGCATTGTATTCACTTGCCAATTCTCTAATATAACGTGAGTTCGACGAATTTTAAAATAGTGTAAGTTGATTATCTACAGCTCTTTCCACACAGATGCATGGTTTCTTTGGAAAGAAACAATATGCCGATATGGCGCCCAACAGATTTACAATGAAGTTGTCGAATGACCTGTGCCTTGAATGTTCCACCTGCGCTATGTTCTTCAACTCATCATTGACGGTCTCTATAATTGCCCTCTTCCTGAGCAGAAGTCTGTCAGAGACGCTCATCAGGGCACCTTTCATATTACTCTTGAGTTTTGTTATCAGTTGTATGCCGTCCACGAACAGCCTTTGGAAAAGATTCTTGCTTATGTATCCCTTGTCACCCACCAGTTTTCCATAGATGAACTCCATGAATGATTTCAGCTCCAGAGGTTTCCTGTCATCGACATCACCAGGTGTAATCATGAAGTTCAGAAGCTCACCCTTCTCGTTGCAGATCAGATGCAGCTTGAATCCGAAAAACCATCCCATTGAGCACTTTCCGCGCTCTGCTATTCCCTTGAACACCTTGTGGATATGGATTCTCTGATTGCGACACACACGCAGAGGTGTGCTGTCAACGAAACTTATGCCAGTGCATTTGCCTAGCAGCACTTTCTTGATGAATATGGCCAAAGGAAGAGCAACGGTCTTCTCAAGCTCAACGAATCTGTTGTAGGAAACAACCTCCGGGAACAGATGACGCAAATGAACACAAACATGATTCAAATAGAAATGTTTCAGACAACGATAGCCAGAACTGTGGAACATAATCAGTATTACTATCACCTCAGCTTTCGACATTGTTCCGTCACGATGGTATTTACGCTTATTTTTATCTGGTATGGAATATTTTTCCATCATTTGGTCAAAAAACTTGCAGAAGTCATCTGCCATTACAAAAATTTCAGTAACTTTGCTTTCGGTAATCATAGCGGTTTTTTTAGTTTAACATTGTTTTTAGCTACATACAAAGTTACTAAAAATTCCGCTATTTACCAAATAATCAAGTAATTAAATACACCTTAATTTTCATCGAACTCACGTTAATTAGTTATGTTGTCTTTGCTCATAGTTTTACCTGGAGATATTGTTCGAGGATGGTGCCTACACGCAACAGTCGTGCATAATCCATCAATTTGCTCAGATTCCTGTCAGAGCGTTCCAAATAGTTGCTGATGATCTCAGAACACACGTCCATGCCGACCTTGTTGCGGAACTTCACGGCATCGCAAACACATCGCTCCACGTCGTATAGCTTGATAATGAATCC
>JAZPZS010000118.1:0-6104 GCA_045544835.1 Bacteroidaceae bacterium | reverse complement strand
TTTTGTACGCACCGCCGACAGTTCACCTGTCTCTATGATAGCTGTACTCTTGAGTTTGGGAGCTTCATCACCGCCAAACACTCCCCCTTTACACGCTACGAGCAGGGGCAACAGCAACAGATATTTCGATATGCCTTTCATGATTTCTTCTCCTCTTTTTCTTTCTTCGCCACCTCAGTCGGGTCAACAAGTGCTACCACATCATCTTCGTCGACTCCTGACTCAATAATGACATAATCCGAATTGGTTGCTCCTGTCTGTACTAAAACCTTGTCATACCCACCTACTGTCTTTTTATAGACGTAGCTCTTGTCACCCTCTACATGCAAAGCCTCCAAAGGCACATAGCATACGTTGGGAATCTCGTCTACAATGATACGACAACTCACCGTAAGACCAGGAAGCAGGTTCTTATTATATTGGTCGATAACGATTTCTACAGGGAACACCTTGATTTTAGAACGGTTATCCTTGTTTTGTGCCAAGTTGGCCACGGTTGTCACCGTTCCTGTGAAGATACTGTCAGAGAATGCGTCGGGACGAATCTGCACTTTCAGTCCTTTGGTTACCTGTGAGATATCTACCTCGTTGATATTCACCTTGGCCTTGAGTTTCGAGAGGTCGGGCAACTGTATGAGCTGCTGTTGCGACCAGCATTGGTCACCCGCCTGATACTTAGCATTGGTACTATAGTTACGCGTTATGATAGCGATACCTGGCGAGGGAGCCACTACAAATAGCTTGTCAAGTGTGCGATGAGCCTCTTCCAGACGCTCTTCATCTTCACGTATGGAGAGACGTTTTTTCTTCAGTTCTTCTGCTTGTATGCGGCGACGGTTCTCTATCTGCTCCTTAGCGCGGGCAAGCGATATGTCGGCCTTCTCCAGATTGAGTTGTATCTCACGTTTCTTGATTTCACTCTCGTGCGAAGCCGACTCAAGTTGCATGCGCGATATCTCATGACTGATGCGAGTCACCTCATAGTCCGCATTGAGTTCCTCCATCTGCAGCTCGTGCTGTGCCAGCATCTTCTCCAGCTCCGCATTACTCACAACGAGACGATCTTCATAGTCGAGGATTGACTTGCGCACTTCGGCAGGGTCGAAAGTGATGACGGTATCGCCTGCCTGCACCTCATCGCCATCGGTGACGATGTTGGATATCTTCAAGTTACCGAATCGCCACGGAATATTGGGCGAAGATATATTGATAGAGTTTACCGCCTCAATCTCGCCCTCTTCATAGATGTCAATATAGAAGACCCCTTTGGTCACTTTTGCTTCGGGTATTTGCACGTTCGATTTCTTTCCGCACGATACGGCAAGTGCTCCAATGCAGCAGAGCATAATGGCAAGCCCCTTGGTTCTGTAGTTCATCATAAGATATGCTTATCGTCAGGTTTTATCAATGTTATTTGTTCCCCCTCTCCTACTCCTCCGGCAACAACAGAGCTGCGGGGGGTGGTGATGGAGAGTTGTACTTCACGTTCTTCATACTTTTTTCCTTTACGCACATACACCACATTCATCGAGTCGCGCTGGTATACACATACGGTAGGTATCACCAGCGTGTCGGGCACATGTTGCAGGAATATGCGGCAGTTGACGCTGAGCCCCGGGTCAAGTGGATGGAGGAGCGAGTCAACCGATGCCTCCACCTCGAAGGTCTTTACCTCCGACCCTTCCGTACGCTTCAGTCCCATAGGCGATAGCCTAGTGATGCGTCCCCAAGCACGATTGTTGGGCATCGCATCAAAGGTATATTCTACTGAGTCGCCCACCTCAATGCGCTTGTACTCCGTCTCCTGAGCATAGATGAGCACCTTCACGCTATCTATCGCCGGCATGGTCACTACGGCGCGGCCATTCCACACATTGTCGCCAATATTCCACGTCTCACTGCTCCACGACCATCTTCTGGCGCGGATGGCAAGCCCATCTTTCGGAGCGCAGATGATGAGCGACTCCAGCAGTTTTCGCTGGCTCTCCAGTCGGCGTTCTCTTTGTGATATTTGGCTTTCTATTTTTTTGATGTCGGCCTGCAGAATCACTTTCTGTGCATCCAACTGCTTGGTCAGTCGGGCACGCCGTATGGCAGCCTGCTCCATTTGCAGTTCCTTGATACGTCGCTCCGTGGGGCTTAGATAAAGGAGTTGTATGGAGTCGAGCCCTGCAATCAGTGTCTCAGCATCGTTGGTCTTCACCTGTGCTTCGAGCAATGCCAGTTCCATTCGTGCATTGGCCTTTGTTGCCTCCAAGTCGGCATAGCTGTTTTCCAACGAGAGTTGCCAATCGTCGTATCGTTCCTCAATGCTTACATCTTCGATGATGCAGAGCGTGTCGCCCTTCTTCACCATCGTACCACTTTCAATCAAGTACTCGATAGTACCATCAACATCTGGTGGGCAGGTTAGCGATATGGAGCCCATCGACTCAGTGAATCCCTCCACTTGCAACACATCGTCAAATGCTCCGCGCTGTACAGTATAGAGTGTATGCTTTCCTTCCTGTTCAGACGAGCAGGAAACAAAAACAATACCTATCATTGCTGCCAAGCATGACAGCACAATCTTTTTACATCCACCAAACATTAGCGGGAAATTGCAAATAGTTATAAACGACCGCGAAAATACGACAAAGAATCCTATTATTCAATAAATAAGAATAAAAAAGCTGCGATTCGAGCAAACTTTAACGTTCATTATTAGTTATTGCACACTTCTGTGCTTCCCCTACTCTATCATCCCGAGGAAAGTATCCTCATCCACGATGGGCACACCCAACTTCTGCGCCTTCTCCAACTTGGCTGGTCCCATATCGCGACCAGCGAGGATAAAAGAGGTCTTGCTCGAGATGGACGATACGTTTGTACCACCGTGCTGTTCAATCATTGCCTTGTATTCATTCCTTGAGTGCTGCGCAAAAACTCCACTGATGACAATGCTCTTGCCTGCCAGCTTGTCGGTATGCACGATGCTCTCGTCCACCACCACTTCCATCTGCAGACCTGCCTCCTTGAGACGGGCAACAAGGGTGCGGCACTGCTCGTTGGAGAAGAAGCGCAGAATGCTCTGAGCAATCTTTTCACCTATCTCATCCACAGCAACAAGTTCTTCGTACGTGGCATTCTCGATACGCTCCATTGTTCCAAAGGCACGGGCCAGCTTCTTGGCCACTGTTTCACCCACAAAACGGATGCCAATGGCAAAAAGTACACGTTCAAAGGGCACTTCACGCGAGCGTTCTATGCTGCGTATGATATTCTCGGCCGACTTATACCCCATGCGTTCGAGGCGACTGATGTCAGGAATGCGCAGTTTATAGAGGTCGGCAGCATCGTGTATCAGCCCTACGGAGTACAGCAAATCTACCGTCTCGGCACCAAACCCATCGATATTCATGGCCTTGCGGCTGATGAAGTGCTCTATTCGCCCTTTGATCTGCGGCGGACAGCTCACATCGTTCGGACAGAAGATAGCCGCTTCGCCCTCCACACGCATCAGTAGCGTACCGCACTCGGGGCAGCGGGTGATGAAACGCACCTTCTCACCCATCATGAAGGAGCGCGCATCGAGATCTACGGCAGTAATCTTGGGGATAATCTCGCCCCCCTTCTCCACGAACACCATATCGCCGATATGCAGGTCGAGATTCTCCATAAAATCGGCATTATGCAACGTAGCACGCTTGACCATAGTGCCCGAGAGCTGTACAGGATCAAAGTTGGCCACGGGAGTCACCGTACCTGTGCGTCCCACCTGATAGGTTATCTCATTGAGTCGTGTCACAGCTTTCTCGGCCTGGAACTTATAGGCAATGGCCCAACGAGGTACTTTGGCCGTATATCCAAGCGAGCGCTGCTGTGCCTGGGAGTTCACCTTGATGACAATGCCATCTGTTGCCACGGGCAGGTTCTTGCGTTCCACATCCCAATAGTTGATATACTCGAACACTTCATCGAGCGTAGTACACTTACGCATAGCAGGCGACACCTTGAATCCCCACTGGGAAGCATGTTGCAAGCACTCGTAATGTCCCGTATCGGGCAGCATGTCGCCCAACATATAATATAGGTATGCATCGAGCTTGCGTGAGGCCACTACCGTAGAGTTTTGCAGCTTCAGCGTGCCCGATGCTGCATTGCGCGGATTGGCAAAGAGCGCCTCTTCCTGTGCTTCACGTTCACGATTGAGACGGTCAAACTGCTCCCACGGCATCAGTATCTCGCCACGAATCTCAAATTCACGAGGGTATCCCTCCCCATGCAACACGAGTGGGATGCTATTGATGGTCTTCACATTGGCAGTCACATCATCGCCCTGCACGCCATCACCACGAGTCACGGCACGCACCAAGCGGCCCTCCTCATAGGTCAGGGAGATGGATACACCGTCATACTTGATCTCGCAGCACAACTCAAAAGGTTCGCTGCCCAATCCACGCTGCACACGACCATAGAAGTCCCTTACCTCATCAAACGAATAGGTATTACCGAGCGAAAGCATAGGATACTTATGCGCCACCTGCACAAACTCATTGCTGAGGTCACTACCCACACGCATCGTTGGCGATGTAGGGTCATAGCATTCAGGATGCTGCGCTTCGAGGTCCTGCAGCTCGCGCATCAGTTGGTCAAACTCAAAGTCCGTTATCTCGGGTGCATTGAGTACATAATAATTATGGTTGTGACGATGCAGTTCGCTGCGCAGTTGCTCTATACGTTCTTGAGATGTCATAGGAATCAGAATCTATTGCATTATGCGACAAAGTTAACACTTTTTCTGCATAGAATCCTCATGCCCTCCAAAAACATTTTTGAGCATCGACTTCACCTCCTTCTAATGCTCTCTCTTTGCGCTATTTCCGACCAAATGGCCAGGCGAATGGAAATATCGAATTGCCTTTAGCCCCTACGGGCGGCGACCTACAGGTTCTCAGAGGCTGTTTTTCGCTATAACGCTCTATCTCAAAATCTTTTAACCCCTATTTCCTTTGTCAGGATTTTTCTCCTTCTCAGAATTGGAAGTATCCGATTTGAGTTCGTTGTACACAGCTATCCCCTTCACCGTGAGTAAATACTTTTGACGAGGGTTCGGGGTGAGTTAGGATAGAGCAGTCGTACATATCCGTTAGCTATAGATGGGTTGAGGTAGTTTTCTAAGAATGTAGGTCTATGCTTCAGACCTATGGTCGCGTTCTTTCCGTTCGTCTGAAAGAGAACAAGGATTCCTCTATTCTTTTTTGTGAACATGAAACGAAGTTCGCCGCCCGTAGGGGCTAAAGGCTATTGCCGTAAATTGACCATGAATTTTCCGTGAATGTTCTTCCCGTTTCCTCGGGTTTAACCCGAGGGTGTTAAGGTTGGGGTTTCTGCCCCTTTATTATTTTAGGCCACAGACCCTAATACTCAGGGACGGCGGATAAGATATCCGCCGTGATTTCGCCTTCATATTTTCAAGTTTATTATGGTATTGAAACTTTGTATGCAGGAACCAAACCTTGTTCTTCATAGAATTCGTTAATCTGAGATAAATAACGCATTCCACGATACCCCAACATACCATACGACTTGGCCATATTATAGTAAAAAATAGCCATATCCAAATATTGAGGAATCCCAAAGGTAACATACTTGCCGAGGTATAAATTCCCTAGGAATTCATTGAATATAGGAAACCTATCAGAATGTCTGTCAAGAAAGCTCATATATGCATCGACACCTCCGTCTAACTTTTCATCACGGAATAATGGTAACTGATAGAACACGCTCACCTCACTACCCTTCCGTTCAAGCCGTTCCAACTCCTTTTGGTATCGTTTCGTTTCTTCCTCATTTACTCCCTCATAATTATCATAAGCAAGTATCGCTTCCGCCTCAAGAGGGAGGACTTTCTTAATCATAGCAAACGACTCACTATCAAATATAGATGCATCATCCCACCCCCAAATAATTGGTTCCATCAATATTCGGTATGGGTCGTCGAGTGAATATGAGAATATTATGGGGTCAATATCCCCTTCCGCATAATCATCAAGGACAGAGTGTATGCATGCCGCATTCAAGTAACTTTGCTCTACCCCTTTACCCTCGATATAATATGAGGC
>JAZPZS010000117.1:0-16489 GCA_045544835.1 Bacteroidaceae bacterium | reverse complement strand
GGGCGCCATCTTCAACCTCTGCGTCGAGGGACTGGGCAAGTACACCGAGCAGGCATCAGGTATCTTCATGATGCTCGTTGTGGGTGGTGGTATCATGCCGCTCATCCAGCACAACGTGCTCGCCCTCAACATCGGCTACATTCCCAGCTACTGGTTGGTAGTGGCTATGCTGGCCTACATCCTCTTCTATGCCCTCATCGGCTGCAAGAATGTAAACAAGAATATCCCTGTAGAATAAAATAACAAAACACACATGAAATAAGCGGATACGCTACGCGTACCCGCTTATTCTTTTTATTCATTAACCTATTCCATAATAAAATCTACTATATATGCCCTTCGCCAAACTCGGTGCCGCTGAAGTCGATTCCCATAGGTGACTGGAATACGCGGAGGCCAAAGGTGGGCAACACGGCAAATACATGTTCGAAAATTTCAGATTGCAGGTGCTCGTATGGAATCCAATCGGTGCCGTCAGAGAAGAAGTAGAGTTCCAAAGGAAGTCCTTGTGCCGTAGGCTGCAACTGACGCACCATGATGGTCATGCTGCTATTAACACGAGGATGATGCTGGAGGTAGTCCTCCAGATAGTTGCGAAAGACGTGGAGGTTGACCACAAACTTATCTTCACGCTCAACGCCTTCGAGCCATCCGCGTTTTTCAAACTCGGCCATCTGGTCCTCTGTGCAGAAGGCTATGGAGCGCATATCTATATAAACGGAACGCTTGACACGGCGACCGCCACTCTCCTTCATGCCACGCCAGTTTTGGAACGAGTCGCTCACTAGCGCATAAGGCGGTATGGTAGTGATAGTCTTGTCCCAGTTCTGCACTTTCACGGTAGTAAGTGTCACCTCCACCACATCTCCATCGGCACCATACTTGGACATTGTGATCCAGTCACCTGGGCGTAGCATATCATTGGCTGAAAGTTGTACGCCAGCTACCAAGCCCATGATACTGTCCTTGAAGACCAACATGAGCACTGCGGCCGAGGCGCCCAATGCCGTAAGTATATATCCGGGATTCTTATTGATGAGAATGCTCACAATGATAATTATTGCTATGCAAATGAACACAATCTTAAGCATCTGATATACTCCCTTGAGCGGATGATTCTTGATGCGTTCCTGTTTGCTTGAGAGTTCGTACAATGCCGAAAGAAAGGCACAGACCAGTTTTGTAGCCACGATGATAATACATATCCATATCACCTTCAGCAAGAACTCCAGCATAGGGTGACCTGTGCTGAACACAAACGGCAACAAGACAGAGAGCAGTATCGGCGGCACCAACCGTGAGACGTCGCGTAGCAATTCATCGTTAAAGAGAATTTCGTCCCACGTGGAGCGCGTCTTATGCGTTACCTTCTTCACAATCGGTATCAACAGCTTACGGCACAACAGGTCAGCAATCAGAACAATGAGCCCTACACCGGCTATCGTCACTACCCAATACAACCATTCCATCTGCCCAGGACCAATGCCCCATCGGCAAAACCATCCTGCTATTGTTTCATTCATATTAACTCTATTATTAATTTATAACCATCGCTGCAAAGGTACAAAAAAAAACGAAGAGCACACAGTTTTGTTCTAAATATACCAACAGGCACCATGATGCTACATGCAATGCAAAAAAGTACAATATATCTCCATGCCATCAATATTCCAAGAGAGTTCCGAAGAATCTAAATTAAAAGAATTGAAAATCCACTTCGGGCAACAAAAGTAAATTTGCATTGTCTTCGCAGAATCGAAATTTTGCAGTACTTTTGCTGCATGAAACTATTGACACTGGCCGTTCTATTCCTTTTTTCCTCCCTACATAGCCATGCGCAGTTCGTTGAGGCTCCCAAGCGGGAGTACCGTGCCGTATGGCTCACTACCATTAAGGGATTGGATTGGCCACAAGAGGAGTTTAAAGGCAACGATACGGCACAACGTGCCGCTCTGTGTACGATTCTCGACAGTCTGAAAGCCATCAACATCAATACCATATTACTCCAAACCCGTATCCGTGGCGATGTCATCTATCCCTCCGAGATTGAGCCTTTCAGTCCTGTCTTCACCGGCAAGCATGGTGTTGGGCCATCCTACGACCCACTGGCCTTTGCCATTGATGAATGTCACAAACGAGGCATGCAACTCCACACTTGGCTTGTGACCATACCGTTAGGCGATGTTACCTACGTGAAAGCACACGGCAAGGCCTCGCTTCCTTCCCGAAAACGCAGCCAATGTAGCCGATTCAAGGGAGCATGGCACATGGAGCCATCACACCCTGGCACAATACAGCACCTCAGCGCACTCGTCGAAGAGATTGTCACACGCTACGACATCGACGGCATACACTTTGACTACATACGCTACCCTGAAGGTTTTCCTTTAGATCCTTCCCGAAGAGGCGGTACAGCAGCTGCCCGACGCGCCAACATCACCCATATCATGCGTACCCTCTACCATAAGGTCAAAAGCCTCAAACCATGGGTATGCGTGAGTGCCGCCACATTAGGGAAATACGACGATACCAGTCGTTACAGCAGCTATGGATGGAATGCCTACCACACCGTACATCAGGAGGCACAAGCATGGCTCCGCGAAGGCATTGCCGATGCTCTCTTCCCCATGCTATACTACACAGGCCACCACTTCTACCCCTTCATTACCGACTGGCATGAGCACAGCTATGGCCGCCATATCATTGCTGGTATGGGTACCTACCAACTGCATCCCGATGAAAAGGACTGGGACCTCGAAGAGATTATCCGCCAATTAAATGTCGTGCGCCAACACCCCACTGGAGGTGCAGCACAGTTCCGTTCCAAGTTTGTCACTGACAACACAAAAGGCGTATACGACTACCTGAGTACCTTCTACCCCACTCCTGCACTTGTTCCCGACATGCCGTGGCTTTGCGACACACTGCCTCCTACCCCATCGAATCTGGAAGCGTCTGTCAACAAATACACGACCACACTCACTTGGGAAGAGACGGGAGACAACGTACGCTACAATGTGTACTGCAGCAACAGCTTCCCTGTAGACATCACCAATGCCGCCAATCTCCGGGGCACCTATCTCAATGCACCCTACTACACCGAACCTACCCCAAGCATCGTACACCCGCGCCACTATGCCATCACAGCCATCGACCGCTACGGCAATGAAAGCATTCCCATGCAATGGGAAAACAAGGTGTTTCGAAAGGTAGTAATGAAAAAGAGGTAACCCCTTGTGAGGTTACCTCTTTATACTGTTAAAGAGAGAAGGCTTCAATCCAGTCCCTCAATCTGTCCGTTTACAATATCGATGTGCAGTGCTGCAGGCTCTTTGGGCAAGCCTGGCATGCGCATGATGTCGCCGGCTATAACTACCAGCATCTCGGCACCGGCATTGATGACGATGTCCTGTACAGTGAAGCCAAAGCCCTCAGGGGCACCATATTTCTTGGCATCGGTAGAGAAGGAGTACTGGGTCTTGGCAATGCAAATGGGGAAGTGCGTGTAGCCGAGCTCGGCTACCATCGCGAGTTTCTTCTTGGCTGCAACAGTCAAGGTTACTGATGCTGCACCATAAAGATTCTTTGCAACCTTGCCAATCTTGTCCTCTACACTGTCGGTGTCCTCATAAGCGAAATGCAGCGCTGATGAGGGTTTCTGCTCTATGGTGTCTACCACGAGGCGAGCCAGGTCTGCTGCACCTTCACCACCTAAAGCGTAGGCATTGTTGACCTCACAGCCCACACCAAGCTCGGCACAATGCTGGCGAACGTAGTTGATCTCCTCGTCGGTGTCGCCATTGTAGCGGTTGAAGGCAACGACTACTGTCTGCCCGAACGACTGCAGGTTGCGCAAGTGCTTGTCGAGGTTAACCATACCGGCCTTGAGGGCTTCAAGGTTAGGTTCTGAAACTTGGTCTTGAGGTACTCCACCATGCATCTTCAGTGCACGGGCAGTAGCTACGAGCACGGTGAGCTTGGGGGTGAGTCCGGCCTTGCGGCACTTGATGTCGTAGAACTTCTCTGCACCAAGGTCAGCACCGAAGCCTGCTTCGGTAATGACATAGTCGGCGTATGTCATAGCCAGCTTGGTTGCCAGTACCGAGTTGCATCCGTGGGCGATGTTGGCAAACGGTCCGCCATGTACGAGGGCAGGCGTGTTCTCTGTGGTCTGCACGAGGTTGGGCGAGATGGCATCCTTGAGGAGTACGGTGATGGCACCTGCTACACCGAGGTCCTTGACCATGAAGGGCTTGCCCTCGTAGGTGAAGCCGAGCAGGATGTTCTCGATGCGGCGGCGCAAGTCATCCTCATCCTTAGCGAGGCAGAGGATAGCCATGATTTCCGAGGCGGGAGTGATGTCGAAGCCTGCTTCCTGTGCAAAGCCGTTGGTCTTGGGGCCAAGGCCTGTAACGATATAGCGCAGTGAGCGGTCGTTAACATCCAGTACGCGGCGCCAGAGCACCTCCTTGAGGCCGATGCCTTTGTCGCGGTTCTGGTACATGTAGTTGTCGAGCAGTGCGGCAATCATATTGTTGGCCGAGGTGATGGCGTGGAAGTCGCCCGTGAAGTGGAGGTTGATCTTATCCATGGGCAACACCTGAGTGTAACCACCACCGGCAGCACCGCCCTTCATGCCGAAGCAGGGACCCAGCGAAGGCTCGCGCAGGGCTACGATAGCCTTCTTGCCAATCTTATTGAGGCCGAGGGTTAGGCCGATGGATACGGTTGTCTTGCCGATACCCGCCTTAGTAGGCGTAATGGCAGTTACCAGTATGAGATTGCTTTGCTTCACCCTCTCGTCATCGATAAGGTGCTCATCTACCTTTGCCATGTAGTGGCCATAGGGGTTTAGGTTCTCTGCAGGTATGCCAGCTTGTGCGGCAATCTCTCCGATAGGTAGCAACGGGGTGTTGCGTGCGATTTCAATGTCTGACTTCATTCGTTTATATTATATATTATTTATATTATTCTACTTTGAACTTCAAGGTCTTCGTATTGCCGTCCGCATCGCTTACGACAGCAATATAGGTTCCACTGGTTAGGCTAACCTCCACCACGGCATTTCCTTGCTGGAACTCTTCTCTGCTACGCATACAGAGCACACCTGTGGCAGTGTATAGCGATACTTCGGCATACTGGGCACGACTGTCGCTGATAATCAGGTGGTGATGGGCATAGGTCACGCACATGTCGTGATATAGGGCATCCACCTCCGTATCAACGGAATCCGTCGGTGTATCGGGAAGTGGGTCGGGATCAACAGGAAGCTCCAGTTGTTCAACCCATTGGGCATAGCTGTTGATGGTATTGGCTTTGGAAATGGTAGGCAACGCCATTCTATACACCTCGCTGCCGCCATCAGGGTACAAGCCTACCGACTCGGTGCCTAAATGCGGCTCATAGTAAAGTGTGTCGCCCCATGAGCAGTCGTCACTTGTAAGGGTCAAGTATCCGCCATCAGCATCCAGTTTGAACGTAGTGTGGAGTTGCGAGAAAGAGGAGAGTTTGTCGGCCCATAGGATAAGGTATCCGCGAGGTTGGATAATCGTGTTGATGCCATCGGTTGCCGTTATCTGGAACTTGGTCGGTTCATCCACGTCATCGCTGAGGTACATGCCAGCGACATCAATAGGCTGGTCAGTCGTGTTATAAAGTTCTATCCAATCGTTCTTTTTATAGAATTCATTAATATAGATGCTATTGTCGGCGCTGACCTCATTGATGCGCACGGGACGCATCTGATCGGCAGCCACATCGCTTTCTTCAATGGGGCGATAATAGGCAACAAGTGTCATTGAGCCATCGTCGGGCAAGGTATACTCAGCCTCATTGCTCATGATATGAATACCCTCATCGTCAGTGGTTATAGAGGTGACTCCTAAGCAGGCATCAAGGTAGATGTCCGAAGACTTGTTGTCACAGTTGTGTACCTCAATGGCTATCACGTTGACTCCCTCATGGAAGAGTGAGCCATCCAGCATCATAGTTCCTTCATCGGGATTTCCCGATGCATACGAGGAGGCGTAGGTAGCAAAGGAGACATTGCTGGAAGGCATGAGGTAACGCCCTGCCTCTACCCCATTAATATACACAATCATGCCATCGTCGACGGTGTAGTCAAGCACAAAGAGGTCTTCTGCACCAGGCGCCTTGTCCAAATGTACGGTCGTGCGGAAGTAATATGTAGGCCGCTTGGCATTCCCATCCGTGCCGTAATCCAATATCGTACGATATCCACGTCCATTGTCGGGATCACTGGTAAAATAGCCCAAAGGAGCATAGCCCGATGCCCACGACGAAGCATCGTAGGAGGCTGCCTGCCAGTTTTCTCCGTCGAGCGACCCCTTATCGTAGTAGCTCCATACGGCACCTCGCGACAGCAAAGTGGTCGTAGTAGCCTCCTGTTGGTTGCCACCACCGTCGGTCCAACCAACAAACTGATAGCCAGCTACAGGCTCTGCCTTCAGCGTGATGGGCGCAAAGAGAGTTCCGCTGAACTTACCAGTGGGGATAGGCATATCGTTGAGTCGCAGCGCAGCACCACTGACATTGGATGCTATAGATACGTGTTGCTTCATTTGCGATGAGAGGCCGAAGCGTGAGTATCTGACCAACGTATTTATCATCGTGTTCTGACGGTAGGCAAGCGAGCTCTTCAATTGGTTGGCCGTGCTATAGGGCGACAGATTGTCGTATGCCAGTGCCGGAGCCATACGGGCAGCCATCTCATCAATGATGGTATTGCAGCGTTCGGGCTCAAACACACTACCCGCCACCAAGCAGTAGGTGTCGATAAACTGCTTACGGAACGATTCGTTGTTGAGCATATTGAGAAAGATGGTCACCATCTCTATCTCTTCGGTGAAACGGGTTCCCGTATCGTAGATTTCATCGAACGTGTAGATCCGTTTGTTTGCAAAGGCGTTGAAGGAATCGTCGGTCGAGAAGGTTCCGTCGAGGTCGAACAGCACGAAACGGAAGCGCCCATTCTCGATACGTGGACGGAAAGCCTTGATGTTATTCTGCGGCCAGTCGAAGCTACCCAGATAGAACTCTATCGCCATATAGTTAATGTATTCGTCAATATCGACCAGCTCGCGTATCTCCTCATAAGTAGCCTCATCGGCAGCATTGGCCGACAGGGCATACCATTCGAGGAAGGCCTCTTTGTCGCCCTCTTTCTGCACATATCCCGAATCGGGGCTCATCTCAAACTGATCCATCTCGTCAGCGTCGATGCCCCAGTTGGCATAGGCAAAGTGTTTGTTGTTGGGTTCGCGCATGTTAAGCATACCCATATATTCACCATTGATGAAGTGATGTACTGGTTGCGTTGCCTGTGCGTCGACATCTATTCCCGACCGATGCACGATTTCCTGCAGAGCGGGGTCCTTGATGCGGCAATTGCGGTCGTTTCCCCCATTGCGTATCTGCAATGTCTTGTGCTTCAGGTAGGGTTTGTCGGCAAAGAAGGGGTAGTCCATCGAGTTGAGCCCTTCGTAGATCTTGGTCGCCTTGAGCTTGAAGGAGTGAAGCTGGTTGGTGTTCCACGAGCGGCTCCATCCGCCACACATGGCGAAGTCGACCTCCTGATTGATTACCATGCCGCCATCAGGAGTGATGTATTCGAAGTTGACGGGACGATCCCAATCCATATTCCAGTTGCAAGGTATCCGCTCGCCATTACCTGTGCGTCCGTTCACTCCGCGCACATACACTCCGAGGCTGTCGTCGTAGAGGTTTACGGGGTCGGTGACCACAGATATGACGGGCAACATATATTCCCTGTCGCGATAGAGGTATGAGCGTGTGACTACCTGGCTGGGCAACATTCCCTCCTGATAGAGGCAAAAGCGATAGGTGGTGGTCGTCTCCACACGGAAGACACCATCCTTGCTCGTCGAGCCATTGGCAAGTGTCGGGGTGGTGCCGTCGGTCGTGTAGCGCAATGTTGCTCCTTGCGGTATCTCGACATGCACGGTGAAGGGGTCGGTAAACAGACAGGCATCCTTGTCTACGACAGGAGCCATCAGACGCTCCGAAGCGAACACACTCGCCGCATTGCTCTTGCCCGGTGTGGGCTCTGCGGTGCGTCCCCATTCGCTACCGCCATCGGTAGTGCGTGCATATGAGGTGCGGGGCACAGCCATAGGATACTCCTGACTGACGATGAGGTTACCCTCGGTATCGCTCAGGTACACGGCGCCACCGTCATAATCCAGTTTGAAGTTAATCTGCGAGGGAGTCTCGCTATGATGGTCAAACCACAGCACCCGATACCCTTTGGCAGGCAGCGTACCACGAAGGCCCAAGTTGAATTTCTTCAAGTTGGTAGCATCGTCGCTCACGTAGAAGTAGTTGAGGTTGAGGGGTAGGTCGGTCGTATTGTACAGTTCCACCCATCCTCCATAATTGAATGAGGGGTCTACGAACATATCGATGTTGGCTGCCTGTATCTCATTGATAAGGATCGATCCTGCAGTAACCTTATTGTCCACGACAGTAACCTGGCATGTTGCTACGCATCCGCTCTCGTCGGTAGCGAAGGCCGAGATGGTAGCCGTGCCACTCTGAAATGCCGTGACGACACCCTGCTGATCCACCTGCGCCACACGTGGATTGTCTGAAGTCCACACCACTCCCTGATAGGTAGCATTGTCGGGCTTCACGGTGGCGGTCAGTGCAACACTTTCATTGCAGTTCATCGTGAGCTTCTCATGGGAAAGTGTAATGGAGGTCACGGGCGTCAAGGTACCGTAGTACTCCAGTTTGAAGTTGTCCATCATGCACCAGTTTCCACTCTGATTGCTTTCACAGATGAGTCCGAAGGTGAGCATGCCGTCGGTGACATCCACAATGACGCTGTTGCTATACATTCCTTGCGAGAAGCAGTATGCACCCGCCGTCATGTCGTCGGGATGATAGTGCAGCTGACTATCCACATAGTCCTGTACAAAATACCTTCCCAGCCCTTGCGAGGCAAGGCTCTCGGCATAGATGCTCACCAGCTGCTGCCGTTGGGCATTGGCATACAGATAGCCTGTGATGTGCTCTGTACCATTCAGGTAATCCCAAAATCCCACATCATTGGTTGTGGGACGATAATAGGCCTGCACCGATAGGCGGTACTTGCCGTTGGGCACGTACACCGTCTGGTATATGTCGAAGCGTCCGTTCCAAAACTCCATAGCATCATTGCCTGCAGTTTGGCTATGGGCATTGCTATTTATATTCCATCCCTCCTTGCTGTTGCCATCAAATCCGGGGTTGACAATGTAGGCATTTGTGACGTCGACCCACGTGCCTTGCAGTTCGCTGACATTCACCTCACACAGGGCCTGCACGCCACTACCGTCAGCCAACTCCACCACAATGATGGCATAACCCTCACCATGTGCCCTGACATTGCCGTTCTGATCTACCGTAGCCACCTCCTCATCGGTGGAGTACCATATGAGCCCAGTGCACAGGGCCTCTTCGGGATAGATTGTTGCCGCGAGTGCCGTATTCTCTCCCACATTGAGGTTGAGCGTAGAGTGCGAAAGAACTATCTCCTCGACCGACATAAGACTTCCCCAATGCTCCAGCTTAAAGTTATCGAACATACACCAGTTTTTGGGTGTATACTCTTCACAGATGAGTCCGAAGGTAAGTGTGCCGTCGGTGACCTCTACCGTCAGGGAGTTATTGTAGATGCCTTGTTCGAAGCAGAAGGCACCCGTCTCCATATTGGTGGGCACATAGCGCACCGAGCCGTCAATCACCACCATATCGCAGGTGCCTATGCCGTCATATTCCGCTCCCTCGTCGTTCTTTTTCACTACGGGTTGGTACACCTCATTGGCATAGAGGTATGCCTCTTCGTTGCCCGAAGTGCTGTAGAAGGCTTGCGCCGAGAGGCGGTACTTTCCATTAGGCACTTGGACAGTCTGGCTGAGGTTGAAGTACCCGTTCCAAAACTCCATAGCTTCGTAGTGTCTGTTGATACCCTCAGCATTACTGACAACATCCCACCCATTGGAGGAGTTGCCATCGAAACGCGGACTCTCCACACTGAGGTCGGTGATATCGACCCACGTAGTCACTTCCAGTCCATCGCTGGGCCATTGCTCTACAAGGCGTTCTGCCTCTTCGGCAGTGATAGCGATGGTGGTGCCGTGGCGTGGGGTGAAGATGCTGGTGTTGGCCGAGTTGCACTTCTTGGTGAAGTTGCTCAGGTCGGTGCTGGTGCAGTATTCATACATGCCACTGGTGTAGCAGTCATACATCAGCACCCACGTGTCGGAGTCGATCAGGCGGAACACGCCCGAGCCCTCTACGGCTACTGAGGTCTGCTGCAGGTACTTGTATTCGGGTGTCCACTCGCCGCGCAGGGTCTTGGCTGTGGCTTTTTGTATGCCGTTGCCCTGTCCCTCGGTCTTGAAGAACATGTGGTACAGTCCGTTGTACCATACG
The DNA here is from genome assembly GCA_045544835.1 of Bacteroidaceae bacterium. Taxonomy (GTDB): domain Bacteria; phylum Bacteroidota; class Bacteroidia; order Bacteroidales; family Bacteroidaceae; genus UBA1189. Next base: position 6,031 of record JAZPZS010000117.1, on the reverse strand, counting down.
ATGTCGGCATCGATGGTGTTGTCGCCTCCATGGTTGTAGAGCACCTGCGGCTCGGTCAGGTCGGTGAAGTCCTCATTGGCATACGAGTAGTAGGTAATATAGTTCTTGCCGCTCTCGCCGATGGCGTAGTACACCATGTACTTGCCCTCTTCGGGGTCGTAGATGGTCTGCGGTGCCCATACCTGTGTGAGGGCATCGCGGTCGAAACGTTCGGGCCATCGGGTGGGGAAGTCGATAGCCTTGTGTGTCCAGTTGACCATATCCTTGGAGCGCAGCAGCACCATGCCGTCGTTGGAACTCCAGCCTTGCGATGAGCGCATATCGGTCACCACCATATAGAAATATCCGTCTTCGCCACGCAGTATATGGGGGTCGCGCACGGCTTGCTTCAATGCGATGTCTGCCGAGTTGATGATGGGATTGCCGTTGTTGAGCGGGGTATAGTTGTATCCGTCGGTGCTGAGTGCAAAGCATATCTGCTCTTGCCACTGGGAGTTGCCGTTGAAGTAGGCGAAGAGGTAATACTCCATCTGCAGCTTCTGGGCGATGTATATGTCCCATGTCTTCGTCTGGCTGGCCGTGCCCTTGCTCACGTTGGCTGTGAGCTGCACGTGCTGCTCACCTTTGGTAGGCTGCTTCAGCAACTCACCTGCTGAGCTCAGGTATGTAGGCTCGCTCGATGTCCATGTGATGGTGCTCCCCTCGTGTCCCATGGTGGGCAGGTAGAGGTTGGTCATCAGGTTGTCGAGATGTCCTTTGATGTCGATGGCTTCGATGTCGGCTGCTACGCTGGCATTGTCGTCCTTCGCGGCAGGCACGGTCACCGTGAATGTCTTCTGCATGCTGATGCCCCCCTTGCTGAATGTAGCAGTGAGCGTCACCGTGGCGTCTCCGCTACCGTATGCCGGGCGGTTCACTACGCCAGTAGCGCTTACCACGCTTTCATTTGAGGAGCTCCATGTCACCGTGATGCCGTTCACCGCAGGTTGCGGAAGCTCGATATCCTCATAGAGTACCGTAGCGTCAAGCGTGACGCTCTCCATCAGCGCCACCACCTGTGCCTCGTAGAGGGGTGTATTCAGCCGTTGCAAATCGGTCGTGAGTGCGGATACCGTGGCATCGCTGACAGCACCATCGTAGATGCGGAAATCATGATACTGCGCCCCTTTCAGGTAGACATCGCCCACGTAGCAGGGACGGCCAAGAAAGTTATAGGGAGTAGCACCCAGCTGGCTGGGATTGATCGACACAGCATTTGAAGCCACGCGCTTGCCGTCAAGAAACAGTTCACCATAGCCATCGGCTTGACGATAGGTGAGCGTATGCCAGTCGCCAGTAGGGAAGCGGTAGTTGGCCATCACCTTCTTCTCGGCCATATAGTTGGTGAGACAGATGGTATAGCGTGTCTCGTTGGCTCCGAAGAAGATGCATCCTTTGGCATCATTGGCGATGTTGGTAGAATTGGCAAAGGTGTAGATGAAGTTGCCGTTGCTCCCCAAGGCCGTGGTGCTGGGTATGTATACGTTGGTCGAAATGGTAAAGTCGTTCAGCGTAGCGATGACATCGCCTACCGAGGCGCCCATATCGAAGTAGCCATTATCACTTCCCAAGTCCAGTACGGGCATCCCACCCTGTGTGGTGAGCGAGGCACCGTTGCGCAAAGTTCCCTCATGGCCGCCCACCTCGCTAGCTACCGTCTCGAAAGTATAGCGCACTTTCAGCACTGCCTCCTCATCAGCTTGTGCGTAGGCATAAACACTCAGCCACATCATTAGGACTGCCGAAATCAAACGTCTCATTTTCGCATTCTTATATGATTCCATTTGCATAGATTTTAGTTACGTTGTTATGATACTGCAAAGATACTTTTTTTTTTCGACTTTACGAAGTGTTCCTCCCAAATGTTTTCCACGTCGAGCCCTGTTTTTACATCATCGTCACTAGAAGACACACGCGCCACCTGCTCGCACCTACGGGCGGCAACCGACAGACCTGTAAGAAAAAAGCCACGAACCTGCGAGCGGGATTTATCACCGAAGCTCCCCAGACCCTCTAACTTGCTGAGACGAGGGATACGCGCATAATGCACGGGCGCCACGCGCGTGCGCAGGTAGTCGAGGCGTTACGTTACAGTTACCGCACAGTGTGTGCTCATGCCGCGACGCGAAAGAGCGTCGGTTGCGACGGCAGCACGGAGCATTAGCGCTGCTTGCGACGAAGGGGAGGTTTATCTCACCCAGAGGAGTGTACTTTAGCACCATTACCTTTAGTTTCACGAGGAGTACTGCTTTTATCAGCCCATATAATTATAGGACTTATTTAAGCTTAAATAAGGGATGTTATACATGAACATTATTTCGCCTGCCGTGGCAGTGCACATATTAACTGTAACGTAACGCTGTAACGCCCTTTGTCCCCACCTAGTCCAATAATAAGGTACAATTTTCCATGGAATATTTGCCCATGAAAGGAACTATCGACCTTATTGCAAACGGAAAGGATGATGGCTACCCGCAACACTCCTCGGCACTGTGCCATAGGGGGGTATCGGGGACGGGGGCTACCACGTCGATCATGACCTTCGACACGGGATGCTCGAAGCGGATACGGCGGGCATGAAGGCAAATACTTCCATCGGGGTTGGAGCGTTCAGAGCCATACTTGAGGTCGCCCTTGATGGGTGACCCCATCTTGGCCAACTGACAACGTATCTGATGATGGCGACCGGTGCGCAATGTCACCTCGAGCAGATGGTAGCGGTCCATGCTGGCCAGCAGGCGGTAGTCGAGTACCGAGCGCTTGGCACCGACACGCTCCGTGGAGTAGGCATACGATTTGTTTTGCTGCTCGTTGCGCACGAGGTAGTGTACCAGCTCGCCCTCGGGCTCTCGGGGACACTCCTTCACTATGACCCAATAGGTTTTCTGTATGCGACCTCCCTCACGGAACATGGCATTGAGCCGTTCAAGCGCCTTGCTCGTACGGGCAAACACGACGACCCCACTCACGGGACGGTCGAGCCGATGCACCACACCGAGAAACACGGCACCGGGCTTGGCATACTTCTCCTTAATGTAGGCCTTCACCATCTCCGAGAGGGGCATATCGCCCGTCTTGTCGCCCTGCACAATCTCCGAAGCGGCTTTGTTGACTATAATAATATGATTATCCTCGTACAGAACCTGCATCTGCCAGTTGCATTACCAGATGAAACGCATCAAATCTCCATTCCCAACCCGCGCAATATCACTTGACGCGCATGGCGCTCCAAGGTACGCACATCGACACTACCGGCTATCTGCCCCCGCACATAGGGTGACTCGAGTCCCTTGACACTGAAGTGGATAATCGAAGCCATCACGTCGGAATTGTCGAAATGGAAAAGCCCCTGCTCGCGTCCCTCGATGAGGATTCCACGGATAAGTTCAATCTCGCACCTGTCGTACTTGCGGCGGATGCTGTCGATGGTAAGGTAGAAGCGAGTGAAGTCGGCACGGAGCGACCCATTTCGAAAAATGGTGTGACGCACGTTGTTAAGTCTGCTGACGACAAACTCCATTATCTTCTTGTCGGCAGGGATATCCTTGTCGGCTATGGCACGCAACACATCGAGAATCTTGTTCAGCTCCATCTCAATGACACGGCGCAGCAGCACCTCTTTGCTGGGAAAGTGTACATAGAGTGTGCGGCGCCCCTTCTTGGCTTCGCGAGCAATGTCTGTCATCGTAGTATGGTCATAGCCGTTACGAATAAACAATACACGCGCCGCCTCGATCAAAACGTTCGTTGTTTTACTAACCGTAATACTCATAATGACCGCAAAAGTACAAAATTTTACGATGAACAAAGGGGAAAAGGGAATAAAATAAGAAAAAAGAGAGAAAAAAATTTGCATTGTAAAGAAAAAGCTGTACCTTTGCACCATCAAAACATCGCGGAGTGGAGCAGTGGTAGCTCGTTGGGCTCATAACCCAAAGGTCATTGGTTCGAATCCTTTCTCCGCAACTATGAGGCTCAAGCGATGCTTGGGTCTCTTTTTTTATAGAATATGAATCTGCTGAAACGAGCAATCTGCTTTTACAAGAATTGGGCGCTCCCCATCTCCATTGCATTGGGGGTACTGCTGTACTTCATCTACGCAGCACTGCCACTCCCTCCGGACACCGGCGTAGCCGTAAGCCGCGCGATAGGCATCCTGCAGCCCACGCTGATCTTCGGCATGCTGTTCCTTACTTTCTGCAAGCTGCGCCCCTCCGACCTCAAGCCCTGCCGCTGGCATGCCTGGCTCATCTTGATACAGGTAGGTCTGTTTGCCCTCATGGCGGGCCTGCTCATTGCCTTCCCGCATATGTCAGGTCGTCTTCTGGTTGAGAGCGCCATGACATGCTTCATCTGCCCCACGGCCTGCGCCGCGGCCGTCGTATGCGCCAAACTCGGCGGCAATGCCGCGCACCTGACCAGCTACATCATTCTCATCAACATCGCCGCCGCACTGTTCATCCCCCTCATCGTGCCGCTAGTGAACCCCCATGAAGGGCAGATCTTCCTCGACACCTTCCTCCTGGTGTTGCGCCACGTGTCGCCCACACTCCTCTGCCCGCTCCTGCTGGCATGGCTCATCCGCTATACCCTACCCCGCCTGGCACGCCGCCTGCAAAACACGGGCGATGCCGCCTTCTACCTATGGACGGTAGCGCTCACGATGGCCATCGCCGTCACCACGCGCTCCATCGTCCACAGTCACATCCCCGCCACCACACTCCTCGGCATAGCCATCGTCACCCTCCTCTGCTGCTGGATACAGTTTGCCGTAGGACGCCACATCGGACGCCCCACAGGCGACCACATTGCCTCCGGGCAAGCCATCGGGCAGAAGAACACCGTCTTCGCCATCTGGATGGCATACACCTTCCTCACGCCAGCCACAGCCATCGCAGGAGGATGCTACAGTGTGTGGCACAACGTATTCAACTCATACCAGCTTTACCGGCACAGGAAGGAGAAAACAGCCAACAATAAACACTAATATATAATAAGTATGAAAAAAATGACATTTCTGATGGCAGCGCTCGTGATGCTTGCTGCCTGCAACAACGCCAGCAAGAAAAGTGAAGCAACCGCAGCAGCCGAGCAGGCTCCTGCCCAAGACACCATCGTATACGAACACGAATACCTGGTGAAGGTAGGCGACATGGCTCCCGACTTCACGCTGAAGTACACCGACGGCACCGAGTTCATCCTCTCTGCCCTGCGCGGCAAGGTCGTGATGCTGCAGTTCACCGCCAGCTGGTGTGGTATCTGCCGTGGCGAGATGCCCCATATCGAAAGCCGTATCTGGCAGCCCCACAAAGACAACGCCGACTTTGTGCTCGTAGGCGTTGACCGCGAAGAGCCGCGCGAAGTAGTAGAAGAATACACCGCCAAGATAGGCACTACCTACCCGATGCTGCTCGACGAGAAGGGCGACGTATTTGCCAGCTATGCCCTGCGAAATTCAGGCATCACACGCAACGTGCTCATCGACCGCGACGGCCGTATCGTCAAGCTCACCCGCCGCTTCGTTGAGCCCGAGTTCAATGACCTGGTAGCTACAATCGACAGCCTGCTGAGCAAGTAATATCGTACAATAACACAACAGCTGCATAGAATGTAGAAATGTACAAAGACACCATGCATATATTGATTTCATAAACGAGCATAAACAGCTACACCAAAATTGTTTATGCCAATTTTGTGAAGTAAATTCAAAAACAATATTAAATGGCATCTATGTAGTGTAGTTTTGTACGGAAATACAAGACGCAATTAAAAGAATGAAGGCTTACTCATCAGAGCAAGCCTTCATTCTTTTGAGCCTCTTGTCGGATTCGAACCAACGACCCCGAGATTACAAATCACGTGCTCTGGCCAACTGAGCTAAAGAGGCGGGTGGGTAAGCAATCTATATCGCGCCGCTACGACCTAATACCTTTGCTGCGGTCAAGCCCTGGAGGGTTCAAAGGGAGCTGGCCGTATAGGACTTACCCATTTT
>JAZPZS010000116.1:0-4662 GCA_045544835.1 Bacteroidaceae bacterium | reverse complement strand
CCAGCTGAACCCGAGGTACGACCTCCAGGGCGAAGCCACCGAGAAGAATCCCCTGATGGGTGTGAGCGTAGTAGCCTCCACCCCAGTGACCACCAAGGAGATGGCCGAGCGCATAGGCTTCGCCACCAGCGTCAACAAGGTGGACGTGGTGGCCGTGCTTACAGCCCTGGGGCACGAGCTGAGCCGCGCACTCCTCGATGGACGCACCGTGCAGATTGACGAGATTGGTTCGTTCGGTCTCAAACTGGGCCTCAAAGAGCCCAAGTACTTCAACGACCGCGTCACCCAGCGCGACGTCATCGTCAAGGGCATCAGCTTCCGCCCCTGCAAGGAGCTGAAGGAGGAGCTGCGCGGCGCCGAGATTGTGAGCGGAGGCCATGCCGTGCGCACCCTGCTCACCCGCACCATCGTGGAGCATCGCCTGGCCACCTTCTTTGCCGACCACCCCTACATCTACCGCTCACAGATGGAGCAGCTGTGCGAATGCTCCAAGCACCTTGCCCTCAAGTACCTCAACGAGCTGGTCGACGAAGGCTACCTCCGCGCCCTCGGCCGCAAAAACAGCCGCTTCTATGCCCCGGTGCCGGGGAGGTTTTAGGCTTAATGGTTGATGGACGATGGATGATAGTTGATGGACAACATTAGACGTGAGGACCTGCTAGGAATTCTCAATTTTCAATTGTCAATTCAACTCTGCCAGGCCCCAAACGAAAATTTACTATAGGGGAGATTCCTGAAGTCGCGGGCGCGATACTTTGATATATACAACGCTCACACTATCAGTGCGTATACCCTTGGCAGAGAACTCTTGTATGCGGAGTCTCTGCCAAGGGGTATAGGGCGCTTTGCCAGGGGGGATGATAAGTCTATAGGCGGACGGATAAGATATGTTGTTGCAGGAAATGCAAATGGCGACAAAAGATAAAGGGCGCGTCCGAACGCACCCTTTATCTTTGTAGAGTCCCCGAGGGGAATAATCATAATCGATGGTGTGATCCCGGTGGGATTCAAACCCACGACCTTCAGAACCGGAATCTGACGCTCTATTCAGCTAAGCTACGGAACCATTCGAGTGCAAAGATACAACAAGCCGAAGGGAGAACAAAATAAATTCGTTTATTTTTTATTCCTCCGATGTCGTTTCCTCTGTTTTTTATAGCTATCTATTCTTCATCTGACAAAAATAAACTATCTTTGCCTATTGTATTGCTAAACGAGAGCAGAGTATGAGTTATTTGATAAAACCTGATAGCTATCAGCCTGTCTTGGATCTTAAGCAGACCGAGCTGGCCATCAAGCAGATAAAAGAGTTCTTTCAGCAAAATCTCTCTACCGAGTTGCGCTTGCGCCGAGTGACGGCACCGCTCTTCGTGTTGCAGGGATTGGGTATCAATGACGACCTTAATGGGGTGGAGCGTGCTGTGACATTCCCTGTTAAGGATTTGGGCGACATGCGTGCCGAGGTGGTTCATTCATTGGCTAAGTGGAAACGCCTAACGCTGGCCGAGTATGCTATCCCTCAAGGATATGGCATATATACAGACATGAATGCGATTCGCGCCGATGAAGAACTGGGTAATCTACATTCGCTCTACGTTGACCAATGGGACTGGGAACGTGTCATCAGTGAGGAAAACCGCAATGTGGCGTTTCTCAAGAAGATTGTAGAACGCATCTATGCCGCTATGTTGCGCACCGAGTACATGGTGTATGAGATGTACCCCGCGCTGAAGCCTACATTGGCCGAGGAGATACATTTTATCCATGCCGAGGAGTTGATGCAGATGTATCCGGGTCTTACGCCGAAGGAACGTGAGCATGCTATTGCCAAGAAGTATGGCGCAGTGTTCATTATCGGCATCGGTGGCCGTCTCAGCAATGGCGAGCCACACGACAACCGTGCTCCGGACTACGATGACTGGTCTACTCCCAATGAGGAGGGATATAATGGTCTCAATGGGGATATCATCGTATGGAACGATTTGCTGGGACGCTCTTTTGAACTCTCATCCATGGGTATCCGTGTCAGCAAGGAGGTGATGCTTGAGCAGTTGCGCCTGACGGGTAAGGAGGAGCGTGCATCGCTCTATTTCCATCGGCGTGTGTTGGACGATACGCTTCCTCTCTGCATTGGAGGCGGTATAGGTCAGTCGCGCTTGTGCATGCTCTTCCTGAAGAAAGCCCACATTGGAGAAATCCAGTCCAGCATCTGGCCCGATGAGATGCGTGCCGAGTGCAAGGAGGCAGGGATACCACTGATTTGATTTACAATTTGGCAAATAGTATATCAACAGTAAATAGTAAATCCGTAAATTGTAAATTATAGATATGGACGTTCGTATTGAAGAGAGTTGGAAGCAGCGCTTGTTGCCTGAGTTTGAGAAGGACTACTTCGTGAAGCTTACCGATTTTGTGCGTGCCGAGTATGCCCGCACCACGGTCTATCCGCCCGCACGCCTCATCTTCAATGCCTTTGACCAATGTCCGTTCGATGCGGTCAAGGTGGTCATCATCGGGCAAGACCCTTACCATGGACCGGGACAGGCGCATGGGCTGTGCTTCTCTGTTGCCGAGGGGGTGCCCAACCCACCGTCTCTGCAGAATATATTCAAGGAGATACAGAGCGACCTAGGTGCCCCCTTGCCACCAAATGGTGACCTCACTCGTTGGGCCCGTCAGGGGGTGTTGCTACTCAATGCTACGCTCACGGTGCAGGCTCACCAAGCTGGCTCGCACCAACGTCGGGGATGGGAGGAGTTTACCGATGCGGCCATACGCCTGCTTGCCGCCGAGCGCGAGCATCTGGTCTTTATCTTGTGGGGCGCGTATGCTCAAAAGAAGGGAGCCTTCATTGATCGTGACCGTCATTTGGTGCTTTCGTCGGCTCATCCGTCACCTCTGTCGGCTTATAACGGGTTCTTCGGGAACCATCATTTCAGCAGGGCCAATGAGTATCTGGTAGCTCATGGACAGTCACCTGTCGTGTGGTAACGTACTTGCCGATGCTACTCTAGGTCGAGGTCGAGCAACGTCTTCAGTTGTGACAGGGCTGGATTTCGCTTTTCCATCATCATGTATTGTTCCAGGCGTCCGTAGATGTGTACGGTGGCCTCTCCCTTATTTATTGTAATGGTTATGCTGAGCTTGCCGTTTTGTAGCTGTTGGCGCAGGTAAGCCTCTATTCGTGGTTGTATCGATCGTATGTCGGCTGCCACCATCTCGTTTTCTACAGATACGTCGATGGTAGTTTCTTCCTTTAGCGAAGGGCGTATGTGCATGAGTCGTCCCGCCAAGGCTGCATCCTCTTTAGGGAGTGTGGTGGCAAACTGCTTCCAGCATATGCGTACTCCGTCTTCTGACACTTGTAGGTCAGGTAGTGTCTGCTGCTCCGGTGCTGGGTTGTATGACTGATTGCTTTTTGCACTATTGGCAGCTTGGGGTGGGGTAGGGCTTCCCGCTTTGGGTGAACGGATGGAGAATCCCATGGGGCGATGCGTATACGCCTGTCGGGCAGGTGCTTCTGCTAAGCCTTGTAGCCCTGTGCCTTGTGTTGTCGATTGCGACGTGATCCTTGCGGCTTGTGTCGTTGGCGATGCCGGCTTACTATCCTTCGGCTGGCTCGCTGTGGCGGTGGCTACCGCCTTTTGGAATAGGGGTTTCAGCTTCTTAGGGCCACGCCCCGAGCCTATCTCATCGGGGTCGCCCGTGAGCTGCGCCAGCTGTATGAGCGTGAGCTCCACGAGCAGTCGCTTGTTCTTACTCGCGCGATAGTTGAGGTCACAGTCATTACATAGCTTGATGGCATGTATCAGCATCCTCTCAGGGCACTTTTGTGCTTGCTCGCGGTAACGCTCACGTACGTCGGTGCTCACCTCCAGCAGTGGCAGTGTAGCTGGCTCACGGCTCACGAGCAGGTCGCGCAGGTGAGCGGTGAGGTTGGTGATGAAGTTGCCTCCGTCGAAACCGCGGCGCAGCACCTCGTCGAAAAGCAACATCGTCTCGCTGATTTTATGTTCCAGGAAGAGATCCGTGAAGCGGAAGTAATAGTCATAATCCAATATGTTGAGACTACCGATGACGCCTTGGTAGGTGACGTTGCCCTGCGTGTAGCTCACCATCTGGTCGAAGAGCGAGAGTGCGTCGCGCATACCGCCATCGGCCTTCTGGGCTATGATGTGCAGTGCAGCCTCTTCGGTCTTCACACCCTCCTTGGCGGCCACGTTGGCCAGATGCTCTACGATGTCGCTCAGCTCGATACGCGTGAAGTCATATATCTGACAGCGCGAAAGGATAGTGGGCAGCACCTTGTGGCGCTCCGTAGTGGCGAGGATGAAAATGGCGTGGCGTGGCGGCTCCTCCAGTGTCTTGAGAAAGGCATTGAACGCCGCTGTCGACAGCATGTGCACCTCATCGATGATGAACACCTTGTATCGGCCTATCTGTGGCGGTATGCGCACCTGGTCGATGAGCTCGCGTATATCGTCCACTGAGTTGTTCGACGCTGCGTCCAGCTCATGTATATTATAGGAGCGCTGCTCGTTGAAGGCGCGGCACGACTCGCACTCGTTGCAGGCCTCGCCCTCGGGGGTGAGGTGCTCGCAGTTGATTGACTTGGCGAAGATGCGTGCACAGGTGGTCTTGCCTACGCCTCGCGGACCGCAG
>JAZPZS010000115.1:0-13994 GCA_045544835.1 Bacteroidaceae bacterium | reverse complement strand
AGGTGGTATCGGCTCGTTCCTCATCAATAAGGGTGCAGGCTGGCTCTTCACCTACTCAGAAGGATTGGGCGAGGCATTCTCTGTATTCGGTTTCGACGGCAAGCAGGGTGGCTACATGGTCGTATTCTGCATATGTGCCGTAGCTTACCTCATCGCATGGTCTATCATGAAGGTGCTCGTACCGCGCTACAAGAAAATCGAACTCTAATAGATATTGTATATATATCGACAGAAGAGGCGGGCAGTTGCTCGCCTCTTTTTTATGCTTTTTTGTCGGAACATTCAAATAAAGGACGTACCTTTGCGTTCTATAATAAGTTATGGCAGAAGAAAAACACGATAACATAGCGGATAACGATGTGACCTATGACCACATCGTGAAGTATACGGGTCTGTTCGGTGGCGCTCAGACCACCACTTTGCTTATCAGTGTGGTGAAAACCAAGTTGGCAGCATGGCTATTGGGCTCTTCGGGTATAGCCTTGATTAGCATGTATAACAAGGTGATGAGCCTAATCAATCAGACGACCAACTTTGGCATTTCGTTCAGCGCTGTGAAGCATATCGCCGAGCTGTCCGAACTCGAAGACCAGGGAAAGGTCAGAGACATTATCGATACGGTTCGCTTATGGAGCCTGTTGACGGCTTTATTGGGCGGAATGGTGTGCCTTTTCCTCGCCCCGTGGATTAGTTTGTGGAGTTTTGGCAACTACGATTATACAACCGAATTCTGCGTGCTCTCCCTGGTGGTTGCCATGATGGCAATTACTGGAGGCGAACTGGCCATACTCAAAGGCATGAAGCGCCTCAAGAGAATCGCTGCGGTGTCAGTATTGTCAACTTTGGGTACGCTACTGTCATGCGTCCCTTGCTACTATTTCTTGGGAGTCAGGGGAGTGGTGCTCTCGTTGCTGATTAGCAATGCGGTCATCTTGTTTATTCACCTCAACAGTTCTTCGAAAGTCGTTCCCTGGCATACCTCTATCCTTTCCATGAAGTACTTCCGGCAAGGAGTGCCCATGATCAAGCTGGGCGTGGCCTTCCTTTTGGCCGGCATGTTGGGGCAGGGTGCCGACTGGTTTATCCATTCGTTTATCCTTCGTCACTCAAATCTTGATTTGCTAGGTTTCTATAATACGGGGTATTTCTTGGCCATCACGTTAGGAAGTCTGATGTTCTCCTCCGTGGAGGCCGACTTCTTTCCCCGCCTATCGGTAATAGCCAACGATGTGCGCAGGATGAATGTTACTGTCAACAGGCAGATTGAGGTTTGCGTCCTGCTGATAGTTCCTTGCCTCATTATGGAGATTATTGCCATGCCGCTCATCATCCGTGTGCTCTATACGGCCGAATTCGCTCAGTCGGCTCCCATGGCTGTTTGCGCTGCTTTCTACCTGCTTTTCAAGGCGATGACACTCCCCGTAGCCTATTTGGCATTAGCTAAAGGGGAATCGTTCACCTACCTCTCGGCAGAGTTTGTTTATGATATCTTCATTGCTGTTGCCATTCCCTTCTCCTTTACCCGTTATGGCTTGATGGGAGCGGGATGTGCGCTGTCACTGGCAAGCCTGTTCGACTTTGTGTTCATACACACATTCTATGGTGCCAAATATGGCTTCCGCTTCTCTCTACGCCCTGCCAAAGGATATCTGTGTCAGTTCTTCTTGCTGGCTTCATGCGTGTATGCCTCCCTACAGCCCGTGGTGTGGCTAAGGGTTGCCATCTATATCTGCGCCCTGTCGCTGTCGCTGTGGATATCGTATCGGGTACTGAGCCGTGAGTCAGATGCCGTATTATTGCTTGTGGATAAAGTAAAAAGAAAACTGGGTAAACGATGAGCAAGGTGGCTGTACTGATAGCGGTGTACAATACCGCAAACTATTTGAGGGAATGTCTTGACTCCGTATGTGCACAGACGTTCGAGGACATTCAGATTATCTGCATCGATGACTGCAGCACCGACGGATCGTTGGATATCCTGCAGGAGTATGCCCAAGCCGACAGCCGCGTCTGTGTCATCCCCATGAAGGAGAATCGGGGCCAGGCCATAGCACGCAATGAAGGCCTGCGTATAGCCTCCGGGGAGTATGTGATGATGCTCGATAGTGATGACTGGTTGGCACCTGATGCCATCGAGCAGGCCTATCGTGCCGTGACGGCGGAAGAGGACATCGACTGCGCGCTGTTTGCGCTGACATACTATCACGAATCAGAAGGTAGGTCCGAACCCTATTGTAATCGTACGCCGAAGCGTTCTTTCACAGGCGAGGAGGCCTTCGAGCTCTCGCTCGACTGGAGTCTGCACGGAGTGTATATGGTGCGTGCATCTATCCACCATGAGTATCCTTATGATACCTCGTGCCGTCTCTATAGCGACGATAATACGACACGCTCCCATTTCTTGCATTCACGCAAAGTGGTACTCTCCCAAGGCATATATTATTATCGACGCCACGAAGCATCCATGACCACGCGCCTGTCCATATTGCGGTTCGACTATATGGATGCTAACCTAAGCATGAAGCGCACGCTGCAGCAAGAGGTCGACAAAGGTACAATTACCCACCCTACAGCCATCCTCAACAAATATGAGACTCATCGATGGCTGAATATCGTAGATGCTTATTGGCTCTATTACACCTATCGCGACACATTTACTCCAACCGAAAGGAAGGAGATTGAGGAACGCATAGCGCGTATGTTGGGGACGGTAGAACGCAAGCGTATCCCTCTGTCGCTGCGCGTGAAGTTGGGGTATTATCCGTTCAGGTCGTATCGCCTGTTTGCCTTGGTCGAAAACTTCTATTTCACTCTGCGCAAATGGTTGGGCAAGTAGTGCTACCCTTGCTTAATGGCGCAAAAATATCCCAATTTATAAACGAAGAAGAGCGGTAGTTGGGGCGAAGGACCTGTCAGCTGCTGGGTGAGGCGCTGTTCCTGCTTGATGAAACAGCGGGCTGCAAGTTGGTGTAGTCTGAACTTCTTCAGCAGACCATAAGCGCTTAGGAGCGATGAGTGCCCCTGCATGGAACTCTCCATAGATGCGAGATTGCGCAGTGCCGCGCGTGTCTTCTTAAGGAATTCCTCGTTGGTTTCTATTCCACCTTGACACATCGGATTGTCGATATGACGTATGTCGACACCCCTTTTCTCCAGTTCTATACCGAAAAGCGTGTCCTCGTGTCCGTACTCCGTAATGGAATCGTCAAAACGTATCGTATGGAACACCGAGGCGCGTACCATAAAACAAAAGGTAATGAACTGCTCATAGGGCTTCCGCTCACGGTAACGTGCAGCACGACGCTTATCGGCTCTCTTCTCATAGGCATAGCGCAGGCTAACTGTAGGTGAGGGTAGAATATCGGCATGGCACAGTCCGCCACAGACGACCTCGGCATCGGTATGGCGCAGGTAATCGGTGATGAAGGTGGGGCTGATAACCTCGGCATCGCAATCCATGAATAGTAGCCACTCATATTGCGCCTCGTCGGCCAAGCGATTGCGTATGCGGGCTCGACCCACGTTCTTGGGCAACTCGATGAGGCGGCAGTGGAGCAGAGTGTTTATCTCCCTATTTTTCTCCTTATATATAGGTTTCGGTGAGGCATCGTCGGCCACGATGATTTCGTAGGCAATACCAGCCAGCTCGGCCTGTTGGTGCAGATCACTCACGAGGCGGCGGCAATCGTAGTTATATGTAGGTATGAGTATCGAGAGCATTTTTCGTAGTTGTCCGATGCAAAACTACAGAAAAAATGATAACTTTGCAAATAAATTGGTTTAGTGTTTAGTGTTTGGTGCTGAGAGTACGGCACTGGAGCAATCCCCTAAATCTAAGCCTTAACACAGGATAGCTATGGAACCATTGGCCGAACGCTTGCGTCCGTCGACGCTTGATAATTATATAGGACAGAAGCATCTCGTAGGTAAGGATGCTGTGATGCGCCGTATGATAGAGTCGGGGCGTATATCCTCGTTTATTCTCTGGGGACCTCCGGGAACGGGAAAGACGACTTTGGTCCACATCATCGCCAACCGTCTTGAAGTGCCCTTCTATACACTTAATGCCGTGGCTTCGGGTGTGAAGGATGTGCGCGAGGTTATCGAGAGTGCGCAGAAGAACCGTATCTTTGCCAAGAACAGTCCCATCCTCTTCATCGACGAGATACATCGCTTCAACAAGTCGCAACAAGACTCGCTGCTCGCTGCCGTGGAGCGCGGTATAGTGACGCTCATTGGTGCCACCACCGAGAATCCCTCGTTCGAGATTATCCGTCCGCTGCTCTCGCGCTGCCAACTCTATATATTGAAGTCGTTGGAGAAGGACGACCTGCTCGAACTCCTCGATCGCGCCATCTCTGAAGACGTCTACCTGAAGCAACGCCGCATCACCGTCCGTGAGACCGATGCCCTGCTGCGCTTCTCGGGAGGCGATGCCCGCAAGCTGCTCAACACGCTGGAACTGGTGGTTGAGGCCGACAATAGCGATGAGGTAATCATCACCAATGCCATTGTCACCGAGCGTCTGCAGCAGAATCCGCTCGCCTACGACAAGAATGGCGAGATGCACTACGATATCATCTCGGCCTATATCAAGTCTATCCGTGGCAGCGACCCCGACGGAGCACTTTACTGGCTTGCCCGCATGATACAGGGTGGCGAGGACCCCTCGTTCATCGCTCGCCGACTCGTCATCTCGGCCTCTGAGGATATCGGACTGGCCAATCCCAACGCGCTGCTCATTGCCAATGCAGCCTTCGATGCGGTGATGAAGATAGGCTGGCCCGAGGGGCGTATTCCCCTTGCCGAGGCTACGGTATATCTGGCTACGAGTCCCAAGAGCAACTCGGCCTATATGGGTATCAACAGCGCCCTCGGCCTTGTGGAGCAGACGGGCAATCTGTCTGTGCCGCTGCATCTGCGCAATGCCCCTACCAAGCTGATGAAGGAGCTCGGCTACAGCGACGGCTACAAGTATGCTCACGATTATGAGAACCATTTCGTGGAGCAGCAGTTCCTCCCCGATGAGCTCACCGGCACCCGTCTCTGGACTCCCCAGCCCAATGCTGCCGAGGAGAAGATGAAGGAGCGGATGCACTATCTCTGGAAAGACAGATATTAATAAAGGATAACCCGGGGTGCTCGGAGGATTCAGAGAACCCGGAGAATTCATAATTCACAATTCATAATTAAGATATGAATATCGTAATCCTCGACGGCTACGCCCTCAACCCTGGCGACCTCTCCTATGACTGCTTGCGGCAGTTCGGTACGCTCACCATCTATGACCGTACTTCCCCTAACGAACTCATCGCCCGTGCCATTGATGCCGATGCTGTGCTTACCAATAAGGTGATCTTTGGCGAACGTGAGATGGCGCAGCTACCCCGCTTGCGATATATCGGTGTGCAGGCTACCGGCTATAATATAATTGATGTAGAGGCAGCCCGCAGGCATGGCATCACCGTGACCAATATCCCCGCTTATAGTACCGACTCGGTGGCGCAGACCGTGATGGCCCACCTCTTGAATATCACGCAGCGCATAGGCCATTATGCCGAGGAGAATAGGGCAGGACGCTGGTCTACCAATCCCGACTTCTGCTACTGGGACACGCCGCTCATGGAGCTCCGTGGCAAGTTGATGGGTATCGTGGGACTGGGACGTACGGGCATGGCTGTTGCCCGTCTTGCTCAAGCCTTCGATATGCATGTGGCAGCCTATACCTCCAAGCCGCAGGATGCGTTGCCCGAGGGTGTTGCCAAGCTGTCGCTTGATGAGCTGTTTGCCACCTCCGATGTGGTGAGCCTGCACTGTCCGCTTACTCCCGATACCCGCCAGCTCGTCAATGCCGAGCGCCTGGCGCTGATGAAGCCTACCGCTATACTTATCAATACCTCGCGAGGCCCTGTTGTCGATGAGCAGGCTCTGGCCGATGCTCTTAACGGCGGAGTGCTCTATGCTGCCGGCATTGATGTACTGTGCGAGGAGCCACCCCGTAGCGACTCTCCGCTCCTCCATGCCCGCAACAGCTTTGTCACACCCCATATCGCCTGGGCTACGCTCGAGGCTCGCACCCGTCTGCTCCATATATGCAAAGACAACCTCCGAGCCTATCTCGAAGGTTGTCCGCAGAATGTGGTGTCGTAAGTGCCGCCTACATCTTGTCTTCGTTCAGCGCCTCCTCCAGCTTTATGTCCATGGCTCGCGCTACCCCCTCACCATAGTGTGGATCGGCACGGTAGCAGTTGCGTATGTGGCGGCGTTTGATGAATAATTCGGCATCGCCCATGGCACGTGCCGTATTGGCAAAGAGTAGTTCCTGCTCCTCGGGAGGCATCAGGCGGAATAGGTCGCCTGGCTGGCTATAGTAGTCGTCATCGTACTCCCGCTCGTTGTAGTTGTAGGCATCGCCATGCAGTGGGAGCGGTGGCTCCTTGGTGTGAGGCGAGTCCTTCCACTCGCCCCAACTGTTGGGTTCATAGCCTTTGGTGGAGCCATAGTTGCCATCCACGCGCATGGCACCGTCGCGATGGTAAGCATGAAAGGGGCAGCGAGGACGGTTCACAGGTATCTGCTCCAAGTTTACTCCCAAGCGATAGCGCTGGGCATCGCCGTAAGAGAAGAGTCGTCCCTGCAACATCTTATCAGGCGAGAAACCAATGCCCTCTACCACGTTGATGGGATTGAAGGCAGCCTGCTCCACCTCGGCAAAGTAGTTCTCGGGATTACGATTGAGTTCCAATATGCCCACATCATGCAAGGGGAAGTCACCGTGAGGCCATACCTTGGTGAGGTCGAATGGGTTGATACGATAGTTCATCGCCTCCTCCTCGGTCATCAGCTGCACCTGGAAGAGCCAGCGGGGATAGTCGCCTCGCTCGATACTCTCGTAGAGGTCGCGTTGGTGCGACTCGCGGTCCTTGGCAATGATGGCTTCGGCCTCCTCATCGGTGAGGCACTTGATACCTTGCAGTGTGCGCAGATGGAACTTCACCCAGGTGCGTTTGTTATCCTTATTATAAAAGCTGTAGGTATGGCTACCGAATCCGTGCATGTGGCGATACGACAGGGGGATGCCACGCGGACTCATCGTGATGGTTACTTGATGGAGCGCTTCGGGCAGCAGTGTCCAGAAGTCCCAGTTGTTCGAAGCACTGCGCATGTTGGTGCGCGGGTCGCGCTTAATGGCATGGTTCAGATCAGGAAATTTCAGCGGGTCGCGCAAGAAGAATACCGGCGTATTGTTTCCCACAAGGTCCCAGTTGCCCTCTTCGGTGTAGAACTTCATGGCAAATCCGCGGATGTCGCGCTCGGCATCGGCCGCTCCGCGCTCACCCGCCACGGTGGAGAAGCGCACGAAGCATTCCGTCTGCTTGCCCACCTTGCTGAAGATGGCTGCCCGCGTATATCGGGTGATATCGTGCGTCACGGTGAAGGTACCGTAAGCACCCGATCCTTTGGCGTGCATACGCCGCTCGGGTATCACCTCGCGGTCAAAATGTGCCAGCTTCTCTATCAACCACGGGTCCTGCATCAGTATGGGACCGCGCTGTCCTGCTGTTTGTGAATTTTGATTGTCGGCCACAGGGCGTCCGTTGGCCGAGGTCAGTCGTTTCTTTTCCATTGTTGCTTTAAGGTAATGTTTAGGGGTTAGGAATTATTAATCCAGTCGGGTTCCTCATTAACAATGCTTCACGGCCTATTGTTTAGGATTTGCTGATGATGAGTACTTGCAATGTCAAGTGTGCAAAACATAGTGATGATGCTGCAGACAGTGACGAAAATGATGGCATTGATGGTTTCTATACGCTTATAATTAGCAGCTTTAAGAAACTTTAACAAATAGGGAAGGGTACTTTTGGCTACTTGCCATTAACTTTGTGACAATTTTTTTGATATTGCAATCTAATCTTACAACTTTAGAAACTAAGAACTGTTTATGAAAATCAAAACTTTACTTTTCGGTCTAATAATGCCGATTGCGGGAGTTGCTCAGGTGTACGACTTGCCCAACCCGGACAATGTACCAGCTCCCTGCCACCCTGTACCTCACAAGCGCCAGATTTTGTGGAACGAGACGGAATTCTATGCCTTCTTCCACTACGGCATGAACACTTTTACCGGCAAGGAGTGGGGCTTTGGTGACGAAGATGAGAGCATCTACGCCCCCAAGGCTATGCCCAACCCCGAGCAGTGGGTGACATCGGTGAAGGCTGCCGGCATGCGTGGCGGCATCGCCGTGGTGAAGCACCACGACGGCTTTTGCCTATGGCCCACCAAGACCACCACACATAATATTACCGGTTCGGGCAGCGAGTATGGCCGCACAGCCAATATCCCCGAACTGTTTGCCAAGGCAAGCACGAAGCACAATATGAAGTATGGCTTCTACATCTCTCCGTGGGACCGCAACTCGGCTCATTACGGCAAGGATACCTATGTGACCGAGGTGTTCCTCAAGCAGTGCGAGGAGCTGGCCGAGTATGGTTCGGACCAGTTCGAAATGTGGTTCGACGGTGCTCGCGGTGGCGACGGCTACTACGGTGGCGAGGGCGGCAGCCGCAACATCGATGCCGACATCTATTACGACATACCCAACCTGCGTGCCCGTGTACACCGCATCGCTCCCAACTGCGTCATGTGGGGTGTAGGTGGTGAGGCCCGCTGGATCGGTAACGAGTCGGGCTATGCCGGCGAAACCGACTGGGCCATGACGGACTACATGTCCGAGACCGTCGTGCGCGAAGAGGGCGACATCAACGGTTGGTTCTGGAACCCTGGCGAGAGCGATGCCAAGGCTACCAGTGCCGGATGGTTCTGGCATCAGGGCGAGTCGATGAAGAGTGCCGACCGCCTGTTCCAGATGTATCTTGAGACGGTAGGCCGCAACGCTACGCTCATCCTCAACTGTCCGCCCGACCAATATGGCGTGTTGCCCACCAACACGGTAAACGAGCTCAAGAAGCTGGGCAAGCTGCTCCACGAGCGCCTCGCATGGCCCATCGAGGGACTCGATTCCCCAGCTACCGACTACGCCAAGACTGCGCAGATCGAGGTGGACGACACCCGCACAGGCGGCAAGTATGAGATTACCAACATCACCGACGGCGACAAGGAGACCTACTGGGGCACCAACGATGGCGACCTCAACGCCACCATTACGCTCACATGGGACACTCCGCAGACCATCCGCTACCTCGTGATGCAGGAGCCCATCAAGCTGGGCCAGCGCATCAAGGACTTCAAGATTGAGTACAGCGAAGACGGCTCCACATGGACCGAACTTTGCCCCAACATGCAGACCACGACCGTGGGCTACAAGCGCATCATCCCCCTGAATGGTAGCACCAGCAACAGCTATGGCAACGGATACAGTGCCAAGCAGCTGCGCATCACCATCCTTGACAGCCGCGCCTGTCCGTTGCTCTCTAACTTGAACGTATATTAATGTAAACATCAACACTAATCATAAAAAAAACAGAACCTATGAAAAAGAATATCATCCTTTCTGCCGCGTTGATGTTTTTCGGACTCACCGCATCAGCGCAAACCAAGATATCCTTCGACACCGAAGACTACAAGAAGATAAGCGTCTACGACTCATGGGAGGAGAGTCCCTTCCGTGCCGAGACCCCCGTCATCGACTATGACGCAGCCGTCATAGCCAACCCCGACACTGTGACCGATGAGGTACTGGGTGTTGCTCCCAATGCCACCGAGAAGGTGGTGAAGCTACGCCGCAGCCGCTACGGAAGCAACACCTTCGGACTACGTATCGACCTGAAGGAGCCCATCCGCATGACCAAGCAGCTACAGTATATCCATATCATGACCTACCTCAAGGAGAAGCCCGCCGATAGCCGTATGATGGTCATTGGCCTTGGCAAGCGACTGGAGAAGAGCTGGGAGTGGCAGACCGGCGAGGACGAGCAGTTCTGGGCCACCACAACCAGTAACATCAAGCCCAAGGAGGGCTGGCAGGACATCGTGGTCAGCTTCAAGGGATTCTCCTATTCCAAGGAGGAGAAGGTCGACAGCGGTATCGACATCCACGCACTCGTCATCGTGCCCGATGTGCGCTCACCCCATGCCGACGCCGGTGACTGGTATGCCTACTTCGACGAGATCGTCATCGACAACAACCCCGACAAGCGCTTCTCGACCGACAAGTATGCCCTCACCTATGAGAAGGACGCGGCCACTACACGCAACGACCGCAAGCTCAACAGCGTAGGCCTCACCTCGGCAGGTGTCAGCTACTCATCGACAGCCATCAAGGGCAAGGTATACTCCGACAATACCACCCAAAGCGTATTCTCGGCCAAGGCAGGTGCCGAGGTGCAGCCCACCTTCAACTACTCGGGCAACTGGATGAGCGGCTACGTATACGTCGACTGGAACAGCGATGGCCGCTTCGACTATACGGTAAATGCCAACGGCACCCCTGCCACAGGCAGCGACGTGGTCAGCTACAGCGCCGCACAGACAGGCGGCACATGGTACAAGAGCGACGGCACCACCACAGCCAACGGCAACACCATCAGTGCCGGCGTGCCCAAGTTCATCGTACCTGCAGGCACCCCCGCAGGCTTCTACCGCATGCGCTATAAGGTCGACTGGGACAACCTCAACCCCGCGGGCGGCAGCACCATCATCTCGGATGGTGGAGCCATCACCGATGTCATGCTCGACGTGCATAGCGATGAGGTAACCGTGAATGCCTCGCAGCTCAATGGCGACATCGTGCTGGCATCTGACGAAAGCGCCTTGCAGAACTATGTCACCGCCTACGGACAGTCCCTGAAGGTGAAGATCATACCCGCTCCTGGATTCGTTCAGTATGGCTTCACCCTCAAGTATGGCTACAATGTGAACGCGATAGAGCTTGACGACAACGGCAACCCCAATTGGGTGCAGGTCGACATCCCCTACAGCGCCATCGCTGGCGACGGCACCTATGAGATACCCGCCGAGTACCTGCGCGGCAGTCAGGTGAGCATCAAGGGCGATATGCAGCAGGTGCAGCCCTACCTCGTAGAGGTCACCGGCCTCCCTGACAACAGCCTTGGCGGTGTCGTATATGCCAACATCGAGTCCTGCCACGGCGACACGGTCAATGCTACCCAGTTCTTCACCGCCGAACAGGCGCTCCCCATCGTCCTCGACGGCTACGAGGCTACGGTCACCCTCGTGGGCCGCACGGTCAAGGTTGCCTACACCGTCAGTGCAGCGCCCTACAGCCAGATAGCCACCCTCGCCGAGCTGAAGAACTACAAGCTCTATCACATCAAAGCCAAGAGCGGTGAAGGTTTTTTTGCCTACAACCCCACGCTGACCGATGAGTACGTCAGTCTCCGCGGGGTTACCAACCACTCGCATAACGGTATCACCAGCAATGAAGCCGCTGCCTCTATCTTCCAGGAAGAGGTGAACCCCTACGACACCACCGTCGTGTGGCAGATCCTCCAGGAAGACGGCAAGTACTATCTCTACCAGCCCGAGCGTAAGGCCTACGTCACCCGCAGTGGCAGGGACTATAAGTTCACCACCACGAAGACGGCCCTCGATGCCATCTACGACAATAGCGACGACAACACCTTCGCCATCCACGCCGGTGGCGGCTACAGCCTGCAGTCGCAAAGCTTCGCCTGCATCGTCACCAACGAAGCCACCATCCCCGTGCGCAACTGGACGAAGGAGGACCACGGCTCGGTGCTCTACATCCTCGAGAACCCCAACGTATACCTCGTGGACTACACCGTAGAGGTTTCCGGCCACGCTGGCGGTGGCGTCACCTTTGAGGGCACCGACTATGCCTATGGAGCAACAATCACCTCCACCCGCTTCCTCACCGCCGACGACGTTCAGGCGAAAGCCCTCTCCCTCTACACCGCCGAGATTGCTGTCGACACCGAGAGGGGCACGATTAGCGTCACCTACGCAGGTCCTTCGCTCGACACCAGCAAGCACTACACCCTCGAGTGCCGCTCCTCAGCAGCCCACAATACCGAGCGCTTCATCAGCGACGACGGTACGGTAATCAACGGCCGCTCGGCGCAGGGCACCCGCTTTGCCTTCGAGCCAGGCGCCACAGCGGGCACCTACTACATCAGGAGCGTCGTATCGGGCAGGTACATCAACAGCGATGGAACCAACCTCACCGCCAGCACCACAAAGAGCACCGCCTGGACCCTAGGCGTACCGGCCCACACTCCCGACGTGGTCACCTTCGGCCTCAGTGGCGACAAGTACCTCAACAACAACGGCACCCGATGCAGCGACGGCTCCATCATCAACCTTCAGCCCAACACCCACGCTGGCGGCCCCGGTGCCAACAACGCCTGCTCCCTGTGGACACTGCATGAGTACACTCCCTCCGACGAGGAACCCACATCCATTGAGCCCTCAACTATCAACCATCAACCATCAACCGTAATCTACGACCTCATGGGACGCCGAGTACAGCATCCTGTAAATGGCATATACATCGTCAATGGAAAACTGGTTGTGATTAAATAGCCGCGCAATATCTACACACAGCATCACGGGAGCTATCTTTCAAGGTAGCTCCCGTGAATAGCATATAGCCCAAAGATGTGTACGAAAAGTGTAAATCTTTGTGTAATTCTTTTCGGTGTAACTGCTTTGGCGCTCAGTGGATTGTGGTGCAAAAAGTGTAAATCTCCAGTTGTGCTATAAATATTGTATCAATGGGCTCGTTTACTCCCTCCCAAAGTTTCCCTTCGTAGGGCGGAAGCAGCCATTGACGCGAGGCACACGCTCCATCTCTCCGTGCGCTACATAGTCGTTGAGCTTCTGGTACGAGGTGCTGGTGGCATAGTGGCTGATGCGGGCAAACTGGCTGACTGTGATGTCATCGTGTGTCTCGAAGTGTTCGTACAGCGCATCAGCCAGTTCGGGAGCCGACAGAGGCTGGCGCACCTTGCCCTCTACCTGAAACTTTACATCGGCAAGGCGGTCGAGCAGGTGCTTGTCGGCACGGAAGCGGATGCCACTAATCTTTACGTCCTTGCCCGTGGGAGGCGTTGATCCCGTATGGTTGCTCAGCTCCATGGTGAGCGAGCCCAAGCCGTCGAGCTGCACACGGTGGCCGTGGCTCAGGGCATCGATAATCTGTGTTCGCAACACGTCCCATACGAGCTTCACGTCCGATGGAGTGGCCGTGGTGGCATTGTTGGCACTGATGGCCATCTGCTCAATGTCAACTTTCTGCGGGAAGGCTACCGACACGCCCGTGCACCACGACTCCTCCCCATCGGGACCCGATACTTTATGACGCCGACTCAGTGAACAACGTACTACGGGAGTATAGCCATCGCGATAATTCTGCACATGCTTTGATTTCTTTACTTTCATGGTGGTATTTTTTAGGTTTTGAGTTTATAAGTTTTTGAGTTTATAAATGTTACATTTATGTCCACTTGCTTGCTCGGCATTGATGAAGCAAGCTGATCATTGCTCTCGCTACGCTGCGCGGTTGTAGGCTCTTGGATTTCTCCTTGTCCTACGTATTTTCTACCTGCAGACAGAGCACTTTCTACTTGCAGGCAGAACAATTTCTATTTGCAGTTAGAAACATTTCTACTTGCAAGTAGAAATGTTTTTCTCTTTGCCCAACAAAGATAATCTATTGTTCCGTTTTTTGCAAACGAACCTCTTATTTTATTTGCAAGTGCACTGGCATTCAGGGTATTGACATTGGTGTTTTGAGGTTGTATCTTTGCGGTAGAAATAAGGTTTAACAGCCTTTCAAGTTCCTTGACACGCGGATGATTTTGACTTCACGCAGATCACGCGAAAAACGCGAAAGCCAGGTCCAGTGGATTAGGCTCACACAGAAATATAGGATATCACCAAATATATTTGCAGTTTTTTGATGTCTATTGATAAATAAAATCAGGTTTCCTTACGAATGGCGTTCCGCGTTTGATGACAGCAAACATTCGTAGCAGCAACTTAAACTTAATGGC